>DATIYN010000222.1:0-19910 GCA_035517595.1 Burkholderiales bacterium
CGCCGGCTCGCATTGGCAGCGCTCGCGCTCGCGTCGCTGCCGGCGCTCGCGCAGACCGCGGCGTCTGATCCCAACCTTGCGAATCCCACCCGCGTCGTGACGGTCCAGCGCGACGGCTACACCATCGCCGGCCTCGTCACGCATCTCGAGGGCGCGAAAGCGCTCAAGTTCGGCGTGGCGCTGTTTCCGGGACATCCGGGAATCATGCGGCTGCGCGAGGAAGGCGGCGCGCCGAGGTTCGAGATGGGCGGCAACTTCCTGGTGCGCGCGCGCCGCTGGTGGCTCGACAACGAGACGCTCGTGGCCGTGATCGACGCGCCCTCCGACCAGTGGGGCTCGTTCAGCCAGCGCTTCCGCGAGACGCCGCGCTACGGCGCGGACGTCGCGGCGCTGATCGCGGAAATCGGGCGCCAGTTCGGCATCTCGGACTGGACGTACGTCGGTACCAGCGAAGGCTCGATCAGCGCGTTCCACGCCGGGCGCATGGATCCGGAGCTCGCCAAGCGCGTGATCCTGACGTCATCGGTGATTCGCGCGGGCCGCAACGGCCCGGGGCTGTCCGGCGTCGACTACTCGGAGCTGAAATCGAAGCTGCTCTGGGTCAATCACGAGGACGACCCTTGCGAGTTCACGCGCTACGGCCTGGTGAAGGACGCCGCGCAGCGCAGCGGCGCGCCCCTCGTCACGGTGCGCGGCGGCGGCCCGCAGCGCGGCGACGCCTGCCAGGCGTTCAGCCACCACGGCTATGTGGGCGTGGAGGTGGAAACCATCCACGCCATGCGCTCGTGGATCAAGACGGGCACCGTGCCCGCCGACGTCGCCAAGGACAAGTCGCCTCCCTAGCGGGGCCCCTGCGCGATGCCGTCGAGGATCCTCGCCAGGGCCTCGGGCGCGGTGACGTTCGGGCTGTGGCTGGCGTCGATTTCGATGCACTTCCAGCCCTTCTCGGTGCTCGCGCGGTCGCGGAACTGCCGGAACACGTCGCCGGGCCGGAAGATCTTGCAGTAGACGTAGGTTCGCGGCAGCTTGTCGACGGCCCCGGTCAGCCGGATCTTCTGCTCGAAGGTTTTCAGCGGTTGCGGGCGCCGATGCGCGTTGACCCAGGCCAGGTCGGCCGGGCTCGTATCCGGCGGCGCGGGATTGGGCGGAATGCGCCAGCCGCCGCCCTCCTTCGCCGCGCCCTCGCGCACGCGCTGCCGGTTGTCTTCGGAGGTCAGGTCGAGCAGCGATTGGCCGTCGCGCGGCGCAAAGGCGTCGACGTAGACGAGCTGCGCGATGCGATCGCTCGCGCGGTCGGCGACGCCGGTGGCGACCATGCCGCCGTAGCTGTGCCCGACGAGGACGATGTCGCGCAGCTCCTCGCTCTCGAGCACGGCGAGCACGTCGGCGATGTGCGCATCGAGGTCGATGTCCTTGTGCGCGAGGTGCGCGCGCTCGCCGAGGCCCGTGTAGGTCGGCGTGAAGATCTCGTGCCCGCGCGCCCGCATCAGCGGCCGCATCTTCTTCCAGGCCCAGCCCGCCGACCACGCGCCGTGCGCCACCACGAATGTCGCCACCGTCTTCTCCTCCAGGGTTGTCTGGCCGGAATCCTACTGCGGTATCATGCCCGCTCCCCCGCCAGAACCCTACTGAGGAGACGGTTTTATGACGATCAAGGCCGGCGACAAGCTGCCCGACGGCAAGCTGATGGAGTCCCTGGAGTTCGATTCGCAGACGCAGTGCGCGATGCCGCCGAAGGAAGTCACGGTCTCGGACGCCGTGAAGGGCAAGAAGATCGCGATTTTCGGCCTGCCGGGCGCCTATACCCCGACCTGCTCCGCGAAGCACGTGCCGAGCTACCTGCAGAATTTCGACGCGCTGAAGAAGAAGGGCGTGAGCGAGATCTGGTGCGTGGCGGTGAACGACGCGTTCGTGATGGCGCACTGGGGCAAGGACCAGAAAGCGATGGGCAAGATCCGCTTCCTCGCCGACGGCAGCGCGGCCTGGGCCAAGGCGCTGGGCCTGGAGCTCGACCTCTCGGCGCGCGGCATGGGAATGCGAATGAATCGTTTCTCCATGCTGGTGGACAACGGTGTCGTGAAATCCGTGAACGTCGAAGGTCCCGGGAAATTCGAGGTTTCCGACGGCGCGACGATGCTGAAGCAGGCGTAGCCCTGTCGGCATAGGCCGGTTACAGACGGATACAAATGCTCACAGCGCGCGGCGGCGCGGGTCACTAGTCTGGGCACACCCACAACCACGCAGGGGAATGCCATGAAACGACTCACGACCACGCTCGCCGCAACGCTGTTCTGCCTGTCCGCCGGCTACGCATTCGCGCAGCAGGGCCCGGGCGGTCCCGGAGGCCAGGGGCCCGGCATGGGCGGCCCGCACCGCGGCATGATGCAGCCCTGCAGCCAGCAGGCCGACCCGGCCAAGTGCGAAGCAGATCGCAAGCAAATTCGCGAAAACCTGAAGGCGGCGCGCGAGGCTTGCAAGAGCTCGCAGGACAAGCGCGGCTGCATGGAGCAGCAGTACTGCTCGAAGCAGGCCGACCCGGCCAAGTGCCAGGAGCGCGCCAACCAGCGCCACGCGCGCTTGAGCAAGCGCATGGACGAGCACCAGGCGATGGCCGAGGCCTGCTCGGGCAAGCGCGGCGACGACCTGGAGAAGTGCTATCACGAGCAGCACCAGAAGCGGATCGGCGCCCCGGCTCCCGCGCCCGCGAAGTAAGAGCGCCCACCGAAATTGCCGCTGCGGCCTGGATTCTCGCGTCCTGAGTTCCAGGCCGGGCTGCGCGCGAGCCTGCCGCTGCTCGTCGCGGTAGGCCCGTTCGGCCTCATCACCGGCGTGGCGATGGCTGCAGGGGGCATTCCGCCCCTGGAGGCGATGGCCATGTCGATCCTCGTCTATGCGGGCGCCTCGATGCTCGCCGCGACGCAGCTGATCGCCGCCGGCGCGCCCGCGCTGGTCGTCGTGCTCGCGGCGTTCATCGTCAACCTGCGGCTGTTCATGTACAGCGTCTCGGTCCGCCCGTATTTCGCGGGCGAGCCGCTGCACCGCCGGCTGCTCGTCTCCTACGCGCTGGTGGACAACCCCTACGCGATCTTCCTCCAGCGCTTCCTCGACCATCCGCGGGCGCCGGGCAAGTTCGAGTATTTCGCCGGACTCGGCATCCCGGTCTGGATCTGCTGGCAGGCCACCGTCGCGACCGGCATCGTCGCCGGCGCGCGCCTGCCCGCGGCCTGGAAGCTGGACTTCGCCGCGCCGCTCGCCTTCATCGCGATGACGGTCCCGTTCCTGCGCGGCCGGCCGATGCTCGCCGCGGGGCTTTCGGCGGGCGCGACTGCGGTGCTGGCGAACGGTTTGCCGCTCAAGCTGGGCCTGGCATTGGCCGCCGCAGTCGGAATCTGTTTCGGACTCTTGTTTGAAAGGCTTTCAAAGGTCGAAGCGCGATGATGCTGTGGCTGACCATTTTCGCCATGGCCGGGCTCACGTTCTGCCAGCGCGCCTCCTTCCTGCTGCTGCCGGAGCGCGTGCAGCTGCCGCCGCTGCTGGTGCGCGCGCTGCGCTACGTGCCCGCCGCGGTGCTGACCGCGATCTGGGCGCCGGAACTGCTGCTGCAGAACGGTGTCCCAAGCGTGGCGCTCGGCAACGAGCGGCTGCTGGCGGGCCTCGTGGCGATCGGCGTGGCGTGGCGCTGGCGTGTCACCTTCGGTACGATCCTCGCCGGTCTTGCCGCCCTGCACCTTTTCGACTGGATGTTTTGAGATGAAGCGCCTTGCCGCCGCCCTCCTCCTGTTCCTCTGCGCCTCCGCCTTCGGCGCACCGCAAAAGGTCGCCTCCATCGAAGGCGCCACCGAGTACCGGCTCGACAACGGCCTGCGCGTGCTGCTGGTGCCCGACGCGAGCGTGAGCAATTTCGTGGTGCACATTTCCTACTTCGTAGGCTCGCGCAACGAGGGCTACGGCGAGAAGGGCATGGCGCACCTGCTCGAGCACATGCTGTTCAAGGGCGCGAGCGCCCACCGGAACGTCAAGGAAGAGCTCAACCGCCGCGGCGCGCGCTTCAACGGCACCACCTCCAACGACCGCACGACCTATTTCGAGACGCTTACCGCCGACGGCGACAACCTCGACTGGGCGCTCGGCCTGGAGGCCGACCGCATGGTCAACTCGTTCGTGCGCAAGTCGGACCTCGACAGCGAGATGACCGTGGTGCGCAACGAGTTCGAGCGCGGCGAGAACTCTCCCGGCAGCGTGCTCGCCGAGCGCATGCAGCGCCTCGCCTTCGCCGCGCACAACTACGGCAATCCGGTCATCGGCTTCCGCAGCGACATCGAGCAGGTGCCGATCGAGCGCCTGCAGGCTTTCTACCGGACCTGGTACCAGCCGGACAACGCCTTCCTCGTCGTCGGCGGCAAGATCGACGAGGCGGCGACGCTCGCGCTCGTCGAGAAGCGCTTCGGCCCGATCCCGCGGCCCGCGCGCGCGCTGCCCGTGCCCTACACGGTGGAGGCGACGCAGGACGGCGAGCGCTCGGTCACGCTGCGGCGCGCGGGCGACGAGCAGCTCGTCTCCGTGCTGTACCGCATCCCGGCCGGCAGCCACCCGGATTACGCCGCCGTGGACCTGCTGGTCTCGGCCTACGGCACCGCGCCCACGGGGCGCCTGCACCGCGCGCTCGTGCAGAAGGGCCTCGCGACCGCGACCTGGGGCTACGAGCGCATGCTGCACGACCCGGGCTGGGCGATGTTCGGCGCGCAGCTGCCGAAGGACGCGCCGCTGGAGCCCGCCCGCGACGCGCTGCTCGCCGCGCTCGAGGGACCTTCGCGCGAGCGCATCACCGACGCCGAGGTCGAGCGCGCGCGCACCGCGCTGCTCGGCGACATGGAGAAGGCGCCGCTCGACTCGCTCGCCTATGTGCGCTGGCTCGCGGAGTTCGCCTCGCTGGGGGACTGGCGACTGTTCTTCATCTACCGCGATCGCGTGCGCAAGGCGACCACTGCGGACGTCCAGCGCGTGCTCGACACCTACTTCAAGCCGGCCAACCGCGTGCTCGGCACCTTCCTGCCGACGGACAAGCCCGACCGTGCCGTGATCCCGCCGACGCCGGACCTCGCGGCCGCGATCGCGGCCTACAAGGGCGCGGATTCGGTGCAGGCGGGCGAAGCCTTCGACCCCACGCCGCAGAACATCGAGGCGCGGCTGGTGCGCCGCACGCTGTCCAACGGCATCAAGATCGCGCTGCTGCCCAAGAAGACGCGCGGCGGCACGGTCGTCGCGACGCTCTCGCTGCACTGGGGCGACGAAGCGAGCAAGATGAACCGCGCGCGCGCCTGCGGCTTCGCCGACGGCATGCTGATGCGCGGCTCGCTCAAGCACACGCGCGCCGAGCTGAGCGACGCCTTCGACAAGCTGCAGGCCACCGTGTCGGTGGGCGCGGGCGGCGCCACGATTTCCGCGCGCCGCCCGCAGCTCGACGACGCGCTGCGCCTGGTCGCCGAGGTGCTGCGCGAGCCGGCCTTCCCGCCGGCCGAGTTCGAGGAGCTGCGCCGCGCCGCGCTCACCGCCACCGAGGCGCAGCGCGGCGAGCCGGGCGCGATCGCGAGCGAGCGCCTCGCGCGCTACCTGAACCCCTGGCCGCGCGGCCACTGGAACTACGTGGAGTCGGTCGACGAACGCATCGCCGACATCAAGAAGGCCACGCTCGACGAGGCGAAGCGCTGCTACGCCGACCTCGTCGGCGCGACGGGCGCGCAGTTCGCGGCGGTCGGCGATTTCGACCCGGAGGCGCTCGCGAAGCTGGTGGACGAGCTCTTCGGCGGCTGGAAGAGCCCGGCGCCCTATGCGCGCATTCCGCAGAAGTACTTCGAGCGCGCCGCGCTCGAGCAGACCGTGCCGACGCCGGACAAGGCGAACGCCGTCCTGCGCGCGGGCATGAACCTGTCGCTGCGCGACGACGACCCCGACTTCCCGGCGCTGCTGCTCGGCAACTGGCTGATCGGGGGCACCTCGAGCGGCAGGCTGGCCACGCGCGTGCGCGAGAAGGAAGGCCTGTCCTATGCGACCTACAGCCTGTTCAACGCCGGGCAGGAGGACGCCGCGGGCAGCTTCGGCGTGTCGGCGATCTACGCGCCGCAGAACCGCGACCGCGTGGAGCGCGCGATCCGCGAGGAGCTCGAGCGCGCGCTGCGCGACGGCTTCACCGCCGCCGAGGTCGAGGCCGGCAAGAAAGGGCTGCTGGAAGCGCGCCGCGTGCAGCGCGGCCAGGACGGCGCGCTCGCCTCGCGCCTGTCGAACTACCTGTACCTCGGCCGCAGCTTTGCCTGGGACATCGACCTGGAGAAGCGCCTTGCCGCGCTCACGCCCGGCGAAATCCGCGACGCCCTGCGCCGGCACATCGACCTGAAGAAGCTGTCGGTGCTGAAGGCGGGCGACTTCAAGTAGCGCCTAGGGCTGCGGCCCGTTGTTTTCGAAGATCAGGCGCGTGCGCTGCTCCTGCGGCGCGGCGCGCTTCGCCGTGATCTCGAGCACCGCGGCCGGCAGCGAGTCCTTGTAGGCGCGCGCGCGCTGCGCGCGCAACGCGGCGATGCGCCGGTCGAGCTTCGCGACCGCGGCCTTCATGCCGCGCTGCGCGAGCGCGTTGCGCATGCGCATGAGCTCGTCGATCTTGTCGGCCAGCGGATCGGGCTCGGCGGCGGGCGGCCCGGCCGCGGGCGCCGGCTGCGAGCGCACCGGCGCGCCCCAGTGCACGGCGGGCCGGCTCGCCGCGGCCGCGAACTCCTGCGGGCTCGCGACCAGGCGCGCGATGCCGAGATGCTTGAACTTGAAGGCCCACTCGAGCGCGCCCTCGCCGCGGTCGTTCTTGAGCGCGGGGTCGGCGCCGCGCGAGAGCAGCTGCTTCACGACGGCCTCGTGGCCCTCGTAGACGGCCATCATCAGCACGCTCGAACCGTTGGCGCTGCGCGCATTGATGTCCGCGCCGTGGTCGAGCAGCAGGTCCGCGGCCTCGGACTGGCCCGCGATCGCCGCGTAGTGCAGCGCGCTCCAGTGCATCGGCTCGCTGTCGATGAGCGCGCCCTTGTCGATGAGCCAGCGCATCGCCGCCACCTGGCCGCGCCAGGCCGCGTGCATGAGCGCGCTCTCGCCGAGCGCGTTGCGCCGGTTGACGTCCGCGCCGCGCGCCACGAGCAGCGCCATCATCGGGATGTTGCCGTTCCAGGCCGCGATCATGAGGCCGGTGCCGACGCGATCGGCGACGTAGTCCGGGCTCATGCCGGCGTCGAGCCACGCGCGCACCTGCGCGAGGTTGCCCGCCTCCACTTGCGATCCGTAGGTGACGGGGTCGGGGCGCGCGCTCGGCGGGCCGAAGAACGGCAGCTGCGCGCGCGCCGCGCCCGCGCAGGCGAGCAGCGCCGCCAGGAGAAGGCTCGCACGCAGCCGCCTGCTGATAGAGTCCCGCAACAAGGTCGCTCCTTTGCCGTCCACCGTGCACAACACGCGCCCGTTCCTGGGCCCGGCCCTCGCGATTTCGCTCGCCCTGCACGCCGCGCTCATGGCGCTCGGCCCGCCGGACCTGGCGGCGCTTCGCCAGCCGAGGCTGCCGGGCGAGCTCGTCGTGCGCCTGGCCGAGCCGGAAGAGCGGCCGGAACCGGCGCCGCGCCTCACGTTGCCGCCCGAGCCACGGGAGAATGCTAGCGCAAGCGCGCCGCTCGCCGCGCCGAAACCGCGGCCCGCGGCGCCGCGCGTTGCGCTTGCGCAACCGGAGCGGGCTGCGGCGCATCGTCCCGAAAACCCGACGCCGGAGCGCCTGAGCGGCGAAGCGGCGCAGCGGGCCGCCGAGCAGATCGCGCGAGATTTGCCCTATCCGCCCGAGGCGGTCGAGCGCGGCCTGCAGGGCGAGGCCCTCGTGATGATCTTCCTGGACGGCGCGGGCAACGCGATCGCGGCGCGGCTGGAGGCGAGCAGCGGGCACGAGATCCTCGACGAGGCGGCGCTGCGCGCCGCGCGCCGCCTGCGCGCTCTGCCCGCGAGCGCGCCGCGCGAGGCGCTGCTGCCGGTGCGCTTCAGGCTGCGCTAGGCGCGCGCTACGCGCGTTGAGGCTCTTCCAGCTCGCGCCGCAGGAAATGGTTGAGCGCGGTGCGGATGACGGCGATCGCCGCCAGCTTGCCGATCTGGTCCCAGGTCGGCGCGATCGCGGTGGCGAGGATGTCGGCGCCGAGCGCGAGCTCCAGGGCGAGCGCCAGGTACCGCGCCAGCTTGAGGCGCGCTGCCCCGAACGCCTCGTCCTGCCCCTTCACCAGCCCGGCGCTCCAGCGCGCGAACGAGGCGAACACGCCGATGCCGATCACGGCGGCGCTCGCCGCCTCGACGGTCAGCTTCAGCCACTGGACGATGAGGATGAGGGCGCCTTCGGCGCCCGCGAGCCCGGATTCCATTCGAGCTTCGCCTCAGCCCGGCGGACGCGGCCGCCTAGCTCTGGTGCGCGCCGCGAAGATCCCGCAACGCGTTCTCGACCCGCTGCCAGTGCCGCGCCTGCGCCGGGTCGCCGGCCTTGCCGAAAGACTCCGACTTCTGCGCCGCCTCGGCAATGGCCCTGGCGCCCTGCGTGTCATAGAGGTGGCGTGCGATCGCCGCGATGTCCGCTGTGCTCATCTGGATCTCCTGGAGAACTGTCGACGACGAACATCCTCCCCGGGCGGGGGAGCGCCGTATTGACGCACGTCAGATGCGACGGCTTCGCACGCCAACTGCAAACAAATCCCAGTTCAGCGCCGGCGCGGCCGGAAATTCAGATTTGCTGCACTGCGTCTCTGCTCCAGATCAAATGGCGCGCCGCGCGGCGGGGTAAATGCAATCAGAAGATCGAACGCGAGGGGACCATGCGGACGACAAGAGACGCGATCAGGAAGAATTGGCTGCCCTGCCCCGACGCCGGAGAGATGGTCGACGTCGGGCTGTCCTTTGCGGACTGCAAGCACGAGCACGGATGCGAAGATCGGTTGCCGAGCTATTGCCCCTTGTATGTCGAACGGCTGATACGCCACTCGGTAACGCTCGCTTCACCGCCCGACCCGCGACCGCGCGCAAGCACGCACCGGTTCATTTCCTGAGCAGGTCCCGGATCTCCTCGAGCAGGACCTCCTGCCGCGGCGGCGCGGGCGGCGCCGCGGGCGCGGGCGGCGGCTCGCGCCGCAGGCGGTTCACGGCCTTCACCATCAGGAACACGGCCCAGGCGATGATGAGGAAGTCGAGGCAGGTCTGCAGGAACTTGCCGTACCTGATGGTCGCAGTGCCGATCTTCAGCGCGAGCCCGCTGAAGTCGAGGCCGCCCATCAGCGTGCCGATGATCGGCATCACGAGGTCCTCGACGAGCGAGGCGACGATCTTGCCGAACGCAGCGCCGATGATCACGCCGACCGCGAGGTCCATGACGTTGCCCTTGATCGCGAACTCGCGGAATTCCCTGACGATGCTCATGCGGCGCCTCCGTGCGGCGTTGCGCTAGTCGATGGGGTCGTAACGCACTTCCAGGATTTCCAGGCGCTCCACGCCCCCGGGCGTCTTCAGCGTCACCTTGTCGCCCTCGCGCGCCTTGAGCAGCGCCTTCGCCACGGGCGAGATCCAGGAGATGCGGCCCTTCGCCGTATCCGTTTCGTCGACCCCGACGATGGTGACCGTCTTTTCGCCCTCTTTCGTTTTGATTTCTATCGTAGAACCGAAGAAGATCTGGTCCGTGTCCCTGCCCGCGGAGTCGACCACCTCGGCCGCCTCCAGGCGCTTGATGAGGAAGCGCACGCGCCGGTCGATCTCGCGCAGGCGCCGCTTGCCGTAGAGGTAGTCGCCGTTCTCCGAGCGGTCGCCGTTCTTCGCCGCCCAGGACACGGTGCGCACCACCTCGGGCCGCTCGAGCTCGACAAGGGACTTGAGCTCGGCCTTCAGGCGCGCGTAGCCCGCGGGCGAGATGTAGTTGCGGGCCGGGGGCGGCGCGGGCTCCGGCGCCGGCGCCTCGTCCTGCTCGCTGTCGCGGACGAAAGCCTTGGACATGGGCGGAAATTCTACTCGCGCCCCCCGCTTCTTCCGCCGTTCGCCCGCAATCCGAGGCTTGCCAGCCTCCCCCGCCAGACCCGAGAATCCGGGCTTGCGCCCCGCCAGCATCCAGGCGGCGGCCCGGGAGAAGAACATGGCACTGCAGAAGACAGTGGAAAAGGACGACCTGCTCACCAGGATGCGCATCCGCGAGGTGCTGCTGTTCGGGCTCATCGCGATGGCCGCGATCCTCGCGCAACTGCCGCACGAGGTCCTCGAGGAGCACGGCATCAACCGCAACTACCTGCTCGGCGTGCTCGCCTGCGGCATCGTGCTCGGGCTGTTCTTCTACCTCCGGTTCTTCTTCTTCCTCTCGGTGGTGCTGCTGATCCTCGGGGCCAACCTCGACCAGCAGATCTCCGAGTACATCAACATCTCGAAGGTGCCGCTCGTGCTCGCGCTCGTGGCGATGGTCGGCATCTCGCTGATCAACTACGTGGTCAAGCTGATGCCCACGGGGCTGGAGGAGAAGCCCAGGGAGAAGAGCCCGGAGGGCGTGCGCGCCCTGTTCTACGCGATCGAGAAGAGCAACCTCGTCTACGCGCAGAAGGTGCTGCAGATGCACTTCGACCCGAACCTGCAGCACGACAACGGCTATACCGCGCTCGCATACGCGGCGATGAAGGGCAACGGCCGCATGGTCGAGCTGCTGCTGCGCAACGGCGCCGATCCCACGGCGACCACCAAGGAAGGCGACACGCCCGTCGAGCTCGCGCTGCGCCTCGGCCACTCCGAGGTCGCCGACATCCTCAAGACCGCGCGCCAGCAGCTGCAGTCCGGCGGCGCGCCCGCGGAGGCCGCGGCCGCCTAGACGGCGACGCGCCGCGGAAAAAGAAGCGTTCGCACGGCCGCGCGCGGTCGCCGCTGCGAAACACCGCACGCGCTTGCCCGGCGGCGCCGATACTGTATAGTTATTCACCCCCCCAACCGGTAGGCCGGGAGGCCGCAATTGCGCGCCGGGGGCCCCTATCTAGTGGCTTGTGCTCCGAAAAAAACAGGCGTTCAATCAACGCCCTGCCTCCAATACTTGATGTGAGAACACAATAACAACATGAACGACGCAGACACCCCCACCCTGAAGCCTGCCGCCGCGCTGCCCGACCAGGAGATCTGCCGCGAGGCGCTCGTGGAAAAGTACGCCAAGGGCGACGAGACCACGATCGCGCAGGTACGCCGACGCGTGGCGCGCGCGCTCGCGCAGGTCGAGGCCGAGGGCGAGCGCGCCCGGTGGGAAAAGCGCTTCGCGCAGGCGCTGGAGGACGGCTTCATCCCGGCCGGGCGCATCAATTCCGCGGCCGGCGTGCAGCTGCAGGCGACGCTCATCAACTGCTTCGTGCAGCCGGTGGGCGACTCGATCTCCGAGGTCGTGGACGGCAAGCCCGGCATCTACACCGCGCTCGCGGAGGCCGCCGAGACCATGCGCCGCGGCGGCGGCGTGGGCTACGACTTCTCGGCGATCCGACCGAAGGGTGCCGAGGTCAAGGGCACGCACTCGCGCGCGAGCGGCCCGGTGTCCTACATGCGCGTCTTCGACCGCTCCTGCGAGACGGTGGAGTCGGCGGGCGCGCGCCGCGGCGCGCAGATGGGCGTGCTGCGCTGCGACCATCCGGACGTCGAGGAGTTCGTGCACGCCAAGGACCGCGGCGACCTCGCGAACTTCAACATCTCGGTCGGGGTGACCGACGATTTCATGATCGCCGTCGAGAAGGACCTCGACTTCGAGCTCGTGCACAAGGCCCGGCCCTGGCCGGGCAACGGTGGCTACCAGCGCGCCGACGGCCTCTGGGTCTACCGCAAGATCCGCGCGCGCGAGCTCTGGGACCAGGTCATGCGCTCGACCTACGACCATGCCGAGCCGGGGATCCTGTTCCTCGACCGCATGAATCGCGACAACAACCTGTACTACTGCGAGACCATCGAGGCGACCAACCCCTGCGCCGAGCAGCCGCTGCCCGCCTACGGCTGCTGCTGCCTGGGCTCGATCGATCTCACGCGCTACGTCGAGAACGCCTTCCAGGAAAACGCGCACTTCAACTACCAGCGCTTCGGCCGCACGGTGCACACCGCGGTCCGCATGCTCGACAATGTGCTCGAGGTGACGGCCTGGCCGCTCGAGCAGCAGTACAAGGAGGCGATGGCCAAGCGGCGCGTCGGCCTGGGCTTCACGGGGCTGGGCGACGCGCTCGCGATGCTGCGCCTGCGCTACGACACCGAGGAGGCGCGCACCCTGGCGGCGACGGTCTCCGCGGCGATGCGCGACGAGGCCTACAAGGCCTCGGCCGATCTCGCGAAGGAGCGCGGCGCGTTCCCGCTGTTCAGCGCCGACCTGTACCTGTCGGGCGAGAGCTTCGCGACGCGCCTGCCGGACGAGATCAAGGCCGTCATCCGCAAGCAGGGGCTGCGCAACTCGCACCTGCTTTCGATCGCGCCGACCGGCACCATCAGCCTCGCCTTCGCCGACAACGCCTCGAACGGCATCGAGCCGCCGTTCTCCTGGGTCTACACGCGCAAGAAGCGCATGGCCGACGGCACGCTGAAGGAATTCCCGGTCGAGGATCACGCCTGGCGGCGCTACCGGGCCGCCGGCGGCGACGTCGCGAAGCTGCCGCCCTGGTTCGTCACGGCGCTGGAGATCTCGGCTCGCGCGCACGAGCAGATGGTCGCGGCGGTCGCGCCCTATGTCGACACGAGCATCTCCAAGACCGTCAACGTGCCCGAGGACTATCCGTACGAGGATTTCCAGGATCTCTACCTGCACGCCTGGAAGTCGGGCCTGAAGGGGCTGGCCACCTACCGGCCGAACGCGGTGCTCGGCGCGGTGCTGTCGGTCGAGAAGAAGGCCGAGGGCGGCGCCGCGCAGAGCGCGCTGCGCGCGCCGCAGGACTTCGTCGAGGACGACCGCAACCGGCGCATCCGCATCAAGACGCTGCCGCAGCCGGTGCTCGCCAGCCTGCGCTGGCCGGGCCGTCCCGACCTCGCCGGCGGCAACCCGGCCTGGACCTACATGATCGAGCACCCGCAGTACCACTTCGCGGTGTTCGTCGGCCACGTCGAGAACGGCCACCCGCACGCCTTCGAGGTCTGGGTCAACGGCAGCGAGCAGCCGCGCGGCATCGGCGCGCTCGCGAAGACGCTGTCGATGGACATGCGCGCGAAGGACCCGGGCTGGCTGAGGCTCAAGCTCGAGACGCTCGCCAAGGCGGGCGGCGAGCCCTTCGACATGCCGTTCCCGCCGCACGGCGAGAAGCAGCGCATGCCGTCCATCGTTTCGGCCTTCTCCCAGCTGATTCTCTATCGAGTGAAGGCCCTCAAGGGATTCAGCGACGCGCCCACTCCGGTCCTGGATTCGATGTTCAGCCTGAAGGAGCCGAAGACCGGCACCGACGGCACCATGTCCTGGACCGTGGACGTGCTGAACCCGCGCACGGGCGACGACTTCGTGCTCGGCCTGAAGGAGATCGCGCTGCCGGCGATGGAAGGCTATCCCGCGGGCGTCACGCGCCCCTACTCGATGTGGCTGTCCGGGGAATACCCCAAGGCGCTGGACGGCCTGTGCAAGATCCTGTCGCTCGACATGCGCGTGCTCGACCCGGCCTGGATCGGCATGAAGCTGCGCAAGCTGCTCGACTTCCCCGAGCCGCTCGGCGATTTCATGGCCTTCGTGCCGGGCGCGCGCAAGCAGGAGACCTTCCCTTCGACGGTGTCCTACCTCGCGCGCCTGATCCTGCACCGCTACGCGATGCTCGGCATCCTCGGCGAGGACGGCCTGCCGCTGCGCCAGATGGGCATCCTCGAGCAGCCCGGGCGCGGCCAGGCGCGCGTGCTCGCGGGCGCGAAGTGCCCGGAATGCTCGAATACCACCTTGATCCGCAAGGACGGTTGTGACTACTGTACGGCATGCGGATACACGGGGGTCTGCGGCTAGGCTGGCTGTTCGCGGCGTCGCTCGGCGCGCTGCTCGCCGCCTGCGGCACGATGGACGTCGTGTCGGAGGGCGGCGACAGCGATCTCATGCTCCACGGCAACGACCCGGTCGCGTATTTCGCGGCCGGGAAGGCCGTGCCCGGGCGGTCCGACCTCAAGGCAGCGCACCACGGCGCGACCTACCGCTTCGCGAGCGAGGAGAACCGGCGCCAGTTCATCACCAGCCCCGAGCGCTACGTGCCGCAGTTCGGCGGCTTCAGCGCGCAGGCGATGGCCTACGCGGTGCCCGCGGCGACCGACGCCGCCACGTTCAAGATCATCGACGGCAAGCTGTACCTGTTCGCGAGCCCGCGCGCGCGCCTGTACTTCGAGATGGACCAGGAGCGCAACCTGCGCATGGCCCAGCAGTACTGGGAGTCCGAGGTGCGCGACGCGTCGAGCTGGCAGATGCACGCGCTCTGGCGCCAGCTCTGGCGCGTGCCCGGCTACAAGTCCGACGCCGAGCTCGACGCCGAGTACGAACGGCGCTTCGGCAGGAAGCCGGGCTAGGCGGGCGCCCGCGCGGCCTGCGGGCCGCCGGCCAGCGCGCGCTGCTGCAGCCGCACCCAGCCGGCGTCGATCTCGCGCTGCAGCTCCTCGGTTCCCGCGTCGTCCAGGTGCTGGTAGCGGCGCTGCGTGCGCAGGTAGTCGCGCACCGGCACGGACTTCGGCGGATCGTTCAGCGTGTAGCGCACGCCGTCCTCGACCTCGTAGAGCGGGAACACGCCGCTCTGCACCGCGAGCCGCGCGACGTGGATGCCCTGGTCCTCGGGCACGCCCCAGCCGTCCAGGCAGGGAACGAGCAGCGTGAGCAGGCGCATGCCGCGCATCGATTTCGCCTTCTCGACCTTGCGCACCAGGTCCGGCAGGTAGCCCGCGGTGGCGGTGGCCGCGTACGGGATCTCGTGCGCCGCCATGATCTCGATGAGGTTCTTCTTGCGCGTGCGCTTGCCGGCGGGCGTCGAGCCGGTGCGCGCGTAGTGCGGCGTGGAAGAGGACTTCTGCGCGCCGGTATTCATGTAGCCCTCGTTGTCGAAGCAGACGTAGAGCATGTCTTCGTTGCGCTCGGCGGCCGAGGACAGGCACTGCAGGCCGATATCGTAGGTGCCGCCGTCGCCCGCGAGCACCACCACCTGCGTGCTGCGGCGGCCGCTCGCATCGAGGGCGCGGCGCAGGCCCGAAGCGGCCGCGGCGCTCGATTCGAGCGTCGGCTGGTATACCGGGATGCGCATCGAGCTGAGCGGCTGCGCGCCGGCGATGATCGCCATGCACGAGGGCGGCACCACCGCCATGGTGTCCGGTCCGAGCGCGGCGAGCACGTGACGCGCCGAGAGCGCGTCCACGCAGCCCGGGCAAGCCGCGTGCCCGGAGCACAGTATCTCGGTGCCGGGCAGGGTGAATTCGCCCGGTTTCATCATCGTGCCCATACCGGCCCTGCCGCGGGCTCGCCGCGAGCGCGCGCGGCGAATTCGACGATCTTCTGCGGCGGCACGTTCACGCCGCCCACGCCGGCGAGGTAGCCGTGGATGCGCGGCGCGCCCGGCATGCCGTAGAGCGCCGCGCACAGCTCCTGGTGCAGCGCGCCGCCGACGCCGGGCGAATAGTTGCGATCGAGCACGAGCACGTCGCGCGCGCCGGCCAGCGCCTGCCGCAGGAGCGCCTGCGGCAGCGGCCGGAACAGCCGCAGCTTGAGCAGTCCGGCGGCCTGACCTGCCTCGCGCAGCGCGTCTACCGCCTCGCGCGCCGTGCCGCTCATGCTGCCCATCGTGACGAGGATCAGCTCCGCCTCCTCGCAGCGGTAGCGCTCGACGAGGCCGTAGCCGCGCCCGGTCAGCGCCTGCCAGTCGCAGTCGGCTTGCGCAGCGGCGTCCAGCGCGCGGCCCATGGCGTCGCCGATGGCCTGCCGGTGGCGGTAGTACATGTCCTGGCTCACCACGTTGCCCCAGGATTCGCCCCGCCCCGTGTCCAGGACATGCTCGGGCGCGTAGGCGGGCAGGTACCGGTCCACGAGGTCCTGCGCCGGCACGCGCACCGGCTCGAGCGAATGCGACACGTAGAAGGCGTCGATGTTGATCATCACCGGCAGCTGGACGCTTTCGGCGACGCGAAAGGCCTGGATCACGGTGTCCAGGGATTCCTGCGCGCTCTCGCAGTAGAACTGGATCCAGCCGGTATCGCGCTGCGCGATGCTGTCGGTCTGGTCCGGCCAGAACGCCCAGGGCGAGGCCACGGTGCGGTTGACGTTCGCCATCACGATCGGTGCGCGCGCGCCGCTGGCGTAGTGCAGCAGCTCGTGCATCAGCATCAGGCCCTGCGAGGCGGTCGCCGTGAACACGCGCACGCCGGCGAGCGCCGCGGGGATGCAGGCGGCCATGACCGAATGCTCGGACTCGGGCGTGAGCATTTCGGCGTCGAGCTCGCCCGCGGCCTGGAATTCCGTGAGCAGCTCGAGGATCGGCGTCTGCGGCGTGATCGGGTAGACGGGGATCACCTTCGGCCGCGACAGGCGCGCGCCCCAGGCGACCGCGTGATTGCCCGACAGCAGGACGCGATCGCCGAAGGCGCCTGTCGCCCGGGGTTCGGGAGCGTTCATCGCCGCTCCTCCCGCATGACCATCGAACCCGTGGGACATTCGCGCACGCAGAGACCGCAACCCTTGCAATAGTCCTCGGCGATGCGGTAGCCGCCGGCGACGCGCCGCACCGCCATGTCTGGGCAGTAGTGGAAGCAGTTGTCGCAGAAGATGCAGTTGCCGCAGGAAAAGCAGCGCGCGGCCTCTTCGAGCGCCTGCGCCGCGTCGAGGCCCGCCTGAACTTCCGCGTGCCCGACGAGCCGCACGCCGGGCGCGAGCCGGATCTCCCCGGGCCGCGCGGAGTGCGCATAGTAGGCGGTGCTGATCGCTCCGGCTGGAACCGCGCACTCCTGCTTCCCTTCGATCGCCGCTTGCCCCTGCAGCCGCCGGTCGATTTCCAGGGCGGCCGCCTTGCCCATGCCGATCGCCAGCGTGACGAAGCGCGCGCCGCTCGCGACGTCGCCGCCGGCAAAGACGCCTTCGAGGCTGGTGCTGCCGCGCGCATCCGTCCGCACCAGTGCGCCATCGGCCTCGAACAGCGGCGCGAGGCCCGCGAGCTCGGGATCCTGGCCGATGGCCGATACGACGGCGTCGGCCGCCACTTCGAAACCGGCGCCTGCGATGGGCGCGACGCGGAACTGGCCGCGCGCCGGTCCTGCCTCGAACTGCGCGCGCACGCATTGCAGCCTCAGGCCGCCCGCAGCGCCCGCAGCGGCCGACTGCAGCAGCGCGCCGTGGATGAATTGCACGCCTTCCTCCCGCGCCTGCACGATTTCCTCTCGCTGCGCGGGCATCTGGGCCTCGCTCTCGAGGCAGAGCACGGTCACCTCGTGCCCGGCGCGGCGCGCGCTGCGTGCGACGTCCATCGCCGCGCTGCCGCCGCCGATGACGGCGAGCCGCCGGCCGAGCGCGGGCGGCGCACCGGCGTTCGAGCGCGCGAGGTAGTCCGCGCTGTCCATGATCCAGATCGCGCCGTAGTCCAGCTGCGCGAGGCGCTTCTGGCGGCGCGCGCCGATGGCCAGGTAAACGGCGTCGAACCGATCTCGCAGCCAGGCGAAGTCCCCCGCGCTGGCAATCGCGCTGTCCAGGCGCACGTCGATGCCGAGCTCGAGCACGTGCTGGATCTCGCCGTCGAGCACCGCGCGCGGCAGGCGATAGGGAGGAATCCCATGGCGCAGCAGGCCGCCGAGGTCGTGCCCCGCTTCGAAGATCGTCACCGCGTAGCCCCGGCGCCGCAGCTGGTAGGCCGCCGACAGCCCCGACGGGCCGCCGCCGATGATCGCGATCCGCGCGCCGTGCTCGAGCGCAGCCGGCGGATGGCGCCAGCCCTCGGCGAGCGCGCGGTCGCCGGCGTGGCGCTCCAGCGCGCAGATCGCGAGCGGCGCGTCGAAGTCCGCGCGGTTACAGGCGCTCTCGCAGGGGTGGTGGCAGACCCGCCCCGCGACCGCAGGGAAGGGATTGTGTTCCGTGAGCGTCGTCCAGGCCCCGTGCCAGTCGTCCGCCTTCGCCTGCTGGATCCACGCCGCGATGCGGCCGCCGACCGGGCAGGCAAGGTGGCACGGCGACGGTGCTTGACGGTACTCGGGAAGCGCGGCGCGCCAGGTACCCGTCTTGAGCGCCTCGGTGCTGCCGGTGGTCCAGATCGCGGGCGGCAGTGCCGGCGTATTCACGCGGCGGCCTTGTGCACTTGCGCCTCGACGAGGCGATAGCCTTCCAGGCAGGCGCGCGCGTTCTCCTGCTGGTTCTTGGGCGCGGCCTCGACGATCGTGCGGCTCAACGTCTCCAGCGCGGGCGCCCCGACGGCGCGTGCGAAGGCGCCGAGCAGCGCGGAATTGACGATTCGCCCGAGGCCGTTCCTCTGCGCCACCGCGATGCCGTCCACCGGCAGCACGCGGTAGCCCGGCAGGTCCGCCGCGAACTGCAGGGGCGTGCGCTGGGAATTGACGACGATGAGCGTTTGCGGCCCCGCCGCCGCGAGCAGCCGGCCCTCGAGCAGGCTTGCGTCGAAGCACAGCAGCGCGTCGGCCTTCTCGATGTCGCAGCGCAGACGGATCGGCCGATCGTCCACGCGAATGAAGGAACTCACGGGCGTCCCGCGCCGCGCTCCTCCGTAGGTGGCGAAGCTCTGCACCTGCCGCCCCTCGGCGAAGAACGCCATGGCCAGCACGTTGCCCGCCATCTGCGCGCCCTGCCCGCCGCGGCCCTGGATGATGATCTGTAGCGTCGGCGTGGTCTCCCTCGCCCGCTAGGCTGCGCCGCGGGTCGCCTCGCGACTTTGCGCTACATCAAGAAAACGTCCGTCAGCGCAGGTGCGGCTCGGCCCAGAGCAGGCCGACGATGGTCTTGGCGTCGCTCAGGCGGCCGTCGAGCGCCATGGCGCGCGCCTCGGCGAAAGGCAGCGCGAGGACCTCGAGGAACTCGCCCACGTCCAGCTTCGCCTCGCGCTTTTCCAGCCCCGTGGCGAGCCAGAGCTCGATCGCCTCGTCGGAATAGCCGATGGCGTTGTGGATCACCCCGAGACGGGTCCAGGCCGCGGCGGCATAGCCGGTCTCCTCCAGCAGCTCGCGCTTGGCGGTGTCGAGGTGAGTCTCGCCCTCCTCCATCTTGCCGGCCGGGATCTCGATGAAATCCCGGCGCAGCGGGTACCGGTACTGGCGCTCGAGGATCACCTTGCGGTCCGCGGTGAGCGCGACGACGGCGACCGCGCCGGGATGGCGCACGTATTCGCGCGTGGTCAGCGTGCCGTCGGGCAGCCGCACCACGTCCCGGTGCAGGCGCAGGAAGCCGCCTCGGTAGACCTCTTCCCCGGAGACGAGCCGCTCCTCGAGGTCGCCGGCGCTCAAGCCGGGAACAGGCTCTTGATGGCGACGAAGCAGAGCGACATCAGCGGCTCGGGCAGGATGCCCAGCACGAGCAGCGCGAGGCCGTTCAGCGACAGCAGCAGGCGCATCTCGGGATGCCCCGGCGCCGGCGACGCGTCAACGGGCTCGTCGAAGTACATGAGCTTGACGACGCGAAGGTAGTAGAAGGCGCCGATCAGCGAGAACACCACCGCCACCACCGCGAGCCAGACCTGGTCCGCGTTGACCGCGGCCGAGAGCACCGACAGCTTGGCGTAGAAGCCCACCGTAGGCGGAACGCCCGCGAGCGAGAACATGAGCAGCAGCATCACGAAGGCGTACCACGGGTTGCGCCGGTTCAGGCCCCTCAGGTCCTCGAGGTTCTCGCACTCGTAGCCCTTCTGCGAAAGGAACAGCAGCATGCCGAAGGAGCCGACCGACGTCAGCACGTACACCACCGTGTA
>DATIYN010000223.1:0-4732 GCA_035517595.1 Burkholderiales bacterium
GTCCTGGGCGACCTCCACCACCGTCACCGGGATGCCCGCGTTGGCGAAGTTCATCGCGATGCCGCCGCCCATGGTGCCGGCGCCGATCACCGCGGCGCGCTTGATGTCGCGCGTCGGCGTGTCCTCGGGCACGTCGGGGATCTTGGTGACCTGGCGCTCGGCGAAGAACATGTGGCGCAGCGCCTTCGACTCGTTGCCCTCGACCAGCACGGCGAAGCGCTCGCGCTCGAACCTGCGGCCCTCGTCGAAGGGCCTGGTGGCCGCCGCCTCGACGCAGGCGACGATCTCCAGCGGCGCCGGGAAGCCGCGCGAGGCCCTGGCGACCTCCGCGCGCGCCTTGTCGAAGAACTGCTTCGGGTCGCCGTCGACCTTCACGCTCATGTCGCGGATGCGCTTCGGGCCTTTCTTCTGCTCGATCAATTTCTTCGCGAACGAAAGCGCGCCTTGCAGCAGGTCGCCCTGCACGATCTCGTCGACCAGCCCCAGCTGCACGGCCTTCTCGGCCGGCACCGGGTTGCCGGTGGTCATCATCTGGATGCCCTGTGCGGCGCCTACCACGCGCGGCAGCCGCTGCGTGCCGCCGGAGCCGGGCAGCAGCCCGAGCTTCACCTCGGGCAGGCCGATCTGCGATTTCGGCAGCGCCACGCGGTAGTGGCAGCCCAGCGCGAGCTCGCAGCCGCCTCCCAGCGCGAAGCCGCCGATCGCCGCGACCATGGGCTTGGGGCACTGGTCCTGCGCGTCGTTGATCTCCGGCAGCGACGGCGGCACGAGCATCTTCGGAGTGTTGAATTCGCGGATGTCCGCGCCGCCCGAGAACGCCTTCGCCGAGCCGATGATCACGACCGCCTTCACCGCGGGGTCGCTGCCCGCCTTCCTGATGCCGTCCATGATGCCGGGCCGCAGCACGCTGCCCAGGCCGTTCACGGGCGGATTGTTCATGGTGATGACGGCAACGCCGTCGCGAACGGAATAGGAAACCGCGTCGCTCATGTCGAGTCTCTCCGGTGGATCGAGGAATTGTACACGCCGCTCCGCGGCGCCGAGCCGCGGTTTTGACGGACATCAAAGCCGGCAGCGCGCGGGCGGCTAGATTGGGCCCAGAGATCGCCATGATCGACCTGCTCGCCGGCCTGCGCCGCGAACGCCACCCGATGCACAGCCCCGACGCGGCGCGGGAGATCCTCGCGCTGCTGCCGGCCAGCGACATGACGCGCACGCTCGGCGAGCTGACGCGCTGGCTGCGCTCGGTCGGCGAGTCGCCCGATTTCAAGCCGCAGGCCCGGCAGGAAGTCGTCGGCCTGCTGGACCAGGCCGGCCGCCTGCCCGAGCAGGCGCTGCTCGCCGGCTATTTCAAGGATCCGCGCCTGCGCAACGTGCGCGGGCGCCTCGTCTGGAGCGCGCTCCACGACTACTGGTCCGCGCTCGCCGACGCCTACCTGCGCTGCGCGCTCGAGGACATGCCGAATTTCGCGGTCGGCGAAGCGGGGCGGGCGGCGCTCGGCGCCCTCGCGGCGCGCGCGCTGCGGGCGCGCGCTTCGCAGCTGCGCCTGGCGCTGCTGCACTACGAGCCGGTGCCCGCGTCACTCTGGTCGGGCCTCTACACGCTGCTCGCGCGCTGCGAGCGGGCGGGCCTGCTCGGCGCCGCGGTGCGCGCCTATCCGGGCGAGCACGCGCACACCACGCCGCTGCAGGAGCTCATGACGGCGCTGCTGGTGGCGGTCGCGGCGCCCGAGCGCCTGCCCCCCGAGGAGATCGAAGCCGCGTTCCGCATCGCCAAGCGCTTCGCCGGGGCCGGACGGCTCGAGGCCGCGCCGTTCGAGGGCGCGACGCACGTGCTGCAGCTGGAGGGCAGCGCACCGCCCGCGCGCCTGGCGCCCGAAGCGGCGAGACAGCCGCAGCTGCGCTACTTCGGCGCGGGCGAGGCGCTCGCGAGGCTCGAGCGCATGATCGGCCAGCACGCGCTGTCGATGCTGGACGAGGACGAGCGCGTCGCGCAGGAATACTCGCCGGGGCAGAAGGTCACGGTGCTGCGCCAGTTCATCGGCTACTGGGGGCCGCACCCGCCGCAGCCCGAGCGCAAGCTGATCCGGATGGAAGGCGGGCTCGCGGTGGTGCACGGCTTCGACGCCGTGTGCCACTACGTGCCGCACGCGGCGGCGGCGAGCCCGGCGAAGAAGGAAGCGGGGGCCGGCGGCAAGCCGCTCGCCGTCGCCGAGGACGAGGACATCGTGACGCCCGAGTCGTGGCCCGAGCGCGACGCGGGCCTGCATACGGTGCACGCGCGCGCCGGCAAGGGCGGGGGCGTCTGGGCCGAGGTGGGCGATCTCGCGGCGATCTGCATCCACGACCGCCACGACTGGTGGCTCGCCGCGATCCGCCGGCTGGTTCCCGCCGAGGAGGGCGCGCTCGACGCCGAGTTCGAGGTGCTCTCGCGCAAGCCCTTCAGCGTCTGGCTGCGCGTGCTCGGGCTGAAGGATCGGATGGCGGCCAACTGGGAGACCACGGGCTCGTTCGCCTACGACTACGTGCGCGCGATCGTGCTCAGCGACCGCGCGGCGCCGGGCCAGGCGCCGACCGTGATCGTGCCCAAGGGCAAGTTCGTACCCGGGCAGATCCTCGAGCTCATGCACGGCGAGCGCAGCCGCAACGTGCGCTTCACCGAGTTCTACGAGCAGGGCAAGGACTTCGACTGGTGCGGCATCGAATGGGACCAGGGCGCTCGCTGAGCGCCTAGCGCGCGCTCAGGCGCCCTCGGCCTCGGGCGCGCCTTCGTGCTCGTCGAGCCAGGCCTGCGGCGGCGGGCAGGCGCAGAAGAAGTGCCGGTCGCCGAAAACCTGGTCGACGCGCTTCACCGGCGGCCAGTACTTGTGCGCGCGCACCGCGGGCAGCGGATAGGCCGCCTCCTCGCGCGAGTACGGATGGCGCCAGTCGCCGGCGATCTCCTCGGCGGTGTGCGGCGCGTTGCGCAGCGGATGGTCCTCGCGCGGCCAGGCGCCCGAGGCGATCTTCTCGAGCTCGCCGCGGATCGCGAGCATCGCATCGCAGAAGCGGTCGAGCTCGGCCCTGGGCTCGCTTTCGGTCGGCTCGAACATCAGCGTCTCGTGCACGGGGAATGCGAGCGTCGGCGCGTGGAAGCCGTAGTCCATCAGGCGCTTGGCGACGTCCTCGGCGGTGACGCCGCAATGCTCCTTGAGCGCGCGCAGGTCGAAGATGCACTCGTGCGCGTTGCGTCCGCGCGCGCCGGTGTAGAGCACGGGCCAGGCGCCCTTGAGCCGCTCGGCGACGTAGTTCGCGCCGAGCACCGCGGTCGCCGTCGCGCGCCGCAGGCCCTCGGCGCCCATCATGCGCAGGTACATCCAGGAGATCGCGACGACGAGCGCGCTGCCCCAGGGCGCGGCGCTCACCGCGCCGTTGGCCGGGTCGAGGCCCGGATCGTGCGCCACCGGGTGCGAGGGCAGGAACGGCGCGAGGTGCGCCGCGACGGCGATCGGCCCCATGCCGGGCCCGCCGCCGCCGTGCGGGATGCAGAAGGTCTTGTGAAGGTTGATGTGGCAGACGTCGGCGCCGAACTCGGCGACGCGCGCGTGGCCCGCGAGCGCGTTCAGGTTGGCGCCGTCCAGGTAGATCTGGCCGCCCGCCGCGTGCACGAGGTCGCAGATCTCGCGCACCGCCTCCTCGAACACGCCGTGCGTGGACGGATAGGTGAGCATCAGGGCGGCAACGCGCGGGCCTCGGCGCTCGATCTTCGCGCGCAGGTCGGCGACGTCGACGTTGCCGTGCGCGTCGCAGGCGACCACCGCGACCTCGAGCCCCGCCATGTGCGCCGACGCGGGATTCGTGCCGTGCGCCGAGGCCGGAATCAGGCAGAGATCGCGCGCGCCCTCGCCGCGCGCGGCGTGGTAGTTGCGGATCGTCACCAGGCCCGCGTACTCGCCGTTCGCGCCCGAATTGGGCTGCAGCGACAGGTCCGGCAGGCCGGTGATCGCCTCGAGCGCCCTGGCGACGTCCTCGAGCATCGCGTGCGTGCCCGCGGCCTGCTCGCGCGGCGCGAACGGGTGCAGGCCCGCGAATTCCGGCCAGGAGATCGGCGCCATCTCGGCCGCCGCGTTCAGCTTCATGGTGCAGGAGCCGAGCGGGATCATGCCCTGCGCCAGGCCGTAGTCGCGGCTCTCCAGGCGCTTCAGGAACCGCATCATCTCGGTCTCGCTGCGGTAGCGGTGGAAGACCGGGTGCGCGAACACCGGATCGGCGCGCACGAGCGCGGCGGGCAGCCCGAGCGCGTCCGCGGCGAGCGCGCCTGCCTCGGCGCGCGCATCGAACGCGCGGCCGGTGAGGATCCAGGCGAGATCGGCGACGTCCTCGGGCGTCGTCGTCTCGTCGAGCGTTGCGCCCGCGCGCCCGCCGTCGAAGTAGCGCAGGTTGACGGACTTCGATTCGGCGCGCGCGCGCACCGCGGCGGCGTCGCAGCGCCAGGTCAGCGTGTCGAAGAATCCGGGCGACTCGGGCGGCGCCGCGCGCGCGAGCAGGCGCGCCATGAAGTGCACGCGCATCGCGATGCGGCGCAGGCCCTCGGGCCCGTGCCAGACGGCGTAGAACGCGGCGACGTTGGCGAGCAGCACCTGCGAGGTGCAGATGTTGCTGGTCGCCTTCTCGCGCCGGATGTGCTGCTCGCGCGTCTGCAACGTCAATCGCAACGCCGGCCGGCCCCGCGTGTCTTTGGATACTCCCACCA
>DATIYN010000224.1:0-21975 GCA_035517595.1 Burkholderiales bacterium
TCCACAGCACCTGATGCAAGTGCTCGCGGTCGAACTCCACCGAGGCCGGGCGCGCAAGGTCGATCGCGATGCGGTCGGCCGGCACCGACTCGTTGGCGCAGAAATCGCGCACGAACCCCGGCAGCCAGGCCTCCAGCGCCACGCGGTCCGCGGCCGCGCGGTCGCGCCGGTTGAGCTGCATCACGTCCGACACCAGGCGCTCGAGGCGCTGCGTGTTGTCGCGGATGATGCGCGTCAGGCGCGCGCGCTCGGATCCGGGGTTGCCCTCCTCCATCAGCTCGGCGGCGTGGCCGATCGCCGACAGGGGATTGCGGATCTCGTGCGCGATGTTCGCGGTGAGGCGCCCGAGCGCGGCGAGCTTGAGCTGCTGCGCCTCCTCGCGCGAGCGCGTCGTGTCCTCGACGAACACCACCGCGAGCTGCTCGGCGGCGCCCGCCTCCACGAGGCGCAGGCGCAGGCCGCGGCCGCGCAGGTCGAGCTCGAAGCGCGCCGCCGCGCTGTCGCCCGCGTTCCAGGCGCGCCAGCGCTCCTCGAAGCCCGGCAGCAGGCGCGCGAGCACGGCGCCCTGCAGCGCCTCGGCGCCGAGCAGCCGCTGCGCGCGCGGGTTGTACTGCGCCACGCGCCCGTCGCGATCGAGCACCAGCACGCCGTCCTGCATGTCGGCGATGACCAGCTCGTTGACGCGCAGCTGCGTCTCGAGCGCGCGCCCGCGCTCGCGCGCGAGCCGCTCGTTGGCGGCGACGCGCTGCGCGAGCCAGCTGACCACGCCGGCGCCGGCGAAGCCGCCGATCGCGAGCAGCGCGGGCTGCAGGTAGTTCGCTTCCGGCGCGTCGAACCTCAGCACCCAGTAGGTCTGCTCGAGCAGCAGCGCGATCGCCGCCAGCGCCGCGTAGAGCAGCGACAGCCGCCGCGGCGCGACCAGCGCCGCGCCGGTGAGCGCGATCAGCAGCATCACGCCCAGGCCCGAGCGCAGTCCGCCACTCGCGAACATCAGCAGCGTCAGCGCGACGATGTCGACCGTGACCTGCGCCGACAGCTGCAGGTTGAACAGGTCCTTGAGATTGCGCAGCACGCTCTGGAACACGAAGCCGAGCGCGAGGTAGGCGAGGCAGACGCCGCGGAACAGGCCCAGCCGGTAGGAGCCCAGGTTGAGCGCGTCACCGTAGAACAGCGTGGTGCCGAGGAACAGCGCGGCCACCGCCATGCGGTAGATGTTGAAGTAGCGCAGCGAGATCCAGAACGAGTCGGGCGTGCGCTCGTCGCGCCCGAACAGGCCCGCATAGCGCCCGTCCTGCGGGGTCGACGCCTGCGGCATCAGCCGTCCCGCGGCCCGAGCCGCCAGTGCTCCTCGCTGCAGTAGTGGCGGCCGCCGGCGCTGCGCGCCTCGGACCTGGGCAGGTTCACGCCGCAGTGCGCGCAGCGCACGAGCTCGCCCTCGGGCGCCGCTGCCGGCGCCGACTCCGGCCCCGGCGAAGCGAGCGCGCGCTTGAGCAGCCAGACCACGGCGAAGACGACGACGAGGATCGAGATCAGGCGGCCCATGCGGGAATTATGAGGCCGAACGCGGAATTGGTCGGGGTGACTGGATTCGAACCAGCGACACCTGCGTCCCGAACGCAGTACTCTACCAGGCTGAGCTACACCCCGGACCGGGTGCGGCGGCTACGACGTGCGCGCCACCGAGAAGGACGCCAATTCTAGCAAAGATTCCCGGTGCGCCGAGGCCGGCAGCGGCGCGAGCGCGGCGCGAGCGGCCTGCGCCTCGCGCTCGGCCGTCGCGCGCGCGTAGCCGAGCGCGCCGCTCTCGCGCACGGCCGCGAGCACCTCGCCGAACTGCGCGCGCCCGCCCTCGACGATCGCGCGCCGCACGAGTGCGGCCTGCGCGGCCGCGCCGGCCGCCATGGCGCGGATCAGCGGCAGCGTCGGCTTGCCCTCGGCCAGGTCGTCGCCGAGGCTCTTGCCGATCGTCTCGGCGTCGCCCGAGTAGTCGAGCACGTCGTCGATGAGCTGGAACGCGGTGCCGAGGCGCGTGCCGTACTCCGCGAGGCCCGCCTCCACGGCCTCGGGCGCGCCCGCGAGCACCGCGCCCAGGCGCGCGGCGGCCTCGAACAGCTTCGCGGTCTTGCGCCGCACGACGTCGAGGTAGCGCGCCTCGCCCACGTCCGGGTCATGGCAGTTCATGAGCTGCAGCACCTCGCCCTCGGCGATGGTGTTGGTCGCGTCGGCGAGCACCTGCATCACGCGCATGCTGCCGGCGCGCAGCATCATCTGGAACGCGCGCGAGTACAGGAAGTCGCCGACCAGCACCGCCGCCGCGTTGCCGAATTCGGCGTTGGCGGTGCGCCGCCCGCGCCGCAGGTCGGAGGCATCCACCACGTCATCGTGCAGCAGCGTGGCCGTGTGGATGAACTCGATCACCGCCGCGAGCTCGTAGTGGGCCTCGCCTGCGGCCGCGCGCCCGCCCGGGTAGCCGCAGGCCCCCGCCGACAGCAGCACCAGCGCCGGCCGCAGCCGCTTGCCGCCGCCAGCGACGATGTACTCGGCGACCTGGCGCACGAGCACCACGTCCGAGTCCAGGCGCGCGCGGATCAGCGCATCCACGCGCTGCAGATCGGCCGCGACCGGCGCCAGGAAAAGCGGGATTTTCACAGGGGAAGGAAAGTAGCACAGCGGCCTTTGACCTCGCCGCAGGAAATCCCTTATAATTCCAAGTCTTTGCATATCATTTCAGGTCGGGCTCCATGTACGCCGTCATTCAAACAGGTGGCAAGCAGTACCGGGTGAAATCCGGCGAGCAGGTACGGGTCGAAGCGCTGCCCGCCGAAGTCGGCGCGGCGGTGTCGTTCGACCGGGTGCTGATGCTCGGCGAAGGCGACGGCGCCAAGGTCGGCGCGCCCTTCCTGTCGGGCGCCCAGGTCAAGGCGACGGTGGTCGCGCAGGGCCGCGGCGACAAGGTGCGCATCTTCAAGCTGCGCCGGCGCAAGCACTACGCCAAGACCCAGGGCCACCGCCAGTCGTTCACCGAAGTGCGCATCGACGAGATCGTCGGCGCCTGATCCGCGAGGAGAATTCCAGATGGCACACAAGAAAGCAGGCGGCAGCTCGCGCAACGGCCGCGACTCCACCGCCAAGCGCCTCGGCGTGAAGGCCTACGGCGGCGAGAGCGTCAACGCCGGCCAGATCCTCGTGCGCCAGCGCGGCACCGTCGTGCACCCGGGCGTCAACGTCGGCATCGGCCGCGACCACACGCTGTACGCGCGCGCCGCCGGCATGGTCGAGTACTCGGTCAAGGGCTCGGGCAGCAAGAAGACCGTGAGCGTGCTCCCGGGCTAGACGCCTCCCCGACTCCGCGCGAAGCCCTATCGGAGTCGATAGGGCTTTTTTGTTTCTGCGGGGTCCGCGACACTGCGCCATGAAATTCATCGACGAAGCCATCATCCAGGTGCACGCCGGCAAGGGCGGGGACGGCAGCGCCGCGTTCCGGCGCGAGAAGTTCGTGCCGCGCGGCGGTCCCTCGGGCGGCGACGGCGGGCGCGGCGGCAGCGTCTGGGCGGTGGCCGACCGAAACCTCAACACCCTCATCGACTACCGCTTTGCGCGCATCCACCGCGCCCGCGACGGCGAGCCCGGCCGCGGCGCCGACAAGTACGGCCGCGGCGCCGAGGACGTGCTGCTGCGCATGCCCGTGGGCACGCTGATCCGCGACGCCGCCGACGGCGCGCTGCTCGCCGACCTCGCGAAGGATGGCCAGCGCGCGCTGCTCGCCAAGGGCGGCCAGGGCGGCCTCGGCAACCTGCACTTCAAGTCGAGCGTGAACCGCGCGCCGCGCCAGTTCACTCGCGGCGGGCCCGGCGAGAGCCGCGAGCTCGCGCTGGAGCTGCGCGTGCTCGCCGACGTCGGCCTGCTCGGCCTGCCGAACGCGGGCAAGTCCACCTTCATCCGCGCGGTCTCCAGCGCGCGGCCGAAGGTGGCCGACTACCCGTTCACCACGCTCAATCCCTCGCTCGGCGTCGTGCGCATCGGCCACGACCAGAGCTTCGTGGTCGCGGACATCCCCGGCCTGATCGAGGGCGCGGCCGAGGGCGCCGGCCTCGGCCACCAGTTCCTGCGCCACCTCGCGCGCACGCGCCTGCTGCTGCACCTGGTGGACCTGGCGCCTTTCGAGGAGGGCGCCGATCCGGCGAAGGACGCCCGCGCGCTTGCCAACGAGCTCAAGAAATACGATGCCGCGCTCTACCGCAAGCCGCGCTGGCTGGTGTTCAACAAGGCGGATCTCGCGCCGGATGCGGATGCGCGCGCGCGCCGCATCGTGCGCGCGCTGCGCTGGAAGCAGCCCTGGTTCCTGATCTCGGCGATCGACGGCAAGGGCTGCCGCGAGCTGTGCTCGGCCATCTTTGGTTTCGTTTCGAGCGAGCCCAAGGCGAAGGAAACCAGGACCAAGGCCCGTCATGCTGCCTAATCCGGTCGCAGGCGCTCGCACGCTGGTCATCAAGGTCGGCTCCTCGCTCGTCACCAACGAGGGCCGGGGCCTCGACGCCGCCGCGATCGCGCGCTGGGCGGCGCAGGTGGCCGAGCTACGCGCCGCCGGCAAGCGCTGCGTGCTGGTCTCGAGCGGCGCCATTGCCGAGGGGCTGCTGCGCCTGGGCTGGACCCGGCGCCCGCAGACCATGCACGAGCTGCAGGCCGCGGCCGCGGTCGGGCAGATGGGGCTCGCGCAATGCTACGAGGCCTCGTTCCGCGGGCACGGCCTCGCCACCGCGCAGATCCTGCTCACGCACGCCGACCTCGCCGACCGGCAGCGGTATCTCAACGCGCGCTCGACGCTGCGCACGCTGCTCGAGCTCGGCGTGATCCCGGTGATCAACGAGAACGACACGGTGGTCACCGACGAGATCAAGTTCGGCGACAACGACACGCTCGGCGCGCTCGTCGCCAACCTCATCGAGGCCGACGCGCTGATCCTGCTCACCGACCAGGCGGGACTGTATGACGCCGACCCGCGCAGGCGCCCCGGCGCCAGGCTCATCGAGCGCGCCGAGGCGGGCGACCCCGCGCTCGAGGCGATGGCCGGCGGCAGCGGCTCCGCGATCGCCAAGGGCGGCATGCTCACCAAGGTGCTCGCCGCCAAGCGCGCCGCGCGCAGCGGCGCGCACACGGTCATCGCCTCGGGCCGCGAGGAGCGCGTGCTGCTGCGCCTCGCGGCGGGCGAGCGCGTCGGCACGCTGCTCGAGGCGGGCACGCTGCCGATCGCGGCGAAGAAGCAATGGCTCGCCGACCACCTCAGCGTGGCCGGCAACCTCACGCTGGACGAAGGCGCGGTGAAGGCGCTGGCGAGCGGCGGCCGCAGCCTGCTGCCGATCGGGGTGAGCGCGGTGAGCGGGGAATTCGAGCGCGGCGCCGTGGTCGCCTGCCGCGACGCGCGCGGCCGCGAGGTCGCGCGCGGCCTCGTGAACTACTCGGCCGAGGAGACGCGCCGCATCCTGCGCAGGCCCTCGAGCGAGATCGAGGCGATCCTCGGCTACGTCGACGAGCCCGAGCTCATCCACCGGGACAATCTGGTCCTGCTCTAGCGGCCGAGCTGCGTCTGCGAATCGACGCTCGGGTGGCCGCCGCGGCGCAGCGCGTCGAGGCCCTCGGCGGCGCTCTGGATGGTGACGCGATTGGGACAGAAGTAGCGCGAGCTCAGCTCGCCGTGCCAGCTCTGCGCGACATTGTGCTGGATCTCGCGCCACTCCGAGCGCTGGGGCGCCCAGCGGCCGTCCTGGCCGTAGGCGTAGATGCGCACCGAGCCCGCGCCTTCGCAGCGCATGCCCTCGTAGCTGACGTTGGTGACGCCGGAGGGGCTGCGCGCGACGAGCGTATACCGGATCACGAGGTCCTTCGAGACCGAGAGCGACGCGGCGTCGATGTAGAAGCGGAACGTGCTGACGTTGCCGCCGCGGAACTCGACCAGGTTCCCGTCCTTCGGCCAGGCGGGCAGGCTGGGCGCGCCGGCGGCCTCCTGGCGCCGCTCCTGCTCGATCTCCCAGTCGCTGCGGTCCTGCGCGCCGCGCGGCACCGGTCCGCTCGGATAGCGCGGATCGTTCGTGTTCTGCGCCCACGCCGTGCCTGCCGCGATCGCGGCCAGCAGTGCGCCGAGCAGCGCCCTCAAGCCAGGTCGCCCGCGAGCGATTGCCGCACCTCGGGCGCGACCGCCACGCTCGCGCGGTAGTTGGCGTGATCGATGCCGACGCGCAGGCCCGCGCCGCCCTTGAGCGCCGTGCGCATCGCCGCGTCCAGCTCGAAGCGCAGGAAGTGCACCGACGAGGTCTTGTCCTCGTTCTCGCGCTCCAGGTCCTCGTCCGCGATCGCGAGCACGCGACGCATGGGCCCTTCCGGCGCCTCGACCTGCACCCAGGTGGCGTCCTCGATGCCCTTCAGGCCCGCCAGCTTGCGGCGCCGGTCCTCCGGGTCGGGGTACTCCAGCATCATCGTCGCCTTCAGGTTGCCGCCGTCGGGGATCAGCGGGTTGTAGGCCTCGAGCTCGCCGCGGATGCCCTCCTCTTCGAAGATGCGCTCGATGCGCAGCATCTCCTGTACCTGGTAGCGGATCGTCTGCTCGTCCTCGAAGATCAGCGTCACGTGCTCGCCCACGTGCAGCGTGCGCAGCCGCTTGTGGGCGATCACCCGGGAGCGGTAGGCGCCTCGCTCCCGCGCGTAGGCCTCCAGCGACAGGAGGCTGCGCGGCTCGATCTGAGGCATCACTCCACTAACTGATCGAGTGCCTTCTGGAAGCGGTTGGCGTGCGAGCGCTCCGCCTTCGCCAGCGTCTCGAACCAGTCGGCGATCTCGGTGAAGCCCTCGGTGCGCGCGGTCTTCGCCATGCCCGGGTACATGTCGGTGTACTCGTGCGTCTCGCCCGCGACGGCGGCTGCGAGGTTGAGCTTGGTGCGGCCGATCGGCTTGTCGGTGGCCGGATCGCCGACGGGCTCCATGTACTCCAGGTGGCCGTGCGCGTGCCCGGTCTCGCCTTCGGCGGTCGAGCGGAACAGCGCGGCGACGTCGTTCTGGCCTTCGACGTCCGCCTTCGCGGCGAAGTAGAGGTAGCGGCGGTTCGCCTGCGACTCGCCTGCGAACGCGGCCTTGAGGTTGTCGTGGGTCTTGGATCCCTTCAATTGCATGTCGGCCTCCTTCGAGTCGGGGAGAGAAGCAAGCTACGGCGCGCGGTGCGCCGCGGCAAATCGTTTGTGGCGATGAAGCCGATAGCGCCCGTCTATCGCGGCGCCCGGCGCAGCCATTCTACTACCGGCCGAGGGCCGCCTCGATGTCGGAGAACGTGCGCGCCACCTCGCCGCCGCCCGGCAGCGGCACGCCGAGCTGGCGCGCGATCTGCGACAGCGACAGGATGCCGCGCACCATCGTGCGCCGCAGGGGCTTGTCGATCAGGCTCTTCGCCGGCAGCTCGTCGACGTCGACCACCAGCGCGTGCTGGCGGCTGGCGCGCGCGAGCGTCTGCAGCACGTGCCCCACGCGCGCGCCCTCGACGTCGGCGAGCGCGATCACCTCGACCTGCCGCGCCGGCGTCATGATGTCGCTCACGCGGAGCTCGCCGCGCGGCACGCCGAGCTCGAGCGAGGCGCGCAGCGCGCGCTCGCCGAGCACGTCCGTCGCCGTGACCACGCCGAGCACCACCTCGGCGTCGTCCACCACCAGCAGCAGGCGCACGCCGCGCGCGAGCATGTAGTGGTTGGCGCCCTCGACGGGCGCCTGCGGCCGGATCGTCGCCGGGCTCGCGCGCGTGAGGTCGGTCATCACCTCGAGCGCCCGCGATTCGCGCGTCACGCGCGCCGGCTGGCCCTGCGTGGGCCGGCGATAGCCCGCGTTCTCGCCCAGCTCCCGGATCGGAAGTGCCTGGTACTCGCGTTCCATGACCTTGACCTCCTTGCGGCCGGCGCCCTCAGGCCGTGCTGCGCGCGGGCCGCGCGCCGCGCCGGCGGCGGTCGGCGCCCAGGTAGCGGTGCAGCTCGGCGAGCGCCTGCCGGTAGACATCGCGCTTGAATTCGATCACGGCGTCGACGGGCACCCAGTAGTCGTGCCAGCGCCAGGCGTCGAACTCCGGCTTGCCGTTGCCGCGCAGGTTCACGTCGCAGTCGCGCCCGAGCATGCGCAGCAGGTACCAGATCTGCTTCTGGCCCTTGTAGGTGCCGCGCCAGTCGCGCCGGATCCATTTCTCCGGCACCTCGTAGCGCAGCCAGTGGCGCGTGCGCCCGAGGATGCGCACGTGCTCGGGCTTCAGGCCGATCTCTTCCTCGAGCTCGCGGTACATCGCCTGCTCGGGAGATTCGCCCGACTTGATTCCGCCCTGCGGAAACTGCCACGCGTGCTGGTGCACGCGCTTGCCCCAGAACACCTCGTCGTTCGCGTTCAGCAGGAGGATGCCGACGTTCGGCCGATACCCGTCGCGATCGAGCATGGCTGCACCACCTAGGCTAGAATTCTCTGCTGCATTTTTCCACAGCCTCACCGCAAATTCAACGCGTTTCGGACCGCGCTCCAACCTTCGCATGCGCTCTTCGCGGCATTTCATTTCGACCATCAAGGAGGCCCCGGCCGACGCCGAACTGGCGAGCCACAGGCTGATGATCCGCTCGGGCATGATCCGGCGGCTGGCGGCCGGGATCTACACCTGGATGCCGGTCGGCCTGCGCGTGGTGCGCAAGATCGAGGCGATCGTGCGCGAGGAGATGAACCGCGCCGGCGCCACCGAACTGTCGATGCCGGTGGTCCAGCCGGCCGAGCTCTGGCAGGAGTCCGGCCGCTGGGACGCCTACGGCCCCGAGCTGCTGCGCTTCCAGGACCGCCACAAGCGGGACTTCGTGATCCAGCCGACCTCGGAGGAGGCCGTCACCGAGATCGCGCGCGCCGAGCTGCGCAGCTACCGGCGCCTGCCGGTGCACTTCTACCAGATCCAGGACAAGTTCCGCGACGAGCGCCGGCCGCGCTTCGGCGTGATGCGCGGCCGCGAGTTCGTCATGAAGGACGGCTACTCGTTCCACGCCGACTACGAGGACCTGCAGCGCGAGTACCGCAACATGTACGAGACCTACACGCGCATCTTCACGCGCCTGGGCCTGCAGTTCCGCGCGGTTGCCGCCGACACCGGCGCGATCGGCGGCACCGGCTCGCACGAGTTCCAGGTGCTCGCCGACTCGGGCGAGGACGCGATCGCCTGGTGCCCGGAGTCCGACTACGCCGCGAATATCGAGCTGGCCGAAGCGGTCGCGCCGAAGGCGCCTCGCAAGGCGCCCGCGGAACCGATGAGCGAAGTCGCGACGCCGGGCAAGACCAAATGCGAAGAGGTCGCGGAGCTGCTGGGCGTCGGGCTCGACAGGACGGTCAAGGCGATCGCCGTCGTTCGAGACGAGCTGCCGGCGGGAACGCCCGGCCGGTTCGTGCTGCTGCTGATTCGGGGCGATCACGAGCTCAACGAGATCAAGGCGGAGAAAGTGCTCGGGAAATTCCGCTTTGCCCGGGATGACGAGATCGAGGCGGTCCTGAATTGCCGGCCCGGATACATCGGCCCGGTGGGCGCAGGCCCGTTCGCGCTCCACGTCGACCGTAGCGTCGCGGCGATGAGCGACTTCATCTGCGGAGCGAACCGGCCCGGATTCCACCTGCGGGGCGTCAACTGGGGCCGCGATCTCCAGGAGCCGCTGCCCGAGTTCGTGAACGACCTTCGCAAGGTCGTGGAAGGCGACCCCTCGCCCGACGGCAAGGGCCGGCTGAAGATCCAGCGCGGCATCGAGGTCGGGCACATCTTCCAGCTGCGCACCAAGTACTCCGAGGCGATGAAGGCGGTGTACCTCGACGCCAAGGGCCGGACGCAGCCGATGGAGATGGGCTGCTACGGCATCGGCATCACGCGCATCGCTGCCGCGGCGATCGAGCAGAACCACGACGAGCGCGGCATCGTGTTCCCGCGCCCGATCGCGCCCTTCGAGGCCTGCCTGGTGCCGGTCGGCTTCCACAAGGCGGCCGCGGTGCGCGAGGCGGCGGAGAAACTCTACGCGGAACTGCTGGCCGCCGGCGTCGACGTGCTGCTGGAGGACCGCGACGAGCGTGCCGGCGTGCTGTTCGCCGACATGGACCTGCTCGGCATCCCGCACCGGCTCGTGATCTCGGAGCGCGGCCTCGCCGCGGGCACGATCGAGTACAAGGGCCGGCGCGCGGCCGCGCCCGAGAATGCGCCGCTCGCCTCTGCGCTCGCCTTCCTGCGGGAGAAGTTCGCGGCCGCATGACGCGCGCGCTCCGCGCCGCCGCCCTTTGCGCCGCGCTGCTGGCCGCGCCGCCCGCCCGCGCAGGCAACCAGGACGAGGAAAAGCTCGCCGACAGCGTGCGCACCTCGATGCAGGCGTCGATCGCCGACCGCGCGGTGCCGGTCCTGCTGTTCAAGCACGGCGCCGCCGACGCGTACCGGTGGCTCAGCGAGATGTCGCGGCGCCTGGAGAACCGCATCCCCGACCGCAAGCAGCGCACGGAGCTGCTGAAGACCGTGCAGTACGAGGCGACGCGCGCGGGGCTCGACCCGCAGCTCGTTCTGGGCGTGATCCAGGTCGAGTCGGGATTCCACAAGTACGCGGTCTCCCGCGCCGGCGCGCGCGGCTACATGCAGGTCATGCCGTTCTGGGTGCGGCTCATCGGCGAGCGGCAGCACAACCTGTTCGCGCTGCGCACCAACCTGCGCTACGGCTGCGTGCTCCTGCGCTACTACCTGGACCGCGAGAACGGCGACTTCTACCGCGCGCTCGGACGCTACAACGGCAGCCTCGGCCAGCCCGACTACCCGAACCTCGTGTATTCGGCCTGGAAGGGCGTCTGGAAGTACGATGGCGCGACGCGCTGAGGCGCCCCTGCGGCCGCGCCGCGCGGCCCGGTTCGCGGGCGGCGGGCGCCCCGAGCCCGGTCCGATCCTGCTCGGGCACCGGCGCGTCTACATCGTGCCGAGCCGGCTGGGCCTGTTCTTCGGCGCCGCGCTGCTGATCCTGCTCGTGGGCTCGATCAACTACGCGCTGCAGCTCGGCTTCGCGCTCACCTTCCTCCTCGCCGGCATGGGCCTCGCGGGCATGGTGCAGACCACCCGCAACCTCGCGCAGCTCGCGGTGCGGGCGGCACGCGCCGAACCGGTGTTCGCGGGCGAGCTCGCGCGCTACCACGTGATCCTGGACAACGCCTCGGACTACGACCGGCCGGAGATCCTGCTGCGCCACCTCGATTCCGGCGCGCAGCGGCGCGTCGACGTCGCGCCGCGCGCGGCCGTCGACGGAGCGCTCGAGATCCCCGCGGCGCGCCGGGGCTGGCAGCCGCTCGGGCGCGTGATGCTGGAAACGCGCTTCCCCGTGGGCCTGTTCCGCGCCTGGAGCACCGTGCAGCCCGACAGCCGCTGCCTGGTCTATCCGCGCCCGGAGCCGGGCGCGCTGCCGCCGCCCGCGCCCAGCGCCCAGGCCGGCGGCGCGCGCGCGCATGCGCAGGGCAGCGACGACTTCTCGGGGTTGCGCGCCTACCAGCCCTCGGACTCGCCGCGCCACGTCGCCTGGAAGTCCGTGGCGCGCAGCGACACCCAGCACACTCGCGGCGAGGACATGCTCACCAAGCAGTTCGCGGGCGAGGCCGCCGCCGAGCTCTGGCTCGACTATGCGGCGCTGCCCGCGGCGCTCGGGCTGGAGGCGCGCCTGTCGCGGCTCGCCGGCTGGGTGATCGCCGCCGAGCGCGGCGGCGCGCGCTACGGTCTGCGCCTGCCCGGACGCGAGATCGCACCGGGCCGCGGCGACAGCCACCGCACGGCCTGCCTGGAGGCGCTCGCGCTGTTCGAAGCGCCTGCGGACGCCGGCCAGGCGCCCGCGCAGGCCGCCGCATGAGCGCGTCGCAGCCGCTCGCCCCGGAGCTGCGGCCGATCGGCGCCCGCGATTTCGCGCTGCTCGCCGCGGGCCTCGCGATCGTGATCGCGCCGCACGCGCTGCGCGCGCCGGCCTGGCTCGGCATCCTCGCGGTGGCGCTCGTGGGCTGGCGCGCCGCCGGCCTCGCGGCGCCGCGCCTGCTGCCTTCGACGGGCCTCATGCTCACGGTGGCCGCCGCGGGCGCGCTCGGCGTCTGGCTCGAGAACCGCGCGCTCTTCGGCCGCACGCCGGGGATCATGCTGCTCCTGATGTTCGGCGGCCTGAAGATGCTCGAGTCGCGCAACCAGCGCGATGCCGCCGCGCTCGTGTTCCTGACCTGGTTCCTCGCCATCACCAATTTCCTCTACACGCAGTCGATCCCGACCGCGCTCGGCATGCTCGCGGCCGTCGCCGTCAGCGTGGCCGCGCTCGTGACGCTCGCCGCGCCGCGGCGCGCCCCGCGCGCCAACCTGCGCACCGCCGCGCTGCTGCTGGGCCAGGCGGTGCCCGCGGCGCTCGCGCTGTTCCTGCTGTTCCCGCGCGTGCAGGGTCCGCTCTGGGGCCTGCCGCAGGACGCCTACAGCGGCACCAGCGGCCTGGCGGAGACGATGACGCCGGGCAGCCTGTCGCAGCTCACGCTCTCGGACGCGATCGCCTTTCGCGTGGACTTCCACGGCGAGCTGCCGCCGCGGCGCACGCTCTACTGGCGCGGACCGGTGCTCTGGGACTTCGACGGCCGCACCTGGCGCGTCGGCTCGCCCTCGCTCGCAGACCTGCCGGTGCCGAAGAACGGCACGCGCGTCGAGTACTCGGTGCTGCTCGAGCCGCACAACCGCAACTGGCTCTTCGCGCTGGAATCGGCGGCGCTGCTGCCGCCGCGCGCGCGCTACCTGGACGACGGCGAGATCGTGACGCTCGCGCCGGTGCGCTCGCGCATCGCCTACGAAATGGTGTCCCGCATCGAGGCGGACGGCGTGATCGCGGAGGACGCGCGCAACCTGCGCCGCGCGCTGCTGCTGCCGCCGGGCTTCGACCCCCGCGCGCGCGCGCTCGCGGCGCGCTGGCGCTCGGAATCCTCCGGCGACCGCCAGGTGCTCGCGCGCGCGATCGAGTATTTCCGCGACGAGCGCCTGCAGTACACCACCGAGCCGCGCCTGCTGGGCCGCGACTCGGTGGACGAGTTCCTGTTCGAGTCGCGCGAGGGGTTCTGCGAGCATTTCGCCTCGGCCTTCGCCTTCCTGATGCGCGCCGCCGGCGTGCCGGCGCGCGTGGTGACTGGCTACCAGGGCGGCGACCTGAACCCCGTCGACAACCGCTTCACCGTGCGCCAGGCCGACGCGCACGCATGGACCGAGGTGTACCTCGTCGACCGCGGCTGGGTGCGCGTGGATCCGACCGTGCTCTCGGTGCCGCAGCGCCTGGACGACCGGCTCGCGCGCGCGGCCGCGCAGGGCGGCGCGCTGCCGCTGCTGATGCGCCCGGAGATGGAGTGGCTGCGCACGCTGCGCTACCAGTGGGAGGCGCTCAGCAATCAGTGGAACCTGCTGGTGCTTTCGTACAGCCCGGAGCGCCAGCGCGAGCTCATGACCTGGTTCGGCATGCGCGACGCCGACTGGCTCGAGCTCGCCTCGACGCTGCTGGCGGTGCTGGGCGGCATCGTGCTCGTGCTGTTCGCCTGGATGCTGCGCAAGTTCGCGCGGCCGGACCCGGTGCAAGCGGCCTGGCGCCAGTTCTGCCGCAAGCTGGGCGCGCGCGGCGTGGCGCGCGCGCCGCACGAGGGGCCGCGTGACTACGCCGAGCGCGCCGCGCGCATGCTGCCGTCCGCGCAGGGCTCGATCCGCCGCGTCGCCTCGCTCTACATCCTGCTCCGCTACGGCGCGAGCGCGCCGGCCGAAAGCGTGGTGCAATTGCGCCGCATGGTCAAGAAGCTGTCGTTCGGATGAAGCGGCCGCTGGCGCTCGGCCTCGCCGCGCTCCTGCTCCAATTCGCCGGCGCTTCCGCCGCCGCAGCGCCGCCCGCCGCCACCACGCCCTACGGCAAGCGGGAGGACGTACGCGAGTTCGTGCGCGAGATGGTGGCGCGCCACGGCTTCGTCGAGCGCGAGCTGAAATTCCTGTTCGCGCGCGCGCGCCGCGAGCCCGCGGTGCTCGCCGCGATCCAGCCGCCGAAGGACGCCCGCGCGCGCTCCTGGCAGGCCTACCGCGCGCGCTTCGTCACCGAAGCGCGCATCGCCGAGGGCGCCGAGTTCTGGCGCCGCAACGCCGCCGCACTCGCGCGCGCCGAGAAGGAGACCGGCGTGCCCGCGGAGATCGTCGTCGGCATCATCGGCGTGGAAACGGTGTACGGGCGGCAGACCGGCAGCTGGCGCGTGATCGACGCGCTCAGCACGCTCGCATTCGACTACCCGCCGCGCGCCGAGTTCTTCCGCGGCGAGCTCGAGCAGTACCTGCTGTTCGCGCGCGAGCAGGACCTCGACGTGTTCGGCGTGAAGGGCTCCTACGCGGGCGCGATCGGCATTCCGCAGTTCATGCCGGGCAGCTACCGGCGCTACGCCGTGGACTTCGACGGCGACGGCGCGGCGAACCTGCGCTCGAGCGAGTCCGACGCCATCGGCAGCGTCGCCAATTTCCTCCTCCAGCACGGCTGGCGCCGCGGCGAGCGCGTGCTGCTGCCCGCGCAGGTCGCGGGCGATGCCTGGCGAGCGCTGCTCGCCGCCGGGCTCGAGCCCACGGCGACGCTCGGCGAGCTGAAGCGCAGCGGCGTCGAGGCGCGCACGGACCTCGCGCCGGACACGCCCGTGGCGCTCGTCGAGCTCGAATCCGAGGGCGCGCCCGCCGAGTACCGCCTCGGCCTGCGCAACTTCTTCGTGCTGACGCGCTACAATCGCAGCGCGCTGTATGGCAGCGCGGTGTACGACCTCGCCCAGGAAATCAAGGCACGCCGCTAGGCAGGTATTTCAGCGGATCCAGCGGCGTGCCGAACTTGCGGATCTGGAAATGCAGCTTCGGCGAGTCGGTGTCGGTGCTGCCCATCTCGGCGATCTTCTGCCCGCGCGCGATGGTCTGGTCCATCTTCACCAGGTTCTCGCGGTTGTGCGCGTACACGGTGTTGAAGCCGTTGTCGTGCCGCACCACGATGAACTTGCCCAGCCCCGGGATGCCCTGGCCGACGTAGATCACGCGTCCGGCCGCCGCCGCGACCACGGGGTCGCCCGCGTTGCCGGCGATGTCCACGCCCTTGCTGCGCGGCTCGGCGAAGCCCGCGACCACGCGTCCTTTCGCTGGCCAGACGAAATCGAGCGCGTCGGCCGCGCGCTCGGCCGCGGCCGGCGCCGCGGGCAAAGCCGCCGGAGGGGGCGCCGTGCCGGCGGGCGCCGCCGGCTTCGCCGGCTCGGCCTTCGAGAGCGCGGCGAGGTTCTGCTCCGAGTACGGCAGGCGCAGCGCCGTCGGCGACGTCTTCAGGCCGGCGACCGCCGGCGCCGCGGCCGAAGGCGCGCCCGGGGGAGCGCCGAGCGGCCGCGCTTCCACTTCGCCCGACGGATGCACGCTGCCGACCTGCACGCCGGGCGCCGGCTTGTCCTCCGGCGCGCTCACGCGCAGCCCCTGGCCGATGCGGATGCGCGAAGGGTCGTCGATTCCGTTCCAGCGCGCGAGGTCGCGGTAGTCGATGCCGTGCTCGAGCGCGATCGAGTAGAGCGTGTCGCCGCGCTTCACCGTGTAGATCCCGGCGCGCGCCGGCGCCGGCTTCGCCGCGGGCGCCTTCGCCTGGACGGGCGGGCGGCGATCGTCCACCGGCGCGGGCGAGCGCGTGGTGGTGCAGCCCGCAACGACCGTGCAGAGCGCCAGAAGCGCGTGCGCGACTCTCATCATGCCTTTCCCGCCTGGAGCGGAACGAAGCGCACCGGATCGAGCGCCGTCTCGGTGTAGCCGAGGCGGCTGCGCTCCACCAGCACGAGCCGCTGCGCGTCCGCCTTTGCCCCGCGCAGCGGCAATATCATTCTGCCACCGCGCGCGAGCTGCTGCAGCAGCGCGTGCGGCATCTGCGGCGCCGCGGCGGCGACGATGATGGAATCGAAGGGCGCGGCCTTCTCGATGCCGGTGGCGCCGTCGCCGTAGGCAAGGCGCAGGTTCTTCAGCCGCAGCTCGCGCAGATTGGCGCGCGCGCGCTCGAGCAGCTCGCGGATGCGCTCGATCGAGTAGACCTCGGCGGCGAGCTGGGCGAGCACCGCGGCCTGGTAGCCGCAGCCGGTGCCCACCTCCAGCACCTTGCCGAGGCTCCTGCCGTGCCCCAGCACCTCGATCATGCGCGCGACCACGTAGGGCTGGGAGATCGTCTGCCCGAAGCCGATCGGCAGCGCCGTGTCCTCGTAGGCCCGGTGCGCGAGCGCCTCCTCCACGAACAGGTGGCGCGGCACCGCGGCCATCGCCTCCAGCACGCGCACGTCGGCGATCCCCTGCTCGCGGAGGCGATCCACCATCCGGTCGCGCGTGCGCTGCGACGTCATGCCGATGCCCGCGACGTTGCGGCCGGCCGCTCGCGTGGAAGGCGGCTGGCTCATCGCGCGAGCCACTCGCCGACCAGCGCCAGCTGCTGGTGCCGGCTGAGGTCGATCTGCAGCGGCGTCACCGAGACGCGGCCGGCGGCGACCGCGTGGAAGTCGGTGCCCGGTCCGGCGTCCTGCTCGCCGCCCGCGGCGCCGATCCAGTAGGCGGTCTCGCCGCGCGGCGTCTGCATCTGCACCACCGGCTCGGCCTTGTGGCGGCGCCCGAGCCGCGTCGCCTCGACGCCGCCCACCTGCGCGAGCGGCAGGTCGGGCACGTTCACGTTGAGCAGCACCGGCTCCTGGAACGGTCGGCGCGTGGCGCGCTGCACGAGGTCCACGGCGAACGAGGCCGCGGTCTCGAAGTGCCGCCCGACCTTGCCCACGAGCGACACGGCGATCGAGGAAATGCCGAACAGGTAGCCTTCCATGGCCGCGGCGACCGTGCCGGAGTAGATGGTGTCGTCGCCCATGTTGGCGCCGAAGTTGATGCCGGACACCACGAGGTCGGGCAGCGGCGCCACGAGGCCCGTGAGCGCGAGGTGCACGCAGTCCGTCGGAGTGCCATTGACGTAGCGAAAGCCGTTCGCCGCGCGCCGCACGGCGAGCGGGCGGTCGAGCGTCAGCGAGTTCGAGGCGCCCGAGCGGTCGCGCTCGGGCGCCACCACGGTCACCTCCCCCAGCGCGCCGAGGCGCTCGGCGAGCAGCGCGATGCCGGGCGAGAAGTAGCCGTCGTCGTTCGAAACAAGGATGCGCATCGCCGGGGCCGATTCTATCCGACCGCTAGAATCCACCGATGTCCGCCGCGCCCTCCGTCGCCGAATCTCCCTACGCCTGGCTGCGCCTGGCGGCGTCGCTCGCCGTGATGACGCTGAGCGGCGTCGGCATGTACGCGGTCGCGGTCGCGCTGCCGGCGGTCCAGGCCGAGTTCGGCATCGACCGCTCCGGCGCCTCGCTGCCGTACGCCGCGACGATGATCGGCTTCGGCCTCGGCGGCATCCTCATGGGCAGGCTCGCCGACCGCTTCGGCGTGATGGTGCCGGTGCTGGTCGGCGCGGCGGGCCTGGGCCTGGGCTTCGTCGCCGCCGGCAACGCGGCGAGCCTCTGGCAGTTCGTGCTCGCGCAGGGGCTGCTCATCGGCCTGCTCGGCACCTCGGCCGGCTTCGCGCCGCTGGTGGCCGACACCTCGCTGTGGTTCACGCGCCGGCGCGGCATCGCGGTGGCGATCTGCGCGAGCGGCAACTACCTCGCGGGCGCCGCCTGGCCGACCGCGCTGCAGCATTATTTCGACACGATCGGCTGGCGCGCGACTTTCACGGGCGTCGGCATCTTCTGCTTCGCCACGATCGTGCCGCTGGCGTTCGTGCTCAAGCGCCGCCCGCCGAGCCTGAACCTGCAGGAAACGAGGCATCTGGAGGCGAGGTCCGTCGCGATCCCCCAAACCACCCTGCTGCTCCTGCTGTGCGTGGCGGGCGTCGCCTGCTGCGTGGCGATGTCGATGCCGCAGGTGCACATCGTCGCCTACTGCGGCGACCTCGGCTTTCCGGCCGCGCGCGGCGCCGAGATGCTCTCGGTCATGCTCGGCTTCGGCATCGTGAGCCGGCTCGCCTCGGGCTGGATCTGCGACCGCATCGGGGGCTTGAGGACGCTGCTGCTGGGCTCGGGCCTGCAGGGCGTGGCGCTGCTGCTGTTCCTGCCCTTCGACAGCCTGGTCTCGCTGTACGTCGTGTCGGCGCTGTTCGGGCTGTTCCAGGGCGGCATCGTGCCCTCCTACGCGATCATCGTGCGCGAGTACTTCCCGCCCTCGGCGGCCGGAGCCAACGTGGGCCTGATCATCATGTGCACGCTGCTCGGCATGGCGCTCGGCGGCTGGATGTCGGGCGCGGTCTTCGACCTCACGGGCTCCTACCGCGCCGCGTTCCTGAACGGCATCGGCTGGAACCTGCTCAACCTGTCGATCGCGTTCTACCTGCTACGCAAGAGCCTTGCCGACCAGGGCCTGCAGCTGCGCGGGAAGCTGCAGGCCTAGCGCCGCCTGCCGGCCCTGCGCCGACATCTTCGGCCAGGTCTTGCGCAGGATCTCGACCAGCTTCTGCTCGTCGTGCCTCGGCGCGAACGCCGCGAGCTCGTGCTCGAGGAAGACCAGGCAGGTGACATCCTCGAGCGCCTGCGCCTCGGGGTCGTGCTTGAGGCGCTCCTTCTTCACGAGCGACTGCACGCGCGCCACGGCCTGCGCATCGAAGCCCGCGCGCGCGAGGATCTCGCCGGCGAGCGCGGCGTGCGCGGTCAACGACTCCTTCCGCCAGCGCAGATAGCCGACCTTGCCTTCCGGATAGGTGCTCCTGGCGATCGACCACCGACGCAAATGCTGGCAGCGCACCGCGAGCTTCAGGAAATCGGACGCCTGCGGCGCGAGGCGCGCGAGCCAGGCGCTCATGCGCTCGGCGTAGACGAGCTCCTTCGGCCGCCCGCCGAGCTGTTCCGGATCCCCGGCGTGCACCGCGTCGATGCCCGCCATCGCCTCGTCGAACCGGCCGCTCACCAGGGCTCCATCCAGGGCCGCAGGTCGAGCTCGTGCGTCCAGGCGCTGCGCGGCTGGCAGTGCAGCCGCCAGTAGTTCTCGGCAATCGCCTCCGGGTCGAGGATGCCCGCCTGCGCCTTCAGCTGGTAGCGCTCGGGGAAATTCTCGCGGACGAACGCCGTGTCGATCGCGCCGTCGATCACCACGTGCGCGACGTGGATGCCCTCGGGCCCCAGCTCCCGCGCCATGCTCTGCGCGAGCGCGCGCAGCGCGAACTTGGCGCCCGCGAACGCGGCGAAGCCCTTGCCGCCGCGCAGGCTCGCGGTCGCCCCCGTGAACAGCAGGCTGCCGCGCCGGCGCGGCACCATCGCCTTCGCCACTTCGCGACCCACGAGAAAGCCCGCGAGCGCGGCCATCTCCCAGACCTTGGTATACACGCGCGCCGTGGTCTCGCGGATCGGGAAGCGCACGTTGCCGCCGACGTTGAACACGCAGGCCTCGATCGGGCCGACCTCGCGCTCGATCGTCTGCACGAGCTCCGCCACCTGCTCCTCGCGGCGCGCATCGCTGCCGAACGCGCGCGCTCGGCCGCCCTCGGCCTCGATGCGCGCAACGAGCGGCGCGAGCTTGTCGGCGCTGCGGCGCGTGACGCAGGCGACGTAGCCCTCGCGCGCGAAGCGGCGCGCGATCGCGCCGCCGGTGGCCTCGCCCGCGCCGACGACCAGCGCGACCTTGGAATCTGCCATGGGCGCTAGTGTAGTCTGCCGGCGTGCGAGAACCCCGGCTCCGGGCCCTCCTGCTGCTCGCGGCGGCGAACCTGCTCTGGTCGGGCAACTGGATCGCCGGCCGGGCGCTGCGCGATGCGTTCGATCCCGTGACGCTGAACTTCTGGCGCTGGCTGCTCGCCACGGCCGCGCTTGCGCCGTTCGCGCTCCCCGGCCTGCGCGGCAAGTGGGCGCTCGTGCGCCGGCATGCGGGCATCCTGCTGCTGCTTTCGTTCACCGGCGTCGTCGCCTTCCACGCCTGCGTCTACCTGGGCCTGCGCAGCACCCCGGCGGTGAACGCGGTGCTGCTCAATTCCTCGATGCCGCTGTTCATGCTGCTGTGCTCCTGGGCGATCGAGCGCGAGCGCGCCTCGGCGCGCCAGGTCGCCGGCATGCTGGTCTCGCTCGCGGGCATCGCCGCGATCCTGTCGCGCGGCGACCCGGCGAGCCTCGCGCGGCTCGAGCTGCACGGCGGCGACGCCTGGATCCTGCTCGCGATGCCGATCTGGGGCGTCTACTCGGTGCTGCTCAAGCGCCGGCCGCCGCAGCTGGGCGGCCTGGAGCTCCTCTTCGTCATCTCGGCCGCCGGCGTGCTGATGCTCGCGCCCGCGGCGGCGCTCTTCGCGCTGCACTCGCCGCCGCGCTGGCCCGGCGCGCCCGCCGCGGCGGGCGTGCTCTACATCGCGCTCGGCGCCTCGGTGCTCGCCTACATCTGCTGGAACCGCGGCGTGGCGATGGTGGGCGCCAACGTGGCCGGCTTCACCGTTCACCTGCTGCCTGCGTTCGGCAGCGTGCTCGCGATTCTGTTCCTCGGCGAGTCGTTCGCCGCCTACCACGCCGCCGGCATCGCGATCATCCTCGCGGGGGTCGTGCTCGCGACGCGCCGCGCGCCAGCCGATAAAATACCCCGATGAACGCTCTCTTTCGAACCGCCGCCCTGCTCGGCCTCGCGCTCGCCTTTGCCGCGCACGCGCAGGACGCGCGGAAGCCGCAAGCCGCGCCCGCCGAGCCGGCGAAGCCCGCCGCCGAAGCGCCCGCCCCCGAGAAGCCGAAGCCCGGCCCGGGCCAGGAAGTCGATCCCAAGATCCTGCAGGACATGCTCGGCTGCATGTCCGCGGGCCTGCCGAAGGACTGGCAGAGGGCCTGGTTCGTGGTCCACCAGATCGGCGTGAACGTGGACCAATCGCGCAAGTTCGAGGCGAATTTCTTCTACGCGAAGAAGGAAGCCGACAAGAAGGGCCAGCGGCTGCAGGTCTGCGACCCGCTCAAGGTGCTCGAAGGCGTGGCGGCGCTGAACGCCTACCTGCCCGAGAGCCAGAAGCTCTGGAGCGGCATGACCATGACCTTCTTCCACGACGGCCGCTACCAGGCGAACTACGACATGACGCCCTTCAAGCCCAAGCCCGCGCCGAAGAAAGCGCCGGCGAAGAAGAAGGCGGAAGCCGCGAAGTAGCCTCGCGTCATTCGCAGGACCGGGCCGAGCCCGGCACGCAGTTCTGCACCTTCTGCGAGCCCACCTCGACGCCGAAGTGCGGAAGGTCTGCGCAGCCCGCGCACCACAGGCAAAGGGCAATGAGAAAGACGCGGCCCATGCCCGTGATCTTAAGAGCAGATCGGAAAGCAATGGTCGGCGTGGCGAGAGGTGGCATGTTGCTTTGACCATTCAATAGGCGTACGGTCGTTCTGATGTGGCTCGACAAGTGAGCTAGTTGCTGCAATTGCTGGAGTGAGTCTAGCAAGCGAGGGGGGCTCATGATTCGAAGTCTCGTAGTTGCGATCTTTGCCGTGGGCGCACAGCTGTTTTCGAGCGCCGCGCATGCATGGTTCTTCTTCTTCATTCCGACTGGTGCGATCCAGAAGGCCATGGAGACGGATCCAGACACCATCTCGGTATCAGCGTCTGACCGCACGCTGGGACAATGTGCTGGCTATCACCTGAATCAGGCCCAAAGAGGAATGAGCCCCAAGGTCGGACGCAGTCTAGACGCCACCGGTGGCGGAATGACGCAGGAAGAACCCAGGCAAACGCCAGAATCGAAATACCACAGCGACATGGCTGACGTTGCCCTTCAGAAATCGGCCGAGCACGATACAGTAAAAAAACTTGGTGAGGCCTATTCAGTGCGGTGGTCGCGCGTCGCGTCGGCAGGAGATATTCAAGTAAATCGGCAATACGGAGTGAATCTTGCTCGCGGCTGTAGGAGCAACGATATACCCGTCTTATTCTCGGAATTTTCT
>DATIYN010000225.1:0-2643 GCA_035517595.1 Burkholderiales bacterium
ATTGCGGCGCGCGAGATCGACCAGCGCGTAGAGCACCGCCTGGCCGGGCCCGTGATAGGTCACCTCGCCGCCGCGCTCGACCTGCACGACCGGGATGCCGTTGTCCTGCCTCGGTCCGTGCGCGCGGTCCGCGGCGAGGCCCAGCGTGTAGACGGGCGGATGTTCCAGCAGCCAGAGCTCGTCAGCCGTGTCTGCGCCACGCCGGCGGGTGAACTCACGCATTCGATGCAATGCAACTTCGTAATCGACCAAACCCAGCTGCAAGACTTCCATGCGCTGCAGTACCTCGCTCATCAGAGCACCATCACCACCGAAGGATGGTCGCAGAGCTCCTGGTAGAGCGCGTCGAGCTGCTCGCGCGAGGTGGCGTTCACGGTCGCGGTGAGGCTCACGTACTTGCCCTCGCGGCTCGGGCGCATCTCCAGCGTGCCGGGCATGAAGTCCGGCGCGTGCCGCTGCACGATCTCGATGACCGCCCTGGTGAAGCCGCTGTCCTTGCGGCCCATGATCTTGATCGGGAACGGGGTCGGAAAGGCGAGCCCGACCGCCTCGTCAAGCGGCTCTTTTTTCCTTTCCTGCACGCATCACCTTCTGCTTGAACTCCTGGTAGAGCGCGTACACGCGGCGGAACACCGGCCCCGGCCGGCCTTCGCCGACCCGCTTGCCGTCCAGCTCGACGATTGCCAGCACTTCCTTGGACGAAGAGGTCACCCAGACCTCGTCGGCGCCGCGCACCTCGGCTTCGGTCACGTCCCGGAATTCCAGCGGCAGGCCGCCAGCCTGCGCGAGCTCGACCACCACGTCGTAGGTGATGCCGGGCAGGATCAGATTCGACTTCGGCGGCGACAGGATCACGCCCCCGCGCACCACGAACACGTTCGACGCGGAGGCCTCGGTGAGCCTGCCGTCGCGGAACAGGATCGTCTCGGCGGCGCCCGCGTCGGCCGACGCCTGGCGCAGCAGGCAGTTGCCGATGAGCGAGATCGACTTGATGTCGCAGCGCTGCCAGCGGTAGTCGACCGCCGACACCGCCACGGCGCCGCGCTCGACGAGCTCCTGCGGCGGGCAGACGAGCGGGTTGGACATCACGAACACGGTCGGCGCGGCGTCCTTCGGGAAAGCGTGATCGCGCTTGGCCACGCCGCGCGTCACCTGGAAATAGACGCCCTGGTCCTCGAACGGCTGCCGGGCGACGAGCTGCACGATGATGTCGCGCCACTCGGCGCGGCTGTACGGATTGCGGATGCGCACCGCCGCAAGGCTGCGCTCCAGGCGCGCGAGGTGCTCGTCCAGGCGAAACGGCACGCGCGAATACACGGGCACCAGCTCGTAGACGCCGTCGCCGAAGATGAAGCCGCGATCGAGCACCGGCACGCGCGCCTCTTCGATCGGCAGGAACTTGCCGTTCAGGTACACCGCTGCGGATTTGTCCATGTCGTCCCTGCTACTTCAGCCAGAGCCTCAGTGTATCCCAGGCGCGGCCGAAAAAACCCGCCTCCGGCACTGCTTCGAGCGCGACCACCGGATACTCGCCGACCGGCTTGCCCTCGAGGGTCACGCGCAGATTGCCCACGCGCGATCCCTCGGCGACCGGCGCCACCAGCGGCGACAGCGACAGCAGCTCGGCCTTCACTCGCTCGCCCTGCCCCTTGGGCACGGCCACCACGAGGTCGCCGCGAAAACCGGCCTTGAGCGTGTTCTTCGCGCCCTTGAAGACCTCGATCTCCTTCACCGGCGCGCCGGCCGCGTACAGGCGCACCGCATCGAAGAACTGGAATCCCCAGTTCAGAAGCTTCTGCGACTCCTGCGCGCGCATCGACTCCGAAGTCGAGCCGAGCAGCACCGAGAGCAGGCGCCGCGGTCCGCGCTTGGAGGAAGCGATCAGGCAGTAGCCCGCGGCCTCGGTGAAACCCGTCTTCAAGCCGTCGACCGTGCGGTCCAGCCAGAGCAGTCGGTTGCGGTTGGGTTGCGTGATGCCGTTGTAGCGGTATTCGCGCTGCGAGTAGTACTGCGCGTACTGCTCCGGATAGTCGCGGATCAGGGCGGCGGACAGCAGGTACAGGTCGCGCGCGCTCGAGTAGTGCCGCGGGTCCGGCAGGCCCGTGACGTTCATGAACCGGGTGTTCTTCATCCCGAGGCGCTCCGCCTCGCGGTTCATGACCGCCGTGAACGCCTCCTCCGAGCCCGCGATGCGCTCGGCGAGCGCGATGCAGGCGTCGTTGCCCGACTGCACGATCATGCCGCGGATCAGCTCGTCCACCGTCACGGGGCGGCGCGGCTCGATGAACATGCGCGAGCCCGGCGCGCGCCAGGCCCTTTCCGAGACGCTGACCTGGTCGCCGAGCGCGAGCTTCTTCTCCTTCAGCGCCGCGAAGGTCACGTACGCGGTCATGAGCTTGGTGAGCGACGCCGGCTCGAAGCGTTCGTCGGGCCTCTCGGCGGCGAGGATCTGGCCGCTCGAGACGTCGGCGAGCACCCAGGCGCGGCCTACGAGCTGCGGGGGCTGCGGGTCCTGCGCGAGCGCGAGCAGCGGCAACGCGGCGACCAGGCAGAACAGGCGGCGAAGCATGGAACCCCTGCGCAAAAAGCCGCGGATTATAGCGGCTACCTGATTACGATCAGCGGGCGCAGGTTGAGTTCCGC
>DATIYN010000226.1:0-10087 GCA_035517595.1 Burkholderiales bacterium
GCCGCAGGCGGGTTCCGACCTGGCGCAGGTCCGGACGCGCGCGGTGCGACAGCCCGACGGCTCCTATCGGCTGGCGGGCCAGAAGATCTTCATCACCTACGGCGAGCACGACCTCGCCGAGAACATCGTGCACCTGGTGCTCGCGCGCACGCCGGACGCGCCCGAGGGCGTGAAGGGCATCTCGCTGTTCGTCGTGCCGAAATTCCTGCCCAAGGCCGACGGCACGCCGGGCGAGCGCAACGGCGCGAAATGCGCCTCGATCGAGCACAAGCTCGGCATCCACGCGAGCCCGACCGCGGTGATGGTGTTCGAGAACGCGAAGGGCTACCTCGTCGGCGAGCTCAACCGCGGGCTGTCGTACATGTTCGTCATGATGAACGCCGCGCGCTTCGGCGTCGGCCTGCAGGGCGTCTCGATCGCCGAGCGCGCGTTCCAGCGCGCGCTCGCGTACGCGAAGGAACGGCTCCAGGGCAAGGACCTCGTGCAGGGCGGCAAGACGGTGCCGATCATCCGCCACCCGGACGTGCGCCGCATGCTGATGCTGATGAAGTCGCAGACCGAGGCCGCGCGAGCGCTCGCCTACGTGGTCGCGGCGGCCATGGATTCCGCGTCGCGGTCGCGGGACCAGGGCGAGGCGAAGCAGCTGCAGGCGTTCGTCGATCTGATGATCCCGGTGGTGAAGGGCTGGAGCACCGAGATGGGCATCGAGGTCGCGTCCCTCGGCGTGCAGGTCCACGGCGGCATGGGCTTCATCGAGGAGACCGGCGCCGCGCAGCACCTGCGCGATGCGCGCATCGCCACCATCTACGAGGGCACCACCGGCATCCAGGCGGGCGACCTGCTCGGCCGCAAGATCGCGCGCGAGGGCGGCGCGACGGTGAAGGGCTGGCTCGCGGTGCTGAAGGGACTCGACCAGGCGCTCGCGAAGTCCGGCGACGCGGACGTCCAGGTCGTGCGCCAGCGCCTCGCCGCGGGCGCGCAGGCCGTGTCCGACTGCGTCGACTACGTGCTCGGCGCCGCCGCGAAGGACCCGAACGCCGCGTTCGCCGGCGCCGTGCCGTTCCTGATGCTGATGGGCATCGTCGCGGGTGGCTGGCAGATGGCGCGCGCCGCGCTGATCGCCGAGCGCAAGCTGCAGAAGAAGGAAGGCGACGCAGCGTTCTATGCTGCCAAGATCAAGACGGCGCGCTTCTTCGCCGACCACGTGCTCGCGCAGGCCGGCGGCCTCGCGGTCGCCGTGACGCAGGGCGCGGGCGCGGTGATGGCGCTGCCCGAAGAGCAGTTCCTCGCCGCCTAGAGCGCCAGCGTCACGCGCGTCACCGTGGCGTCCTCGGGCAGGCGCGCCGGGCGGAAGCCGAGCCGGCGGCAGAACTCGAGCATTCCCAGGTTGGTCGACAGCACGTCGCCGTAGAGGCGCGCGAGCCCGCGCGCGCGCGCAATGCCGATCAGCTTCTCCATCATGCGCCGGCCGATGCCGCGCCCCTGCCAGACGTCGGCGATCACCAGCGCGAACTCGCAGGCACGGCCGTCGGCGTCGAGCACGTAGCGCGCGACGCCGATCAGCGCCTCGTGGTCCTCGTGCATCACCACGGCGGCGAGCGCCATGTCGCGCGCGAGGTCCACCGTCGTCAGCCGCTCGATGTACTCGCGCGTGATGCGGACCGCGCCGCCCAGCAGGCGGTTGTGGCGCGTCTCGGGCGACAGCCCGGAGACGAACTCGAGCTCGATGTCGTGGTCCTCGCGCCGCAGCGTCCGCAGCGTGACCGCGCGGCCGATGATCGGCTGGAACGATTCGGCGAGGCCCGCGGGCTCTAGAACCGGATCTTTCCGGTGAGGATCTCTTTCCACATCACCCAGTCGCCGAGGAAGCTGTAGCAGGGATGCGTGAAGGTCGCCGGCCGGTTGTGCTCGAAGAAGTAGTGCCCGACCCAGGCCCAGGCGTAGCCCTGCACCAGGCCGCCGAGCAGCCACCAGAAGTTGAGCGTCGAGAAGGCGTGCAGCGCGCACGCGAAGCCGATCGTCGTGCCGACGAAATGCAGCCGGCGGCAGGTCCGGTTCGAGTGCTCTCCCAGATAGAACGGATAGAATTCCGAGAAAGTCTTCATCGTCACATGTTCGGGTAGTTCGGACCGCCGCCGCCCTCCGGCGTGACCCAGACGATGTTCTGCGTGGGATCCTTGATGTCGCAGGTCTTGCAGTGCACGCAATTCTGCGCGTTGATCTGCAGGCGGGGCCCCTTGTCGTCGCGCACGATCTCGTAGACGCCGGCCGGGCAATAGCGCTGCTCGGGCGCGTCGTAGAGCTCGAGGTTGACGTTGACCGGCACCGAGGCGTCCTTCAGCGTCAGGTGGACCGGCTGGTCTTCGCTGTGGTTGGTGCCCGAGAAGGAGACGTTGGTGAGCCGATCGAAGGTCAGCACGCCGTCGGGCTTGGGATATCGAATTTCGGTTGCATCTGCCTTCTTGAGCAAGGTTTCATGATCGGCATGATCATGATGCAAGGTCCAAGGCGCCTTGCCGCCGAACACGACCTGGTCCACGCCGACCATCAGCGTGCCCATGTACAGGCCTTTCGCCATCCAGGGCTTGAAGTTGCGGGCGCGGTAGAGCTCGTCGAACAGCCAGCTCTGCCGGAACGCCTCGGGGTAGGCGGCGAGCGCGTCGCCCGCGCGGTTCGCCTGCAGCGCCGCGTGCGCCGCCTCGGCCGCGAGCATGCCCGACTTGATCGCCGCATGGCTGCCCTTGATGCGCGAGGCGTTGAGGAAGCCCGCGTCGTCGCCGATCAGGCAGCCGCCCGGGAACACGAGCTCGGGCAGCGACTGCAGGCCGCCCGCGGCGATCGCGCGCGCGCCGTAGGCGACGCGCTTGCCGCCCTCGAGGAAGCCTCGAATCGCCGGGTGCGTCTTGTAGCGCTGGAATTCCTCGTAGGGGCTCAGGTAGGGATTGGCGTAGCCGAGGCCGACGACGAAGCCGACCGCCGCCTGGTTGTTCTCGAGGTGGTAGAGGAAGGAGCCGCCGTAGGTGTCGCTCGCGAGCGGCCAGCCGGCAGTGTGGATCACGAGGCCCGCCTGGTGCTTCCCGGGCTCGAGGTCCCAGAGCTCCTTCAGGCCGATGCCGTAGAGCTGCGGGTCCGAGCCCTTGCGCAGGCCGAACTTCGCCTCCAGCTGCTTGCCGAGGCTGCCGCGGCAGCCCTCGGCGAAGAACGTGTACTTGGCTTGCAGCTCCATGCCGGGCTGGAAGGCGTCGGTCTTCTCGCCCTTGCGGTTGACGCCCATGTCGCCGGTGGCGACGCCCCTCACCGCGCCCTTGTCTTCGTAGAGCACCTCGGCCGCGGCGAAGCCCGGGAAGATCTCCACGCCTAGGCCCTCGGCCTGCTGCCCGAGCCATCGCGCGACGCTGCCCAGGCTGACCACGTAGTTGCCGTGATTGCGGAAGCAGGCGGGCAGGATGAAGTTGGGCGTCTTGAAGGACGACGATTCGGTCAGGAACAGGAACCGGTCTTCCGTGACGGGCACGTTCAGCGGCGCGCCCTTCGCTTTCCAGTCGGGGAACAGCTCGTCCATCGCGCGCGGGTCCATCACCGCGCCCGAGAGGATGTGCGCGCCGATCTCCGAGCCCTTCTCGAGGACGCAGACGGCGATTTCGGCCGACAGCTGCTTCAAGCGGATTGCCGCGGCAAGCCCCGCCGGGCCGCCGCCCACGACCACGACGTCGTACTGCATCGATTCGCGCGCCATGGCCCGATTATAGAATGCCGTCCTATGGAACAAGCGCGCAGGCTCGCGCACATCGAGCGCATGCCGATCCGCTGGGGCGACATGGACGCCATGGGGCACGTCAACAACACCGTCTATTTCCGCTTCATGGAACAGGCGCGCATCAGCTGGTTCAACGCGCTGGTCCCGGAGCGCGACGCCTGGCGCTCTACGGGCATCGTGATCGTCAACGCGTCCTGCAACTACAAGCGGCCGATCACCTACCCGGGCACGGTGGAGGCGAGGCTGTACGTGGGCGCGCCGGGCGGCTCGAGCGTGCCGACCTTCTACGAGCTGCTCGTGGACGACGACCCCGTGCCCTACGCCGATGGCGCCGCGGTGGTGGTGTTCGTGAGCATGAAGACGCAGAAGCCGGTGCGCATCTCCGACGACATGCGCGCGCGCCTGCTGCGCGCGAAGGCCGCCGCATGAACCCGCTTTGGGCGCCGTCGCCCGAGCGCGCCGCGCAGACCCTGCTCGCGCGCTTCTGGCGCGAGGCCGAGCGCCGCGCCGGCCGCCGCTTTGCCGATTTCGCCGCGCTGCACGCCTGGTCGGTCGAGAAGTGCGAGGACTTCTGGACGCTCGTCTGGGACTTCAGCAAGGTGCGCGGCGATCCGGGGCTGCGGCGCCTCATCAACCGGGATCGCATGCCCGGCGCGTCCTTCTTCCCCGAAGGCCGGCTGAACTTCGCCGAGAACCTGCTGCGCGAGCGCGACGCGACGCCCGCGATCGTGTTCTGGGGCGAGGACCGGGTGAAGCGGCACTATTCCCGGCGCGAGCTGCACGACCTCGTCTCGCGGCTGCAGCAGGCGCTCGCGGCCGCGGGCGTGGGCAAGGGCGACCGCGTCGCGGGCTACCTGCCGAACCTGCCCGAGTCGGTCGCGGCGATGCTCGCCACCGCGAGCCTGGGAGCGATCTGGTCCTCGTGCTCGCCGGATTTCGGCGTGCAGGGCGTGCTCGACCGCTTCGGCCAGATCGAGCCCAAGGTGCTGTTCTGCGCCGACGGCTACCTCTACGGAGGCAAGGAATTCGACTCGCAGGACAAAGTCGCGGAGATCCTCGCGAAGCTGCCCAGCGTCCGGCAGTGCGTCGTGCTGCCGTATGTGAACGCGGAGACGAGGGTCGGGATTTCTCTTCGGGATTTCTTGAAGCCCTACGAGGCAGGAAAAACAGCCTTCGAACCCGTGGAATTCAACCATCCGCTCTACATCCTGTATTCCTCGGGAACCACGGGCGTGCCCAAGTGCATCGTGCACGGCACGGGCGGGACGCTGCTGCAGCACCTGAAGGAGCACCTGCTGCACTCGGACGTGCGTCCGGGGGACCGCGTGTTCTACTTCACGACGCTCGGCTGGATGATGTGGAACTGGCTGGTGTCGGGGCTTGCCGCCGGCGCGACGCTGCTGCTGTACGACGGCTCGCCCTTCGTGGGGCGGGGGCGCATCCTGTTCGATTTCGCCGACGCCGAGGGCATGACGCATTTCGGCACCTCGGCCAAGTTCATCGACTCGATCGCGAAGGTGAAGCTCAAGCCGGCGCAGACGCACCGCCTCGAGAAGCTGCGCGCGGTCCTCTCGACGGGCTCGCCGCTCGTCGCCGAGGGGTTCGACTACGTCTACGCGAATCTGAAGCGCGACGTCTGCCTGTCGTCGATCTCCGGGGGCACCGACATCGTCTCGTGCTTCGTGCTGGGCAATCCCATGGGACCGGTCTGGCGCGGCGAGATCCAGGCGAAGGGCCTGGGCATGGCGGTGGATGTCTTCGATGAAAGAGGCGTTGCCACGACGGACAAGGGCGAACTGGTCTGCACCCGGCCGTTCCCGTCGATGCCGGTCGGCTTCTGGGGCGACGCCGACGGCTCGCGCTACCGCGCGGCCTACTTCGAGCGCTACCCGAACGTCTGGCGCCACGGCGACTGGTGCGAGCTCACCGCGCACGGCGGCGTAATCATCTACGGCCGCTCGGACGCGGTGCTCAACCCCGGGGGCGTGCGCATCGGCACGGCCGAGATCTACCGGCAGGTCGAGCAGCTCGACGAGGTGGTCGAGTCGCTCGTGATCGGCCAGGACTGGGAGGGCGACGTGCGCGTGGTGCTGTTCGTGAAGCTGCGCGAAGGCCTGGAGCTGAGCGACGAGATCGTCAACCGCATCAGGGCGCGCATCCGGGACAACACGACGCCGCGCCACGTGCCCGCGAAGGTGCTGCAGGTGGCGGACATCCCGCGCACCAAGAGCGGAAAGATCGTCGAGCTCGCCGTGCGCGACGTCGTTCACGGCCGACAGCCGAAGAATCTCGAGGCGCTGGCCAATCCCGAGGCGCTTGAGCACTTCGCGCACCGCGCGGAGCTCGCGCAGGGCTGAGCGGATTTGTCGGGCCGGGGCGTTTCCGGTAGACTCCGGCTTTCACGCTTGGCTTGGGTTAGATGACCAAGTACGTGTTCGTTACCGGTGGTGTCGTTTCCAGTCTTGGAAAGGGTATCGCCGCCGCTTCTCTCGCCGCGATCCTCGAATCGCGCGGCATCCGGGTCACCAATATCAAGCTGGATCCCTACATCAACGTGGATCCGGGCACGATGTCGCCGTTCCAGCACGGCGAGGTATTCGTCACCGAGGACGGGGCCGAGACCGACCTCGACCTGGGGCACTACGAGCGCTTCCAGAGCTCGAAGATGCGCCGCTGGAACAACTTCACCACCGGCCAGGTGTACGAGTCGGTGATCAAGAAGGAGCGGCGCGGCGACTACCTCGGCGGCACCGTCCAGGTGATCCCGCACATCACCGACGAGATCAAGCTCGACATCAAGCGCGGCGCCGGGGAGGCCGACGTGGCGATCGTCGAGGTCGGCGGCACGGTGGGCGACATCGAATCGCTGCCCTTCCTCGAGGCGATCCGGCAAATGGGCCTGGAGCTGGGGCGCAACAACGTCTGCTATATCCACCTCACGCTGGTGCCGTACATCGCCTCGGCGGGGGAGATCAAGACCAAGCCCACGCAGCACTCGGTCAAGGAGCTGCGCGAGATCGGCATCCAGGCCGACGTGGTGCTGTGCCGCACCGACCGCCCCCTGCCCGACGATGAGCGACGCAAGATCGCCCTCTTCTGCAACGTGCAGAAGGAGGCGGTGATCTCGGCCTGGGACGTCGACTCGATCTACAAGATCCCGATGATGCTGCACGAGCAGATGCTCGACGAGATCGTCTGCCACAAGCTGCAGATCCTCGCGCGCGCGGCCGACCTGCAGGCGTGGAAGAAGCTGGTGCACGCGCTCGAGCACCCCGAGCACGAGGCCGACATCGCGTTCGTGGGCAAGTACGTCGACCTGCAGGACTCGTACAAGTCGCTCAACGAGGCGCTCGTGCACGCGGGCATCCACACGCACAGCCGCGTGAAAGTCCACTACCTCGACTCCGAGGAGCTTGAGAAGAGCGGCACCGCGGCGCTGGAGAAGATGGACGCGATCCTCGTGCCGGGCGGCTTCGGCAAGCGGGGGACCGAAGGCAAGATCGCGGCGATCCGCTTCGCGAGGGAGCGGGGCGTGCCCTACCTCGGCATCTGCCTGGGCATGCAGCTCGCGACGATCGAGTTCGCGCGCCACGTCGCGGGCCTCGCCGGGGCCAACAGCACCGAGTTCGACCCGGACACGCCGCATCCGGTCGTCGCGCTGATCACCGAGTGGCTGGACCGCACGGGCCGCATCGAGCGGCGCACGGAGGCATCGGAACTGGGCGGCACCATGCGCCTGGGCGCGCAGAAGGTGCCGGTCGAGGCGGGGACGCTCGCGGCCTCGATCTACGGCAGCGAGGTCAACGAGCGGCACCGGCACCGCTACGAGGTCAACAACGTCTACGTGCCGCAGCTCGAGGCGAAGGGCTACAAGGTCTCGGCGCGCACGCCGAGCGAGAACCTGCCCGAGATGATGGAGCTTCCCGGCCATCCGTTCTTCTTCGGCGTCCAGTTCCACCCCGAGTTCACCTCGACGCCGCGCGATGGCCATCCGCTGTTCAAGGCCTTCGTGAACGCGGCTCTCAAGTACAGGGCGAATGCAAAGCGGCCTGGCGGCGCGCTTTCCGTCGTCGCCGCGTGAAGCTCTGCAGCTTCGACGTCGGCCTGGACAGGCCGCTATTTCTCATCGCTGGGCCCGACACGCTGGAGAGCCAGCAGCTTTGCCTGGACGTCGCGGGGCAGCTGAAGGAGCGCACCGCCAAGCTGAAGATGCCCTACATCTTCAAGGGCTCCTTCGACAAGGCGAACCGCACCTCGGGCAAGAGCTACCGGGGACCGGGCATGGTCGCCGGCTTGAAGATCCTTTCCGAAGTCCGGAAGCAGGTCGGGGTCCCGGTCCTGACGGACGTCCACGAGGACACGCCGCTCGCGGAGGTGGCTGCCGTGGCGGACGTCCTGCAGACGCCTGCCTTCCTGTGCCGCCAGACGAACTTCATCCAGAGCGTCGCGCGGCAGGGCAAGCCGATGAACGTGAAGAAGGGCCAGTTTCTCTCGCCCTGGGAGATGAAGCAGGTGGTCGAGAAGGCGCGCGACGCGGGCAACCGCCAGGTGATGGTCTGCGAGCGCGGCTTCAGCTTCGGCTACAACAACCTCGTCGTCGACATGCGCGGCCTGGCGGCGATGCGGGACACCGGCTGCCCGGTGGTCTTCGACGCGACGCACTCGGTGCAGCTGCCGGGCGGACAGGGCACCTCGAGCGGCGGCCAGCGGGAGCACATCCCGGTGCTCGCGCGCGCGGCGGTCGCGGCCGGCGTCTCCGGCGTGTTCATGGAGACGCACCCGCGTCCCGACGAAGCGCTGTGCGACGGCCCGAACTCCTGGCCGCTGGCGCTCATGGGCGAGCTGCTCGAGACGCTGGCGGAGCTCGACCGCGTGGTCAAGAAGAACGCACTTGCCGAAACCAAGGTGAATAGCTGATGAGCTCGATCGTCGACATCGTTGCCAGGGAAATCCTCGACTCGCGGGGCAATCCGACCGTCGAGGCGGACGTGCTGCTCGAGTCCGGCGCCATGGGGCGCGCCGCGGTGCCCTCGGGCGCCTCCACGGGCAGCCGCGAGGCCATCGAGCTGCGCGACGGCGACCCGAAGCGCTACGGCGGCAAGGGCGTGCTGAAGGCGGTGGAGGCGGTGAATACCGAGATTTCCGAGGCGATCGTCGGCCTGGATGCCTCCGAGCAGGGCTTCATCGACAAGACGCTCATCGACCTCGACGGCACGGACAACAAGGCGCGCCTCGGCGCAAACGCGACGCTCGCGGTGTCGATGGCGGCGGCCAAGGCGGCGGCCGAGGAGTCCGGCCTGCCGCTGTACCGCTACTTCGGCGGCGCGGGGCCGATGCAGATGCCGGTGCCGATGATGAACGTGATCAACGGCGGCGCGCACGCGAACAACAACCTCGACCTGCAGGAATTCATGATCGTTCCCGTAGGCGAGAAGTCTTTTCGGGAGGCGCTTCGCTGCGGAGCCGAGGTCTTCGGTTCGTTGCGGCAGATCATCAGCTCGAAGGGAATGTCGACGGCCGTAGGCGACGAAGGCGGCTTCGCGCCGAGCCTGCCGACGCACGCGGCGGCGATCGAGCTGATCCTCGCGGCGATCGACAAGGCCGGCTACGCGGCCGGCCAGGACGTGCTGCTCGCGCTCGACTGCGCGGCGAGCGAGTTCCACAAGGACGGCAAATACGTGCTGGCCTCGGAAAGCCTCAGCCTGGACGCGCCGGCTTTCTGCGACTACCTCGCCGCGCTCGCCGACAAGTACCCGATCGTGTCGATCGAGGACGGCATGGCCGAGGCGGACTGGGCCGGGTGGAAGCTGCTCACCTCGCGCCTCGGCAGCAAGGTCCAGCTCGTCGGTGACGACCTGTTCGTGACCAACGCCAAGATCCTGCGCCAGGGCGTGAAGGAGCGCGCGGCCAACGCGATCCTCGTCAAGGTCAACCAGATCGGCACGCTCACCGAGACCTTCGCCGCGATCGAGCTCGCCAAGCGCTCGGGCTACGGCACGGTGATCTCGCACCGCTCGGGCGAGACCGAGGACTCGACGATTGCCGACATCGCGGTCGGACTGAACGCGCTGCAGATCAAGACCGGGTCGCTGTCGCGCTCGGACCGCGCGGCCAAGTACAACCAGCTGCTGCGCATCGAGGAAGACCTCGGCGACGTCGCCAGCTACCCCGGTCGCGCCGCGTTCTACAACCTGCGCTGAGAGGAACCGGCGCCGATGCGCCTGCTCGTCGTCGTGCTCGCCTTGCTCACGCTGGGCATCCAGTGGCCGCTCTGGCTCGGGCGCGGCGGGTGGGTGCAGGTGTCGCAACTGCAGGGCGAGCTCGAAAAGA
>DATIYN010000227.1:0-10697 GCA_035517595.1 Burkholderiales bacterium
CGCGACCACGTGCTCGGTGATGTGCTTCCACGCCGCCGCGCCCGCGACGTTGTGCAGCACCGTCGCGTGCGTATGCATGCAGCCCTTGGGCCGGCCGGTGCTGCCCGAGGTGTACGGCATCAGGCAAAGGTCGTCGGGTGCGGCCCGGCTCGGTTGGGCTCCTGCTCCAGAAGTCTTTGTTTCACCGGGAATGAACAGCGATTGCAGCGGCAAACCCGAGAACCTTCCCGCCACGTCCCGCTCGGCGATCGCCACCCTGGCGTCGCTGTCCTCGACGTAGTGGCGCAGCTCTTCGGCGAGGTTGGCCGGGCTCACTGGCACCACGACCGCGTCGGCGAACAGGATCGCGAAGCAGGCGACCACGAAATCGTGGCCGTTCTGCATGCAGAGCAGCACGCGGTCGCCGCGCCGCACGCCGCAGGCATGCTGCAGGTGCCCGGCCAGGTTTTCGATCTGCTCTTGAAGTTCCTTGTAGGAAAGGCTTTTTCCCTGGAAGATCGCGGCGGGCTTGCCGGGATATCTGGAAGCGGAATCGAGGAACATCTTCGGCAGCGTGATGCGCGGCGCGCGCAGCGAGCGCGGCATGTCGGCGGGCCAGTGGCGCCAGTACGCGGGCGAAATGCGGTCGTCCATCGGCGCGAAGTATAGTAGGGCGATGACCGCGCCGGCCGCCTCGTTCGAGGAGCATTTCGCGCGCGAGATCGTCGCCAGCGAGCGCCTGCGGGTCGGCATGCTCGCAGCGGTGATCGCCGCGCTGCTCGGCTTCTTCGCGGCGGTCTACCTGGAGTTCCACGACGTCTATCTCGAGAACTTCAGCGGCCCGCGCCCGATCCGCAGCGTCGGCCTGATCCTCGGCGGGCTGCTTGCCTACGAGCTCGGCGTCTATCTCGTGATGGGCTGGCGACAGCGCAGCGGCCACATGGTGCCGGAGCCGCTGCGGTATGTCAGCGCGTTCGTCGAAACGAGCGTGCCGAGCTTCCTGATCCTCGCCGTGGCGCGCGACACCAACCCGGTGCACGTGCTGCAGAGCGGGGCCGGGATGCTCTACGGCGTCTTCATCGTGCTCTCGACGCTGCGCCTGGACTACCGGCTGTCGATCTTCACCGGGCTCGTGGCCACGGTCGAGTACATCGCGCTTTGCGCGCACTACGCTGAGCTGGAGCTCATGCCCGGCACGCCGTTCGATTCGCCGCCGTTCTACCTCACCAAGGGCGCGATCCTGCTGCTTTCGGGCCTCGCGGCGGGCTTCGTCGCGCACCAGCTCAAGCGCCGCGTCGGCAACGCCTGGCGCGTGCAGCAGGAGCGCCAGCGCATGCGCGAGGCGTTCGGCCAGCAGGTGTCGCCGGCGATCGTCGACGAGCTGCTGCGCCAGGGCGGCGGCATCGCCAGCCGGCGCACGCAAGTGTGCGTACTGTTCATGGACATCCGCAACTTCACGCCGCTGGTGGAGCACAAGCCGCCCGAGGAGATCGTCGCGCTGCAGAACGCGGTGTTCGGCGCGGCGGTGGAAGTCGTCAACACCCACCACGGCATCATCAACCAGTTCCTCGGCGACGGCCTCATGGCCACCTTCGGCGCGCCGATCTCGACCGGCCGCGACAGCGCCAACGCCGTCGCCGCCGCGCACGCGATCCATGCCGCGGTGCACGCGCTCGCGGAGGAGGGGCGCATCCCGCCGATCCGCATCGGCGTCGGGCTGCACGCGGGCGAGGCGATCTCGGGCAATATCGGCTCGGCGCAGCGCCAGCAGTACTCGATCACCGGCAACGTGGTGATCCTCGCCTCGCGCATCGAGCAGCTCAACAAGGAGTACGGCTCGGAGATCCTGGTCTCGCGGGAGGTGCTGGAGGCCGCCGGCCAGGCGCCGCCGGCGGGTTCCTCGCTCGGCCCGGTGCGCGTCAAGGGCCGCGAGCAGCCGATAGAATTGTTCCGTCTCGCCTGAGGAGGACGCAGCATGATCGCGGTGATCTTCGAATTCACGCCGGTGCAGGGGAAGTTCCCCGACTACATGGCGCTCGTGGAGACGCTCAAGCCCGAGCTCGCGAAGGCCGAGGGCTTCCTGTCGCTGGAGAGGTTCGAAAGCATCACCGCGCCGGGGAAGTTCGTCTCGCTGCAGTTCTGGAAGGACGAGGAGAGCGTGCGCAAGTGGCGCAACGTGCAGAAGCACCGCGAGGCGCAGCAGAAGGGCCGCGGCGGCATCTTCGCTTCCTACCGCCTGCGCATCGCGGGCGTGATCCGCGACTACGCGATGGACGCCCGCGCGCAGGCGCCCGCCGACAGCGTGGCGATCCATGGCTGAGAACGCGCACAGCTTCCTGCTGAAAGAGGGTCTCTGGAAGACCGAGGGCGAGTTCGTCGACGCCACCGGCAAGGCGACCGCGGTGCAGGGCGAGGCGCAGATCCGCCACCACCCGGACAAATGGGTCTATGAAGGCGTCATGCGCACGGCGGGCAACCCGCCCGTGGAGCACCGCTCGCTCTACGAGATCGAGCCGTTCGCGCCCGGCAACTTCGCCACGCCCTGGACCTCGAAGAGCGCCTCCTTCGGCACCCTGCACGGCCGCTTCATCGTCGTAGGCGACGTGATCCTCTCGGCCTACGAATCCGCCACCGGCCGCTACCGCGGCCAGGACACCATCATCCGCCGCGACGAAAAGCGCTACAGCGCGCGCGGCGTGATGCTCGACGGCGGCAAGATCCTCTCGGCCTGGCGCATCGAGCTCTTCCTGAGCTAGGAACTGCTTTCGTCCTGCATCGATGCCCGCCTCTGACCCGCGCGTCTTCTTCGCCTCCGAGCGCACGCTCCTCGCGTGGCTGAGAACCGGCGTCGCGATCGTCGGCCTTGGATTCGTAGTCTCGCGGTTCGGCCTCTTCCTGCACCTCATCGCTTTGCAATCGCCTGCTCGTGCGCCGGGATCCGAGGCACTTTCGTCGGGGATCCTCGGACTCTCGTTCGTCCTGATCGGGGCTGCGGCGATCGCGGTCGCCACGGTCCAGCATGGCCGCTTCATCGCCACGCTTCCCGAGCACGATCGGCCGGCCGAGTACTCGCGTCGCTGGGCGCTCTGGCTGTCGGCGCTCGTGTCGATCGCCAGCATTGTCCTCGCCGGGTACCTGGGACTCACGCTGCAATGAAGGCGAAACGCGCGCCGCACCGCGGCGCGCGCGCGAGCCTTAGCCGAGCGGCAGCTCGAACCAGAATTTCGCGCCGGGACCCTCGGGCGGATCGAAGCCGACGCGGCCGCTCATCTGCTCGGCGAGCGCCTTGCAGATCGCAAGGCCGAGGCCGGTACCCGCGCGCTTCTTGCCGTCGGCGGCCTGGCCCTGGGCGAACTGCTGGAAGAGCTGGGACTGGAACTCGGGCGGCACGCCGGGGCCGCGGTCGCGGACGCTGACGCGCGCGCAATCGCCGCCGCGCTCGATGGCGATGTCCACGGCGTCGCCCTTCGACGAGTGCTTCAGCGCGTTGGCTACGAGGTTCGTCACGAGCTGCACCACGCGGTCGGGGTCGGCAGAAATGAGGATTGGGATCGTGGGCTCGGTGAGTCGCAGCGCGACGCCGCCTTCGCGCGCGAGGCTTTCGCTCGCCGCGAGCGCGTCGCGCACCGGCGCGGCGATGTCGATGCGTTCCTTGCCGCCGGGCAGCCGGTGGCCGGCGCGCAGGCGCTGGTAGTCGAGGATGTCGTTGACGAGGCGCACCAGGCGCTCGCAGCTCGTGCGCGCGGCGGCGACGGTGCGCGCGAGGCCGGTGTCCTCTGCCTCGGCGCCGATCTGGCCGAGCGCGGCGCGGATCGCCTGCAGCGGCGTACGCAGCTCGTGCGTGACGCCGCGGATGAAGTCCTCCTTCATCTTCGCCAGGCGCTCGCGCTCGGTGATGTCCTCGACCATGAAATAGCAGCCGGTGTATTCGCCGCCGCGTTCGGTGCGCGGCACGATCTGCACCTGCAGGCGAGCCTCGGGCCTGCCGGGCAACAGCAGCAGGCGCTCGTAGCTCACCGCCTCGCCGGCGTGCACGCGGTCGCGGCGCGCGCCGAAGCGCTCGCGCGCCTCCGGGCCGAAGGCTTCGCCGATGGTCTTGCCGTGCAGCGTTTCGCTGCTCAGGCCGAAGTACTCCACGTAGCGCGCGTTGCAGTAGCGGATGCGGTCGCCCGCATCCAGTTCCATGATCATGGCGGGCACGCTGTCGATGATGAGGCGCAGCTGCCGCTCGCGCGCCGCGAGCAAATCTTCGGCGCGCCGCCGGGCGGTGATGTCAGCGTTGGTGCCCGTGACCCGCAGCGGACGGCCAGCCGCGTCGCGCTCGGCGACCTGGCCGCGGCTCAGGATCCAGCGGTAGCGGCCGTTCAGCGTGCGCACCCGGTGCTCGACGTCGTAGCTCGGCGTGCGGCCGCAGCGCACGGCATCCAGTACGGTCACGACCTGGGGAAGGTCTTCCGGGTGCACCAGCGGCGCGAGCTCGCTTCGTGGCACCGTGATTTCACGCCGCGCCTCGCCCAGCATCTCCAGCCAGGATTCGCTCAGCTTGACGGTGTCGGAGGGGACATCCCAGACCCAGGCCGCGAAGCCCGAGCCGGCGAGCGCGCCGCGCAGCCAGCTATCGGCGCTCGAGTCCCGAGACATCGGCCAGCGGAATCGGGTGCGCCGATTCGAACGCCCGCGCCGCGCGCAGCACGAGCGCGTCCGCGTAGCGCGGGCCCACGATGTGCAGGCCTACCGGCAGGCCCTTGCGGGTGAGGCCGCAGGGAATCGTCGCCGCGGGCTGCTGCGTGAGGTTGAAGGGGTAGCTGAAGGGCGACCAGTCGGTCCAGCGCTTCTGCTTGAGCAGGTCGGAGACCTCCACGCCGGCGGTGAACGCCGCGAGCGGCAGCGTGGGCGTGACGAGCAAGTCCCACTTCTCGTGGAAGGCGTTCATGTGCTCGCCGAGCGCGCCGCGCTCCTGCACGGCTGCGAGGTATTGAGCCGTCGTCACCTTTTCGCCCTGCCTGGCGGTCTCGAGCAGTCCCTTGTCCATGAGCGCGCGCTTGCGCGCCTCGGTGTTGCGCACGATCGCCGCCGCGCCCGGAAACCAGTGCGCGGCGAACAGCGGGCCGCAGTTCTCGAAGCCCGGATCGCGCGCCTCGACGGCCGCGCCCAGCTGCAAGAAGGTTTTTACCGCATTGCCGACGATCTTCCTTATCTCCGGCTCCACCTGCGCGTAGCCGAGGTCCTCGGAGTACGCGATGCGCAGTCCGCGCACGCCGTCCTCCAGCCCGACGCGGTAGTCGCGTGCGTCCCAGGGCAGCGCGTGCCAGTCGCGCCGGTCGGGAAGGGAGAGAACGTTCAGCAGGAGCGCCGCGTCTTCCACCGTTCGCGTCATCGGGCCCACGTGCGCCACCGTGCCCATCGGCGAGAGCGGCCAGGCCGGCACGCGCCCGAACGAGGGCTTCAGGCCGAACAGGCCGGTGAAACTGCACGGGATGCGGATCGAGCCGCCGCCGTCCGTGCCGACGGTGAGCGGTCCCATGCCGGCGGCCACGGCCGCGGCGCCGCCGCCGGAGGAGCCGCCCGGCGTGAGCTTCGGGTTCCAGGGGTTCCGGGTTATGCCGGTGAGCGGCGAGTCGGTGACGCCTTTCCAGCCGAATTCGGGCGTGGTCGTCTTGCCGAGGATCACTGCGCCGTGCTCGCGCAGGCGCGCGGTGCAGGGCGCATCCGCGTTCCACGGCCCCTTCGGGTTGACGGTCTTCGAGCCGCGCAGCGTGGGCCAGCCCTTCGTGAGCAGCAGGTCCTTGATCGACACCGGCACGCCGTCGAGCAGGCCCAGCGGAGCGCCCTGGCGCCAACGTCTTTCCGACGCTTTTGCATCTCCAAGAGAAGAATCGAAATCGAGGACGCAGAATGCGTTCAAGACAGGATTGAGCGCGTCGATGCGCTCGTAGACCGCTTTCGTCACTTCCACCGGGGAAAGCTTCTTCCTCCGGTAAAGCGCCAGCAGCTCGGTGGCGGAGAGGGAGCAGAGGTCGTCGCTGTTCTTCATGTGGGCAGTCCGAGTCCTTGTCGAGTTCCGAAAATCCAGGCTCCGCCGATCGCTTCGGGAAGCGACACGGCGTACAAATTCTCCCTCAGCTTCTTCAACGCCAGGCCGAGCCGCTCGCAGCGCGCGAGCAGAATCGCGGGATTGCGGCACTCGAGCGCGCAGCCCGCGAGCGCCGGCGCCGCCGGTGCGTCGCCGAGCAGCTCGGCCCATTGCGCGCGCGTGCCGACGAGCACGTGGCCGCGGCCGGCCGGCAGGTGCACGTAGCCGCCCGCCGGCCGCGGCAGCAGCGCGGCGAACTCCGCCCAGCGCGCCGCCGTGCGCGCGACATCGTCGGCGACGACGAACGCGCAGGCGAGCTGGACGGCGTTGTTCGTATGGCCGAGGTACTGCGGCCGCCAGATCGCCTCGGGCGCGAGGTGCTGGACGAACTGGATCCGGCCCTCGGGCATCTTTTCCGGCGAAGCCCTGACGACCTTGAATTTCGCGGTCTGCCTTTCGGCGGTTTCTCTCTGAAGATTCACGACAGGCAAGGGGCCGAAGCCGTGCGCGCCCAGTCTTCGATGCTCGGCTTCGGCCTCGGGCGTGCCGAAGCAGCACAGGTGCACGCCGGGATAGCGCGCCATCGTCGCGCGCAGCCGCTGCGCGTTGGGCGTGTCGCTCATCGGCGCGAGGAACTCCAGGTAGCCGTGCTCGAGCATGACGCACACGTTCGACGTGCCGGCCGGGCCGTCCTGCGTCTGCTGCGCCGATGCGGGCGTCACCGCGAAGCCGAGCGCCTCGAGCGCGCGCGCCGCGGCGCCCAGGTCGGGCACGAAGTGCGAGACGTGGTCGAGATGGAGGCTGCCCGGCGGGGGGATCTGCTGCGCGGCCACGGCCATGGGGCTAATATAACCGCCGTGATCGAGCGCAGCCATCACGACATGGGCGGGCAGCCCGCGGGCAAGGTGGAGCCCACCGAGCACGACTACGAGGAATGGGAGCGGCGCGTCGACGCGCTCATGATGCTGCTCTCCGGCGTCAGGGGCGCCCGCAAGCTCATGACGGTGGACGAGCTGCGCAAGAACATCGAGGCGCTGCCGCCCGACGCCTACGAGCGGATGAGCTACTACGAGCGCTGGGTCACCTCGATCACCCAGACCATGATCCAGCGCGGCGTCATCACCACCGAGGAGCTCGGCCGGCGCATGGAGCAGGTGCGCAAGCGCCATGGTTGAGGCGAGGTTCAGGCGCGGCGACCGCGTGCACGTGCGCGCGGCCTATCCGCTCGGCCACATCCGCACGCCGTACTACATCCGCGGACACAGCGGCGTGATCGAGCGCCTCTGCGGCTCCTTTGGCAATCCCGAGGAGCTCGCGCAGCAGAGAAGCGGCGAGCCCAAGCAGCCGCTCTACCGCGTGCGCTTCCTGCAGAAAGACGTCTGGCCCGCGTACCGCGGCAATCCGGGGGACCTGCTGGAAGTGGAGATCTTCCAGCACTGGCTCGAATGAGCGAGGCAGGCAGGTACCAGCCCTACAGCTACTTCCAGCTGATGGAAGTCAGCCTGCGCGAGCTGCTGGTGGAGAAGGGCATCCTCACCGAGGCGCAGGTCGCCGAAACGGTCGAGGACATGCGCCAGCGCTCGCCCGAGCGCGGGGCTCGCGTCGTTGCCAGGGCCTGGGTTTCGGATTCCTATCGAAAGAAACTCCTCGAGGACGGCACGAAGGCCTGCGAAGAACTCGGCCTGGATGTGCCCGCCCTGAGGCTCATCGTGGTGGAAAACACGCCGCAGGCGCACAACATGATCGTCTGCACGCTGTGCTCGTGCTACCCGCGCATGCTGCTCGGCATCCCGCCCGATTGGTACAAGTCGCGCAACTACCGCTCGCGCGCGGTCCGCGAGCCACGCGCCGTCCTTTCCGAATTCGGCTTGTTCCTGGAGGAAGGAACGGCAATAAGAGTCCATGATTCGACCGCCGACATGCGCTATCTGGTGCTGCCGATGCGCCCGGCGGGCACCGAGGGATGGAGCGAGGAGCGCCTCGCCTCGATCGTGACGCGCGACTGCATGATCGGCGTGGCGGTGCCGAAGGCCAACTGAAAAAGCTCCTGAAGACGCTGCAGCTCACGCCGCTCGGCGACGCGGCGGTGTACGCCGAGTTCGGCGACAGCAGGACCGCCGCGAGCGGCGGCGTGGACCTTGAGACCAACCAGTCGCTGCAGGCGCTCGCGGCGGCGCTGCGCGCGCGCGGGCTGCCGTGGGTCCGCGACATCGTGCCGGCGCTCTGCGGCGTCGCCGTGCACTTCGATCCCTTCCACCCGGCGCTGCCCGCCCGGGTGCTCGAGGAATTCCCGGCGCTGCTCGAGGACGCCTTCAAGGCGGCCGGCAAGTTCGAGGACAGCGGCCGCACCGTCGAAGTCCCGGTCTGCTACGACGCGATCTACGCGCTGGACATGGACGAAGTTTCCGGGACGACAAGACTTTCTCCAAGTCAGATTCAAAAGCTTCACGTCTCCTCGAAACATCTCGTGCTGATGGTGGGGTTCTCGCCCGGGCAGCCGTACATCGGCGGCCTGGACCCGAAGCTCGCGGTGCCGCGGCGCGCGACGCCGCGCACGGTGATGCCCGCGGGATCGGTCGCGATCGCGAACGCGCAGACCGCGGTGTATCCCTACGAGACGCCGGGCGGCTGGAGCATCATCGGCCGCACGCCGCTGCGCGTGTTCGACCCGGCGCGCGAGCCGGCGAGCCTGTTCGCGCCCGGCGACCGCGTGCACTTCATCCCGATCAGCCGCGACGAGTTCGAGAGCCTGGCGTGAGCATCGGGCCAGTCCTCGCATGAGCTTGCGGATCGTCCGGCCGGGGCTGCTCACCACGGTTCAGGACCGCGGCCGCTTCGGCCTGCAGCACTTCGGCGTCGTGCCCTGCGGCCCGATGGACCCGGTCGCGCTCGAGCTCGCCAACGCCCTGGTCGGCAACCGCGGCGACGAGGCCGCGCTCGAAATCACGCTGCTCGGGCCGGAGATCGCATTCGAGTCGGACGCGCTCGTCGCGCTGTGCGGCGCCGAGATGGAGGCGCGCGCGGGCGGCGCTCCGATGCCGACCGACCGCCCCGTGCTGCTGGAGAAAGGCACGGTGCTGAACGCGCGGCGCGCCACGCTCGGCAGCCGCGCGTACCTCGCGGTGGCGGGCGGCATCGCGATCGATCCGGTGCTGGGCTCGCGCAGCACCTACCTGCCGGCGCGGTTCGGCGGGCTGCAGGGGCGCGCGCTGCGCGCGGGCGACGGCTTGCCCTTGATCGGCAGGGTTTCCGCGATATCGCAGGGCAGGTACGAGAGCCTGCAAGGAAAGAAGACCTTCGGCCGCCTGCGCTCCGTCAGCTGGTCGGCGCCCGCGCTCACGCTGCCCGCGCGCGAGCCGATCGTCATCCATGCGATGGCGGGCCGCCACCATGCACTGTTCGACGCCGCGGCGCGGCGCGCGTTCTTCGAGGCCACCTGGAAGGTGACGCCGGATTCCAACCGCATGGGATTTCGCCTGGCGGGTCCCGTGCTGGCGCGCGCCGAAGCCGGCGAGATAATATCGGAACCGACCTGCCTGGGAACGGTGCAGGTGCCGCCGAACGGATTGCCGATCGCGCTGATGGCCGACCATCAGACCACCGGCGGCTATCCGAAGATCGCGGAGATCGCGGCGGCGGACGTGCCGCGGCTCGCGCAGCTGGCGCCCGGAGGCGCCGTGCAGTTCGCGCGCTGCACGCTCGAGCAGGCGGGCGAGCTGCGCCGCGTGCTGCGCCAGCGCGTGGACGCGGCGCGGCGCGCGCTGGCCTGGGATTACCGGTGAAGAGCCGGCGGACGGACATGACGAGGACGATCGACCTCAACTGCGACATGGGCGAGAGCTACGGCGCCTGGAAGATGGGCGCCGACGCCGAGGTGATGCCCTACATCAGCTCGGCGAACATCGCCTGCGGCTTCCACGCGGGCGACCCCGCGACCATCCGCAAGACGGTGGCGCTCGCCGTGGACCGCGGCGTCGCGATCGGCGCGCACCCCTCGCTGCCCGACCTCATGGGCTTCGGCCGGCGCGCGATGAAGATCACGCCGCAGGACATGTACGACCTCGTGCTCTACCAGGCCGGGGCGGTCGAAGCGTTCGCGCGCGCCGCCGGCGCGAAGCTGCACCACGTAAAATGCCACGGCTCGCTCTACAACATGGCGGCGAACGACGAGGCCCTGTCCGAGGCGATGATTCGCGCCGTGAAGGACCTGGGCCCGAACGTGATTCTGTACGCGCTTTCGGAGAGCAGGAACTTTCAACTGGCCAAAAGAGCGAAAATCCCCGTTGCCGGCGAAGTCTTCGGCGACCGGGGCTACTCGGACGACGGCACGCTTGCGCCGCGCGACAAGCCGGGGGGCATGATCGAGGACCCGCAGCAGTCGGTACAGCAGGTGCTCGGCATGATCGAGGGCGGCTACGTGACGAGCCTTTCGGGCAGGCGCGTGCCGGTGGCCGCCGACACGCTGTGCCTGCACGGCGACCAGCCGGGCGCCGTGACGTTCGCGCAGACGCTGCGCAGGGTTTTCACCGAGAAAGGAATCACCGTTGCCGCACCCTAAGCTGTTCGACCCTCTTCAGATTGGAGGGATTACGCTGCCGAACCGCGTCGTCATCGCGCCGATGTGCCAGTACTCCGCCGACGACGG
>DATIYN010000228.1:0-2693 GCA_035517595.1 Burkholderiales bacterium
GCGGCATGGCGAAGCCGCAATTTCGGCTTCGGGTCAAGGAGGTTCGTGTGTTCTACGATGTTTCGAGTTCGGTCGTCGAGGTACTGGCGATCGTGCCCAAACCGGAGGCTGAGCCATGGCTGAAGCGGTACGGAAATCCAAAGTGAAGAAAGTGCCTCTTTCCGAAGTCAAGGACGACTTGTCTCGCTTCCTTCGAGAAGCCGAGACGCAGGACGTCGTCATCACGCGCCACGGCAAACCGGCCGGGGTATTGATCGGTTTCAAGTCGGAGGACGACTGGTTCGAATATCGGCTTGAGAACGACCCTCGATTCCTGCAGCGCGTCGAGCAGGCTCGTGCCAGCTTTCGTGCGGGTCGCGGCGTCAAGCTCGAGGACGTCAAGTAACGTGCGTTCTATCCGCCGGTTCTTGTCCGGCGCGCTCGGCGCGGCAGAATCGGGACGCTAGCTCTTCTCATACGTCACCATCGGCTCGGGGCGATAGCGCTCGAGTTCTTCCGTGCTCATGTCGACGATGCGCACCAGGTGCGCGAGGCCGTGGAAGCCGAGCGTGGGCTCGGGCGGCGGCCGGGTCTCGAAGGAGAAGCGCGCCGCGACTGCGGTCGGCGCGAAGCGGATGCCGTATTCGCTTTCCAATAGCCCGCGATACGTCTTGCAGATCGCAGCGTCCTCGGGCACGAGCTCGGCGATGCGCGGGTCCTGCAAGGCGCGCAGGAGCTTCTTCGAGCGCAGCGAAAAGCCGCCGTTGCCCACGCTGCCGTCGGGCCAGGGCGCGCCCACGTAGTCGTAGTCGAGGAATTCGGCGCGCCAGCGCTTGCCGTTCGCCACGAAGCCGTCGTACTGCACGACGAGCGCGAAGTCGGTGTCGATGCGCGCGCCGAGCTCCTTCACCATGAAGCGGCTGTAGCCGGCGATCGAGGCGATGTCGGGGATCACCACGACCTCGATGTCCGGGAGATCCAGCTTGCGGTTGGTGAAGAGCTGCACGCGCTCGAAGCGGCACTGCGCCATCGAGCGGCGCAGCGCCACGACGGCGAGCTCGTGGTGGCGGCAGTCCACGCAGGCGAGCGTCGTGCGCGGCACAGGCTCGCGCGGTCCCGGAAGCCCGGGCGCCTCGGGCGCCGCCTCGCCGCGCAGCCGCAGGCGCAGCGCCTCGCGGAACGCCGCGTGCGCCTCGTCGTAGCGCCCCACGCCCTGCAGCGCGAGGCCGAGGTGGAACTGCGCGCCGGGCACCTCGGGCCCGAGGCAGGCGGCGACCTGCGCCCAGAGCTGGTCCACGGCGATGTCGCGCACGCATTTGGCCGCCTCGCCCGGCGCGCGCGCGTAGATGCAGTTCCAGTTGCAGCCGAAGCAGTCCATGTTCCGGTCGACCGGAAAGAGCCGCGGCGCCCGGGCGGGCGCCTCCTCCAGCGCGTACGGCATGAAGCGCGCGTAGTGGCCGCCGCCCGCGGCACAGACCACCGGCGCGCCCGCCGCGGCGGCAATGTGCGCCGCCCCGGTTTCGTTGGCGATCACCACGCGCGCCTCGGCCATCAGCGCGCCGAGCTCGCCGAGCGAAGTGCGGCCCGTCAGATCGTCGATTTCTCCCGGCAGCTCCTTCTGCAGCGCTTTCGCGGCCGGGCCGTCGCCCGCGCCGCCGGCGACGACGACGCGCAGGCCTTCGTCCGCAAGCCGCCGCGCGACCTCGACGAAGCGCTCGACCGGCCAGGCGCGCATCGCGTGGCTCGCGCCCGGAACGAGCACCGCATAGCTGCCGCTCGCGAGCCCGGCGGGATTGGCCGGCAGCCCGGCGCCGAGCTGCGGCGCGCGCGCGCGAAAGCCGGCGATGCCCAGCCCCCGGACGAAGTCGGCGTTGCGCAGCAGCTCCATGCGCTTCGCGCTGCCGCAATCGATCAGCCGCGTATACCAGCGATCCGCGCGGCGCTTGAGCCAGGCGGGCGCGTTGGTGGTGTCGCCCGCCGATCCGATCCGCTCCGGCGCGCCGCTCGCGCGCACGAGCGCGTCGCCTTCCGCGGGCCGGCGCGAGTGCGCCGGCTGCAGCACCTCGGCGAACCCGGCCGCGCGCATGCGGCGCAGCCAGCCCGCGCGGTAGCCGAGATCCTGCGCGAAGCGCGTGCGGTCGAATTCCCAGACTTCGTCCGCGAGCCCGAGCTCGCGCGCCCATCCGGCCCAGAGCGCGTTGGCGGCGAGCACCACGCGCGCGCCGCGCGCGCGGTAGTGCTCGGCGAGCCGGCGGCAGGCGTCGAGCCAGAGCACGAAATCGCCGATGCCGTCCAGGCGCACGATGCAGGCGGCCGCGCCGCGCGGCGCCGCGCGCACGGCAGCGGCGATCACGACGGCATCGAAGACGACGCGCCATGCGAGGCCCCACTGCCAGCGGATCGATTCCCACGCGCTCATGCAGCGGGCTATTCTAGTCTGGACCCTCGCGCGGGCCGGGCGCGGCCGCGGTAGCATTCCCCCATGAGCTCGCAGCGCGATCCTGGCGGCGCCTGATGCCGGCCGACGCGGCGGACGCCAGCGGCCTGCTCTACGTGCTCGCGCCGGTGCACAACCGCCGCGCGCTCACCGAGCGCTTCATCGGCTGCCTCAAGGCGCAGACCGACCGCGACTACCGGCTCGTGCTCATCGACGACGGCAGCACCGACGGCACCGCGCAGATGGCGCGCGCCTCGGGCGTGCCGCTCTCGGTGAT
>DATIYN010000229.1:0-7424 GCA_035517595.1 Burkholderiales bacterium
CGCGTCGCGGCGCTCGATCTCGAGCACCATGCCGCGGAACTGGTCCGCGATCGCCGAGCGCATGAGCAGCTCGCCGATCAGCGGCGGCAGGGCTTCGGCCTCGATCAGGCCTTGCCAGCTCACCAGCACCCGGCCGTCCGCGCGCGGCTCGATCCGGTAGGTGCCCTCCAGGCGCCTGAGATTGCCCTTGGTCATCTTCGCCTCGATCGCGCGCGGCGGGAACTCCGTGGTCGCGAGCGTGACCTCGATCGGCAGGCTCACGAAGAGAAACCGGGCGGTGCCCAGCTGCTCGACCGTCGCGACCCGTCCGCTGCGCGCGATCACGCGGCTGCGCTGCATGCCGGGTATGAAGTCGGCGAGGTGATCGTAGTCGGTCAGCGTCTGCCAGACAAGCTCGGCGGGCGCCTCGAGAAGCGCGCGGCAGACGACCTCCAGCGCCGAATCGCGCCGCTGCGTCTCGATCGAGACTTCGTTCGCTCGCGCGCCGCCCGCCGCGAGCAGCGGGACGAGGAGCGCCACGAGCTTCAATGCGCGCATGTCTGAACGATCCGGATCGCGTCCCGGTTCGACCAGGAGAAGCAGCGTTGCGCGGCCTCGCGCCAGGGCAGCCACAGGCTCGCCACGTGCTCGTCCGGAGCCAGCGTCACCGGCGCGCGCGCGGGCAGCCGCAGGCTGAAGACGTGCTCGGTATTGTGCGTGGTTCCGGGCGCGAAGCGGTGGCGCCACTGCGCGTAGATCTCGAACGTATAGGCAAGATTCCATCGCCGCAGATCCGCAGCCTGCGCCAGGATGCCCGTCTCCTCGCGCACTTCGCGCAGCGCCGCCGCCGCATGCGGCTCGTCGACTCGATCCAGCGATCCGGTCACCGACTGCCAGAAGCCGGGCCGCGCCGAGCGCTCGAGCAGCAGCACCTCGCCCTGCGCGGTATGCACGACGACGAGCACCGAGATCGGCAGCTTCGGCGTCACGGGCGCGCTCACTTGCGCTCGTTGTACAGGCTCGGCAGCGCCGGCTCGCCGTCCAGGAACACGGCGAAGAACGGGTGCTTGCGCTCGGCCCAGGACGCGGCGGCCGCGGCGAGGATGTCGACCAGCGTTCCGCGCTCGACCCGCGGCACATCGACCGCGCCCGTGAGCAGCAGCACGTGGCCCGCGGCCGTCATCCAGCTGAGGTCGCACAGGCAGTCCTCGAGCGCGTCCCAGTTTCCGCCGAACCAGGACGGGAATTCGAGCGCCGCGGCGACGCGCGCGACGAGCTTGTCCTTGTCGGTCGCGCCCGCGAGGTCGATCTGCGCGACGCGCAGCTTGCTCGCGCGCGTGGCGTCGAGGATTTCGTCGCTGCGCGAGCTGCGGTAGACGCCGGACTTGGCCGGATCGCTCAGCCGCTGCAGGAGTTTGCTCATCGGCCCCTCATTCCAGGACGCGCCGGAAGCTCCGATAGTGGTCGCCCGTGTAGTACAGCGTACCATCGCGCCCCGCGACGATGCGCCGCGCGCCGCGGTCGCGCGCGCCGGGCGTCCTTACGGTGTACTCGTGGTACCAGCCGCGCTCCCGCGCGGGCAGCCGCCTCTCCCGGTTGCCGAAGACCGCGCCATCCCGCTCGTAGGGGAACGGCCCGCCCTTCCTGATCAGCGCGATGGTCTCGCGCGCTTCAGGAGGAAGGCTTGCGCTCTCGATCTCCCCGGCCGAAAAGGCGAGGACACTCGAGGCGACGAAGAGCAGCAGCCCCGACAGCAGCCTCACTGCGACGAGAGGTTCCGCAGCCGGATGTGCAGCTCGCGCAGCTGGCGCTCGGTGACGGGCGACGGCGCGCCGGTGACGAGGTCCTGGCCGCGCTGCGTTTTCGGAAACGCGATCACGTCGCGGATCGCCTCGGTGCCCGCCATCAGCGCGACGAGGCGGTCGAAGCCGAACGCGATGCCGCCGTGCGGCGGCGCGCCGTATTGCAGCGCATTCAGCAGAAAGCCGAATTTCGCCTGCTGCTCCTGCTTCGCGATTCTCAATGAATCGAAGACCTTTTCCTGAATCTCCTGGCGGTGTATCCGGACCGAGCCGCCGGCGATCTCCCAGCCGTTCAGCACCAGGTCGTAGGCCTTGGCGTAGGCCTTCTCCGGGCTCGCCTCCATGAACTGCTCGTGGCCGTCCTTGGGGCTGGTGAACGGGTGGTGGCGCGCCTTCCACTGTCTGGATTCCTCGTCGTACTCGAACATCGGGAAGTCGACGACCCACAGGGGACGCCAGCCTTTCTCGGCGAGGCCGCGCTCATGGCCGATCCTCTGGCGCAGCGCGCCGAGGCAGGCGTTGCAGGCGTCGGCATTGTCGGCCCCGAAGAAGATGATGTCTCCCGGCTTTGCGCTTGTCCTGCCCAGGATTTCCTTTGTCACGGAATCAGTCAGGAATTTCAAAATAGGCGACTGCAATGCCGGCAGGCCGGCACCCGCCTCGTTCACCTTGATCCAGGCGAGGCCCTTGGCGCCGAGATTGCGCACGAAATCCGTGTAGGCGTCGATCTCGCCGCGCGTGAGCGCGCCGCCTCCCGGCACGCACAGCGCCGCGACGCGGCCGCCCGCGCTGTTGGCCGGGCCCGAGAACACCTTGAACTCCACGTCCTTCATGATGTCGGTGAGCTCGGCGAGCTTGAGCGGCACGCGCAGGTCGGGCTTGTCCACCCCGTAGTCGCGCATCGCGTCCTCGTACCTCATGACCGGGAACGGGTCCGGCAGCGCGACGCCGAGCGCTTCCTTGAAGAGATGGCGCGCGAGCCCCTCCATGAGCGCGCGGATCTCCGCCTCGTCGAGGAACGAGGTCTCGATGTCGATCTGCGTGAACTCCGGCTGCCGGTCGGCGCGCAGGTCCTCGTCGCGGAAGCATTTCACGATCTGGTAGTAGCGGTCGAAGCCCGCGATCATCAGCATCTGCTTGAACAGCTGCGGGCTCTGCGGCAGCGCATAGAAGTGCCCATCGTGGATGCGCGAGGGCACGAGAAACTCGCGCGCGCCCTCGGGCGTGGACTTGTAGAGCACGGGCGTCTCGATGTCGATGAAGCCGTGCGCGTCGAGGAAGCCGCGCGCGGCGCGCGCCGCGGCGTGCCGCAGGCGCAGGTTCCGCTGCATCGTCTCGCGGCGCAGGTCGAGGATGCGGTGCTCCAGCCTCACCGTCTCGGACAGGTTGTCGTCGTCGAGCTGGAACGGCGGCGTGAGCGAGGGATTGAGGATCTCGACCTCGTGCGCGAGCACCTCGATCTCGCCCGAGCGCAGGCTCGGGTTGACGGTACCCGCCGGGCGCGCGCGCACGACGCCGGTGACCTTCAGCACGAATTCCGCGCGCACGCGGTCGGCGCGCTCGAACGCGTCCTTGCGATCGGGGTCGCAAACCACCTGCGCGAGGCCTTCGCGGTCGCGCAGGTCGATGAAGATCACGCCGCCGTGGTCGCGGCGCCGGTGCGCCCAGCCCGCGAGCGTGACCTGCTTGCCGACCAGCGCGGCGCCGAGTTCGCCGCAGTAGTGCGTCCGCATGCTCATCGCGCCGCCTCGGCCCTCATTTGCCCGCCGGCCCGCCGCCCGGCGGCACCGCGCCCATCGAGATGATGTACTTCAGCGCCTCGTCCACGGTCAGGTCGAGCTCGATCGTGTCCTTGCGCGCGACGATCACGAAGTAGCCGCCGGTCGGGTTCGGCGTGGTCGGCACATAGACGCTGATGTAGTCGCCCTTCAGGTGGTTGGCGACGTCGCCGCCCGGCCGTCCCGTGAGGAAGGCGATCGTCCACATGCCCTCGCGCGGCCATTGCACCAGCAGCGCCTTGCGGAAGGCCTGGCCGCCGGAGGAGAACACCGTGTCGGAGATCTGCTTGACGCTCGAGTAGATCGAGCGCACGACCGGGATGCGGTGCAGCACTTCGTGCCACAGTTGCACGAGGCGCGCGCCGATCAGGTTGGTTGCGAACAGGCCGGTCACGAACACGATCACGAGGGTCATCACCACGCCCATGCCGGGCACGTGGAAGCCGAGCCAGTTCTCGGTCTCGAACGCCGTCGGCAGCAGCGGCAGCACCTGGTCGAGCGACTCGACGATGAGCTTGAGGACCCAGATCGTGATGACGAGCGGGATCCAGATCAGCAGCCCGGTGATGAGATATTTCTTCATCGGAGGAAAACAAAAAGCCCGGCAAGCTGCCGGGCCCGTGGTTGCGGCCCTTTCGGAATCAGTTCGCGGTGCTGGCGGACTCTTTCTTCGCCGCCTTCGATTCGGGTTTCGACTCGGATTTCGATTCGAGTTTCGCCTCGGCCTTCGTTTCGGTCTTCGTCTCGGCCGCCGTCTCGGGCTTCTTGGCGGCCTTGCCGCCCTTGAAGTCGGTCGCGTACCAGCCCGAGCCCTTCAGCTGGAAGCCGGCGGCGCTGAGCTGCTTCTGATACTTCTTCTTGCCGCAGGCCGGGCATTTCTTGAGCGGCGCCTCGGAGACCTTCTGCAGGTGGTCCTCCTGGTGGCCGCAGGCCGCGCAGCGGTACTCGTAGATCGGCATGGCGACGTTCCAAGTTCCTGAATCGGCGCAGATTATACCGCGCCGCGCCGGCTCAGAACGGAATGTCGTCCTCCATGTCGTCGAACTTGCCGGCGGGCTTCTTGGCCGGCGCTGCGCTCGCCTTCGCCGGCGCCTCGGCACGCGGCTCGCCCCGGGGCTCGCCTCTTGGCTCGCCCGCGCCGGCCCGCGAGCCCAGCATCTGCATGACGTCGGCGCGGATCTCCGTGGTGTAGCGGTCCTTGCCTTCCTTGTCCTGCCACTTGCGCGTGCGCAGGGATCCTTCGATGTAGACCTGCGAGCCTTTCTTCAGGTACTCGCCCATGATCTCGGCGAGCCGGCCGAAGGCGCTGACGCGGTGCCATTCGGTCTCTTCCTTCTTCTCGCCGCTGGTCTTGTCCTTCCACGAGGACGTCGTCGCGACGCTGATGTTGGTGACCGCCTCGCCCGAGGGCAGGTAGCGCGTCTCCGGGTCCCGCCCCAGGTTGCCGACGATGATCACCTTGTTCACGGATGCCATGCCTGTCCCCTTCTCTGCTTACGGGTTCGCTGCCGACTACTGTACGAATATACAACGCCTAGCCGCCGGCCGGGTTGACCGCGCCGGCCGGCCGGGGCGCCCGCATGCCGGCGGCCAGCGCCAGCCAGGCGAGCGTGAGCGCGGCGCAGGTGGCGAACACGCCGCCCGCCCCGAACCGCTGCGCGAGCCAGCCGCCGATGAGTCCGCCGAAGAATACACCCAGCGTTTGCGTGGTGTTGTAGACGGCGATCACCGCGCCGCGCCGCTGCGGCGGCGCAATCCGCGACACCAGCGAAGGCAGCAACGCCTCGAGCACGTTGAACGCGATGAAAAAGCCGAGCATCGCGGCGGCGATTCCGGCGACGCCGAGGCGAAGCGCGGCCATGCAGGCCTCGACCATCAGCAGCAGCGCGACCGACAGCAGCAGCACCGGCTTGGGCCGGTTGCGGCGATCGGCATAGACGATCGGCGGAACCATGATGGCGAACGAGGCGAGCACGACCGGCAGGTAGAGCTTCCAATGATCGTCGAGACCCAGGCCCGCGGCGATCAACTTCGTCGGCACGACCACGAACATGGCATAGAGGACCACGTGCAGAACGAAGATGCCGGCGTTCAGGCGCAGGAGCTCTAGCATCAACGCCGCGGTGGGCGGCGCCGCGGCGCTCTCCGGAGCGTGCTCGGTCCGCGGCGCCTCGGGCACCTGCGAGCGGATGACCCAGATTGCCAGCAGCGCCAGGACCCCCGTGAGCGCGAAGATCCCCTCGATGCCGATCCACCGGTAGAGCGCCGGAGCCGCGACCAGCGACAGGGCGAACATCAGGCCGATGGTCGAGCCGATCATGGCCATCACCTTCGTCCGGTGATGCTCCCGGGTGAGGTCCGCCGCGAGCGCCATCACGACCGAATTCACCGCTCCCGTGCCCTGCAAGGAGCGCCCGGCGATCGCGGTCCAGATGTCCCCGGCCGACGCCGCCAGGAAACTGCCGGCCGCGAAAAGCACCAGGCCAGCGTAGATCACCGGCTTGCGGCCCCAGCGGTCCGAGGCCATGCCGAACGGGATCTGCAGGATCGCCTGCGTGAGCCCGTAGGCGCCGAGCGCGAGCCCGACCAGCGTCAAGTTGTCCCCGCCTTCGTAGTGCGGCGCGTGGACCACGAACACCGGCAGGATGAAGAACAGCCCCAGCATGCGCAGGCCGAAGACCGCGGAGAGGCTCGCGCCGGCGCGGAGTTCGGCTCGCGACATACGTCCGTCGGCCGCGGTCATGCGTTCAACTGCATCGAGGGAGTGGAGCGAGGCAGGGCAAAAGGGTTATAGTCGCGAGTTTACCTTCGCCTTCCTCGCTCTTGGAAAAAATCCGCATCCGCGGCGCGCGCACGCACAACCTGAAGAACGTCAGCGTCGAGCTGCCGCGCGAGAAGCTCGTCGTCATCACCGGCCTGTCGGGCTCGGGCAAGTCCTCGCTCGCGTTCGACACGCTCTACGCCGAGGGCCAGCGCCGCTACGTCGAGTCGCTGTCGGCGTACGCGCGCCAGTTCCTCGAGCTCATGGACAAGCCCGACGTCGACCTGATCGAGGGCCTGTCCCCGGCGATCGCCATCGAGCAGAAGGCGGCGAGCCACAATCCGCGCTCGACCGTCGGCACGGTGACCGAGATCCACGACTACCTGCGCCTGCTCTATGCGCGCGCGGGAACACCCTACTGCCCCGAGCACGGCATCGCGCTCGAGGCGCAGACCGTGACGCAGATGGTGGACCACGTGCTCGCGCTGGCCGAGGACACCCGGCTCATGATCCTCGCGCCGGTGGTCGCCGGCCGCAAGGGCGAAAACTCGGAATTGTTCGAGGAGCTGCGCGCGCAGGGCTTCACGCGAGTGCGCGTCGACGGCAAGGTGCACGAGCTCGACCAGGCGCCGCGCCTCGCGCGCAATGCGAAGCACACCGTCGAGCTCGTGGTAGACCGGCTGCGCGTGAGGGCCGACGCCAAGCAGCGCCTCGCCGAGTCGTTCGAGACGGCACTGCGCCACGCGGACGGTCGCGCGATCCTGGTCGACGCCGACCGGGGCAGGGAAACGCTGTTCTCGGCGCGCTTCGCCTGCCCCAGGTGCGACTACGCGCTCGCCGAGCTCGAGCCGCGCCTGTTCTCCTTCAACAACCCGATGGGCGCCTGCCCGAGATGCGACGGCCTGGGCGCGGTCGAGTTCTTCGACCCGCGCCGCGTGGTGGCGCATCCGAACCTCTCGCTCGCGGGCGGCGCGATCCGCGGCTGGGACCGGCGCAACCACTTCTATCACGCGATGCTGGGCTCGCTCGCCGCGCACTACGGCTTCGACGTCGAGGCGCCCTGGGAGATGCTCGACGACGCGACGCAGAAACTGATCCTCTACG
>DATIYN010000230.1:0-19995 GCA_035517595.1 Burkholderiales bacterium
TCGTCGCGCGTGTAGGCGAGCGCGACCACGAACGGGAACTGCGCCATGCGCTCGGCGACCCGGGCCGTGTCCCAGAACGAGATCGCGGGGTTGGTCCGATAGACGAACCAGAGCTCCGGGTAGGTGACGCGCGGCAGCCCCGGCGGCGTCTCGCCGAGGAACATCCAGGAAAAGTGCGTAGGTCCGAGCGCCTGGCTCCACGGCCCGTTGGCCGCGAGCGGCACCAGCGTCCGGTAGGCGTTGCGGATGTTCGGCTCGGGCTTCCAGTGCTCCTTGTCGGTCGGGTTGAGCGGGTAGGCCATGAAGCCGTCGGCGCCGGGCTTCACGCTCGCGTGCCGTTCCGAGAGCGGCTTGTTCAGGCGCACCGTGGTGCCGAGCGTGCCGCCCGGCACCTCGAGCGCGCCCGCGAGCGCGGCGAGCAGGGTGCGCGCCCAGCAGCACTCGAAGCCGCCCCAGCCGTTGTTGACCGTCTTGCCGAGCGCGACCGCGACCGGGCGGAACGGCAGCGTCTTGCCGTCGATCACGATCGTCTCGCCGACGTGCGCGTGGTCGAGATACTCCTTCGCGATGCGCCGGATCGTCGCCGCCGGCACGTCGCAGATCTTCTCGGCCCATTCCGGCGTGTACGGCTTCATGTGCTCGAGCAGCTTGGTGAACGCCGTCACGCCCTGGAGATCGCCTTGGGCCAGGACGTCGTTGTCCGGACCGATTTCAACGGCTCTGCCGGAAAAAGCCTTTTCAAGTGAATCGGCGAGCAGCGGCGCCCGTTTCTCCGCATCTCTCAAATAGAACCCGTTCGGGCCCACCAGGTACGGGGAGGACGTATGGTTCAAGAGGAAATCGACGTCCAGCCGGTTGCGCGGCTCCTCGTGCAGCATCACGTGGATGAGCGCATAGAGGAACGCGGGATCGGTCTTGGGCTTGATCGGCACCCATTCGGCCGAGCAGGCGCCGGTGATCGACAGGTGCGGCTCGACCTGCACGCGCTTCATGCCGCGGATGCGCGCGTCCGCGTGGCGCCAGACGCCGACCACGCCGCCCGAGGCCTCGGTGTTGGCGCCGCAGGAGATCACGTATTCGCACAGCGGCGTGTCGGGCGAGACGGTGAACGCGCGGTGCCAGAATTCGCCGTAAAGGTGCTCCGAGTGCGTGCACTTCACGCCCTGGCCGGAGCCGAAGCCCATGTCGATCGGGCCCCAGGCGCCCAGGAAGGCGGGGAAGGTTCCCATGTAGGACTGCGGCGTGCCGCCGCCGCCGAAGCTAGCCGCGACGCGCGGATAGCCCGAGCCGTCGAGCAGCCCCTTGCCGCGGATCTCGCGCAGCTTCTGCGCGATGGTGTCGAGCGCCTCGTCCCAGCTGATCGGCACGAAGGCGGGATCCTGGTCGCGGCCCTTGAGCGGGTTGGTGCGCTTCATCGGCGTGCGCACGCGGTTCGGGTTGTAGAGCTTCTGCACCAGGCCGTAGGCCTTCACGCAGACCCTGCCGCCGCCAGGATGGACGGGCGCGGCATCGAAGTTGGGCGTGACCTGCGTGGCGACGCCGTTCTCGACCTCGACCTCGAGCAGGTCGGGACCGGCCACGCACTGGTAGCAGTAGGTCTTGACCTTCACGCGCCCTTCGCCAGCGTCTTCGCCTTCGCCGCCTTGGCGGCGAGGCGCGCTTCCGTCTGCTTCACGTCGACGACGAAGCGCATGTGCTTGCCGCGCACGATGGCGTCGAGGCCGTCGGTGCCGGCGACCTCGAAGGTCACGGCGCGCCCCTTGACCTCGGCGACCGTGATCGTGAATTCGGCCTGCATGCCGAGCAGCGTCGCCGCGAGATGGTCGATCTCCACGCGCGTGCCGACCGAGTCTTCGCCGGCGTCCAGGTGCGCGAGCAGCAGCTCGCGGCAGCTCACCTCGATGTCGCGCACCATCATCGGCGTGGCATAGACGCGCGCGGCCTCGCCCATGAAGTCGATGGTGCGTTCGCGGTCGACAGGGAAGCGGCGCGTGGCCTTCAGGCCGGGAGCGAGGGTCGGTTTCATGGTGAGATCCTTTGTGACAGGTTGGGTGCCCGGCGCCTTGATCCAGGTTAAAGGCCGAGGTAGGCGGCGCGCACGCGCTCGTCGGCGAGCAGCTCCGCGCCGCTGCCCGAGAGCGCGACGCGCCCGGTCTCCAGCACGTAGCCCCGGTCGGCGATGGCGAGCGCCGCGCGCGCGTTCTGGTCGACGAGGAAGATCGCGGTGTCGTCGGCCCGCAGCGCGCGCACGCAGGCGAAGATGTCCGCCACCAGGCGCGGCGCGAGGCCCATGCTCGGCTCGTCGAGCAGCAGCAGGCGCGGCCGGCCCATGAGCGCGCGGCCCATCGCCAGCATCTGCTGTTGGCCGCCGGAAAGGGTGCCCGCGGGCTGCGCGCGCCGCTGCGCGAGCGCCGGGAACAGCGCGTAGACGCGCTCGAGCGACTGCTTCGATTCCGTCCTGCCGCGCCGGTACGCGCCCAGCCGCAGGTTGTCCTCCACGGCCATCGGGCCGAAGACCTGGCGGCCCTCGGGAACCTGGACGATGCCGCGGCGCACGCGCTCGGCGGGCCGCGCCGCGGTGATGTCCTCGCCCTCGAAGGCGATCGCGCCGGACGCCGCCGGATGCACGCCCGAGATCGCGTGCATGAGCGTGGTCTTGCCGGCGCCGTTGCCGCCCACCAGCGCCACCAGCTCGCCCGCCCGCACGCGCACGTCGACGCCCTTGAGCGCCGGGATGCGGCCGTAGCGGCACTCGAGCGCGCGCACTTCAAGCATGGGCGGGCTCGGCGCCGAGGTAGGCCTCGATCACGCGCCGGTCGTTGCGCACGGCGGCCGGCTCGCCCTCGGCGAGCACGCGGCCGTAGTCGAGCACGAGCACGTGCTGCGAGACGCCCATCACGAGCTTCATGTTGTGCTCCACGAGCACCACGGTCACGCGGCGCGTGACGAGGCTCTGGATCAGCTGGTCGATCTCCGCGGTCTCGACCGGATTCAGGCCCGCCGCCGGCTCGTCCAGCAGCAGCAGCTTCGGCTTCGCGGCGAGCGCGCGCGCGATCTCCAGGCGCTTCAGCGCGCCGTAGGGCATGGCGTCGGCCGGCGCGTCGCGCCAGGCGGCGAGGCCCACGAAGTCGAGCAGGGCCTCGGACTCGAGGCGGCAGGCGCGCTCCTCGCGCACGCGGGCGCGAAGGCGCAGCGCGGCGGCCGCGAGGCCGCAGGGCTCGAGCAGGTGGCGGCCCGCCATGACGTTCTCGAGCGCGCTCATGTTGAAGAACACCTGCAGGTTCTGGAACGTGCGGCCGATGCCGGCGGCGGCATACTCGTGGGTGGGGCGCCCGGTGAGGTCGCGCCCGTCGAAGAGGATCCGGCCGCGCGTGGGCCGGTAGATGCCGCAGAGCAGGTTCAGCAGCGTGGTCTTGCCGGCGCCGTTCGGGCCGATGAGCGCGTGCACCGCGCCCGCGCCGAAGCCGATCGAGACGGCGTCGACGGCCGCGACGCCGCCGAAGGCCCTAGACAGCTCTTCGGTTCGCAGCAGCAAGCGCCTTCTCCAGCGTCGGCACGAGGCCGCGCGGCATGAAGATCATCGTCAGCATCAGCACCGCGCCGAACACCACCATCTCGTATTCCTTGAGCGCCGTGAGGATCTGCGGCAGCAGCGTGAGCGCCGCGGCGCCGACCACCGCGCCGAAAGTCGAGGCCATGCCGCCGAACACCACCATCGTGACCAGCTCGATCGAGTGCAGGAACGCCGCCCTGGCCGGCGTGATGAAGCCCGAGTAGTGCGCGGTGAGCCCGCCCGCGAGCGCGGCGAGCGCCGCCGAGAGCACGAAGGCGTCGAGCTTGTGGCGCGCGCTGTCGATGCCGACCATCTCGGCGGCGATCTCCGAGCCGTGCAGCGCGCGCAGCGCGCGCCCGCGCGGCGAGTCGATGAAGTTGCGCGCGAGCCAGACCGTGCCGACGAGCAGCGCGCCGACCGCCCAGTACCACGCGGTCTCGCCCGCGAGCGCGACGCCGAACGCGGCGAGCGGCGGCACGCTCATGCCGTCGGGTCCGCCCGTGACGCGATCCTCGGTGGCGATGACGATGGAGACGATCACGCCCAGGCCCAGCGTCGCCATCGCCAGGTGGTGGCCCCTGAGGCGCAGGACCGGCCGCCCGACGAGCCACGCGAGCAGCGCGACGCCGGCCACGGCCGCGGGGAGCGACAGCGGCGTGGGCCAGCCGTAGCGCGCGGCGAGGATCGCCGAGCCGTAGGCGCCCAGGCCGAAGAAGCCGGCGTGGCCGAGGCTGATCTGGCCGGCGTAGCCGATCAGCAGGTTCAGGCCGACGCAGACCAGCGCGTTCAGGCCGATGAGGATCGCGACCTCGTAGGCGTACTTGTTCGGCAGCGCGAGCGGCAGCGCGAGCACCGCGAGCGCGAGCAGGGCGAGGCCGCGCCCGCGCATCGCTAGACGCGCTCCGAGGCGCGCGCGCCGAGCAGGCCGCCGGGCAGGAACATCAGCACGCCGAGGATCACGAGGAAGGCGATCACGTCCTTGTAGGCGGAGGAGACGTAGCCCGCGCCCATCGCCTCGGCGATGCCGAGCACCAGGCCGCCGAGCACCGCGCCCGCGCCGCTGCCCATGCCGCCGAGGATCGCGGCGGCGAAGCCCTTCAGGCCCAGCATCACGCCGACGTCCCAGGTGGTGAAGGTGATCGGCGCGACGAGGATCCCGGCGACCGCGCCGAGCGCCGCCGACAGGCCGAACGCGACCAGCAGCACGCGGCGCACGCTGATGCCGCAGAGCTGCGCCGCGAGCCGGTTGTGCGAGGTCGCGAGCAGCGCCTTGCCGAGCAGCGTGCGGTTGAAGAACGCGGCGAGCAGGACGACGATCACCAGCGTCGCGCCGAGCACCCAGAGGCTCTGCGGCAGCACCGTCGCGCCGCCGATGCGGATCGGCGCGTCGCCCGAGAACGCCGGCAGCGCGTGCACGTTCTTGTCCCAGACCAGCATCGCCAGGCCGCGCAGCAGGATCGAGGCGCCGATGGTGATGATGATCAGCGTCACCACGGGCGCGCCGCGCGCGGGCTCGACCGCGAACTTCTCGAGCGCGAGGCCGAGCAGCGCGGCGAGCGCGACCGCCGCGCCGATCGCCACGGGCAGCGGCCAGCCCGCGTTGGCGAGCCAGACCGTCGCCATGCCGCCCGCCATGACGAACTCGCCCTGCGCGAAATTGATGACCTGGCTCGCGTTGTAGATGATCGCGAAGCCGAGCGCGACCAGCGCGTAGATCGCGCCGATCGTCAGCCCGGCGAACAGGTATTGGAGGAACTGGGCGGACACGGGAAGCAGGGGGCGCGGGCCCCTTCCTCTGGAGGCGCGAGGAGCCTTCCCGCGTCCCCCGCACCCCGCTCGGTTCCTACTTGACGAGCGTCCAGTCGCCCTTGCGCACTTCGAGCATGCGGAAGGCGCTGAGGTCCAGCCCCATGTGATCCGTCGGCGACAGGTTGACCACGCCGCCCGTGCCCACGTAGCCCTTGATCGACTCGAGCGCCGCTCGCACCGCCTCGTGCTGCGTCGAATTCGCGCGGCGCATCGCCTCGACCGCGAGCATCAGGCCGTCGTAGGCGTGGCCGCCGAAGGTCGAGATCTCGGACTTGTAGCGCGCCTCGTACTCGCGCTTGTAGCCGGTCACCACCTTCTTCTGCGGATCGTTGTCGGGCAGCACGTCGGCCACCAGCAGCGCGGCCGCGGGCAGGCGCACGCCCTCGGCGGCTTCGCCCGAGAGCTTGACGTACTCCTTCGAGGCGACGCCGTGCGACTGGTAGAGCGGCAGCGCGATGCCGAGCTGCTTGTAGTTCCTGGTGACGATCGCCGGGCCCTGGCCGAAGCCGGCGTTCAGCACCGCCTGGATGCCCGGCGTGCCGCGGATCTTGGTGAGCTGCGCGGTCATGTCGGTGTCGGCGGCGCCGTAGGACTCGTCGGCGGCGATCTCGATGCCGTACTTGCCGGCGACCTTGAGGCATTCGGCGCGCATCGACTTGTCAAAGCCGCCCGCGCCCGAGATCAGCGCGATGCGGGTCGCGCCGCGCGCCTTCATGTCGACGAACACCTTCTCGCAGGCCATGCGGTCGGTGTGCGGGGTCTTGAACACCCACTTCTTCACGGGCTCGATGATCACCACCGCGCCCGCGAGCGAGATGAACGGGATGCCCGCCGCCTCGGCGAGCGGCACCACGGCCATCGTCTCGCCGGTGGTCGAGCCGCCGACGATCACGTCCACCTTGTCCTGCTCGATGAGGCGCTTGGCGAAGGTGCGCGCCTTCTCGGCGTCGCCCGCCGAGTCGTAGCTCACCAGCTCGAGCTTGCGCCCGAGCAGGCCGCCCGCGGCGTTCAGCTTGCCGACGTAGAGCTCGAGCGTCTTCTGCTCGGGATCGCCGAGGAAGGCCGCCGGGCCGGTGACGGCGAGGAACGCGCCGATGCGGATCGGTTGCGGTTGCGCGTGCGCGGCGAACGCGAGCAGCGCCGCCGCGATCATCGAAAGCAGTCGAAAAGCCATGGCTTCCCCCCTCCAGTTGTCCGGGACCGATGGAGGACGCTATGCCCGCGCGCGGACGAACGACTTGATCTGGATTAAAAAGTCGGGAGAATCGGCGGCTTGCCCGGGTGGCGAAACCGGTAGACGCAGGGGACTTAAAATCCCCAGGCCGCAAGGCCGTGCAGGTTCAAGTCCTGCCCCGGGCACTCCTCTTCTGCCGCCGGTCGGCCATGATCTTCTCGAAGCACTCGGCGCAGACCTCGCGCTTGTTCTTCACGCCCGGCAGGATGCGAAAGGTCGCGCGCGGGCGCGAGTGCTGGCCGTGGAAGCAGTACTTGAGCGGATTCAGGTTGACCATCGGTTGCTGCCAGTCTGTGCCAGTTCCGGGGTTTGCGCAACGATTAGAATGCTCCCATGAAATGGCGCAAGGCCAAGGCGGAGCCGCGCATCGAGCGCGCCGGCGAGTGGCTCCACGAGGCGCACCGGCGGCGCGAGCGCTTCGCGCCGCTGCCGCCGGAGCTCGCGCCGCGCGATTTCGCCGAGGCCTACGCGATCCAGGGCCAGTTCGTCGGCCGCCGCGCCGCGGAGCTGGGTCCCGTGGCCGGCTACAAGGTCGCGCTCACCACGCCCGCGATGCGCGCCATGGTGGGCCTCGGCGACTCGGTGGCCGGCGACATGCTGGAGAGCACGATCCGCCGCGGCGAGGCGCGGGTGCGCGCCGCGGACTACCAGCGCCTCATCGTCGAGTTCGAGATCGCGTTCGAGATGGCCGAGGACCTGCCCGCGATCGACGCGCCCTATACGCGCGAGCGCATCGCGCGCTCGGTGGCCGCGGCGATGCCCGCGCTCGAGCTCGCCGACGACCGCCACGCCGACTACGCGCAGCTGAAGTCGCACGCGCTGATGCTCGCGGCCGACAACGGCTGGAACGAGGGCGCGGTGCTCGGCGCGGCGGTGCACGACTGGCGCGGCATCGACCTCGCCGCGCTGCGCGGCGCGGCCTCGATCAACGGCCAGCCCGTGGGCGAAGGGCAGGGCCGCGACGTGATGGGCCATCCGCTCGACGCGCTCGCCTGGCTCGCCAACAACCTCGCCTCGCGCGGCCTCGGGCTGTGGCGCGGCGACGTGGTGATCACGGGAAGCCTGGTGACCTCCAAGTTCCCGAAGGCGGGCGACCGCGTGCGCTTCGAGGCGGGGGGCCTCGGGGCGGTCGACCTGCAAATACTCTGACACTCCGGCAGTCGCATTTCTGCGACACTGTCGCGGATGGCGACCCGGTCGGACAAGACCCTGAAGCTTCCGCGCGGCGCCGCCGCGGCCGACCGGACCGCCCGGCTCTCGCGCAGCAGCCTCGCCGCCGAGCGCACCTCGAAGATCGCGCGCGGCGGGCTCGCCCCCGACCGGACCTCCCGGCTGCCGCGCGCCGAGCTGGACGCGCGGCCCGAGGCGCCGTTCCTCTGGCCGGCGCCGCCGTACCACGAGTACGAGGACCTGGCGCGTGCCGACGGCGCGGATGCCTGCCTGCTCGTGTTCGAGGACGGCACCAAGGTCACGGGCCGGCTCCTGCTGTTCTCGCCCGACGAGGCGCTGCTCAAGTACCGCACCGAGTCCGAGGAGGCGGCGCTCACGATCGCGTTCTCGAGCCTGCTGCGCCTGGAGCTGCCGGCGCCGATCGCGCTGCGCCGCCAGAGCCTGCCCGAGGGCGTCGGCCGGCGCGTGTTCGAGGCCGTCACGCCCCAGCCGTTCCGCGTCGAGCTCGCGGGCGGCCAGTCGCTGCAGGGGCAGACCATCGGCCATGTCGACGCGCTCTGCGGCCTGTTCCTGTTCGCGCCGGAGGCCGACGGCAGGGTGGTGCGCCATTTCGTGCCCGCGCAGGCGGCGCTCGAACGGCGCATCGGCAAGCCGCTGGGCCAGATCCTGGTCGAGGAGCGGCTCGCGAGCGCCGACGCGGTGGACTCGGCGCTCGAGCGGCAGAGCGCGATGCGCAGCCGGCGCGTCGGCGAGTACCTGACCGACCACCAGATCGTCTCCTCCGGGCAGCTGGAGTCGGCGCTCAAGCGCCAGCGCGCGCAGCCGGCGCAGAAGCTCGGCGAGACGCTCGTCGAGCTGGGCTACCTGAGCGCCGCCGAGCTCGAGGACGCGCTCGCGATCGAGCAGCGCAACCGCACGCTGCCGCTCGGCCAGATCCTCACCGACATGGGCGTGGTCGAGCCCGGCGTGATCCAGGCGGTGATGGCGAAGAAGCTCGGCATCCCGTTCGTCGACCTGCAGGCCTTCGAGATCGCGCCCGAGATCCTCAAGCGCATCACGCCCAACGCCGCGCACCGCTACCAGGCGGTGCCGCTCGCCGAATCCGACCGCTCGCTCGTGATGGCGCTCGCCAACCCGATGGACCTCGAGCGCATGGAGGAGCTGCGCTTCATCGTCGGCACCAAGGTGATCCCGGTGATGGCCTCGGCGGACGACATCGCCGACGCGCTGCAGCGCCACTACGGGGCGGCCGAGCTGGTCGATTCCGGCGCGATCTCGAGCGGCGCAGGCGGGCGCAGCGGCGCGCTGCCGCTGGCGAAGTCGCTCGATCCGGCGACCCCGGTGGAGGAGCTCACCGCGCAGCTCGCCGCCGAGAGCGCGGAGCTGGACCTCAACGAGCGGCACGCCGAGCAGAACGACACCACGCTGGTCAAGCTCGTCAACAAGATTATCCTCGACGCGGTCGCGCAGAAGGCTTCCGACGTCCACATCGAGTCGAATCCGGACGGCAAGGGCACGCGCGTGCGCTTCCGCAAGGACGGCATGCTGGCGACCTACATCGAGCTGCCGGCGAAGTTCCGGCGCGCGGTGACCTCGCGCATCAAGATCATGGCGCAGCTCGACATCACCGAGCGGCGGCGCCCGCAGGACGGCAAGATCGACTTCAGCCGCCACGGTCCGGCGCGCGTCGAGCTGCGCGTCGCCACCGTGCCGACCTCGAACGGGCTCGAGGACGTCGTGCTGCGCCTGCTTTCGGGCGCCGCGCCGGTCGCGCTCGGCGAGCTCGGCTTCCACCCGGAGGCGCTCGCCGCCGTGAAGCGGCTGATCGACCGCCCGCACGGGCTGTTCCTCGTCTGCGGCCCCACCGGCTCGGGCAAGACCACCACGCTGCACTCGCTGCTCGCGCACCTGAACACCGAGGAGCGCAAGATCTGGACCGCCGAGGACCCGATCGAGATCGCGCAGCCCGGCCTGCGCCAGGTGCAGGTCAACGCGAAGATCGGCTGGACCTTCGCCGCGGCGATGCGCAGCTTCATGCGCGCCGATCCCGACGTCATCATGGTCGGCGAGATGCGCGACGCGGAGACCGCCCGCATCGGCATCGAGGCCTCGCTGACCGGCCACCTCGTGCTCTCCACGCTGCACACCAACAGCGCCGCCGAGAGCGTGGTGCGGCTGCTCGACCTCGGCATGGACCCGTTCAATTTCGCCGACGCGCTGCTCGGCGTGCTGTCGCAGCGGCTGGTGCGCCGGCTGTGCCCGCGTTGCGCCGCGAGCTACGCCGCCTCCGACGCGGAGCTCGGGGAGCTCGCGCGCGAGTACTGCGTGGACGCGCCCGAAGATGCGCAGCGGCTCGCGGGCCGCTGGCGCGAGCAGTACCGCGGGCCCGACGGCAGCCTGATGCTGCGCGGCGCGCAGGGCTGCGAGCAGTGCAACGGCTCGGGCTACGCGGGCCGGATGGGCGTGTACGAGCTGCTCGTGGCCGACGCGCGCATCCGCCGCCTGGTGCAGTCGCGCGCGCCGGTCGCGGAACTCTTCGCCGCGGCGCGGGACGGCGGCATGCGCACGCTGAAGCAGGACGGCATCGACAAGATCCTCCAGGGCCACACCGACATCGCGCAGGTGCGCAGCGTCTAGCGGCTCAGATCGCCAGCCGGAAGCGCACGCCGCAGAGCTCGTGCGTGGCGGCGCGGGATGCCTCGAGTTCGACGCCGGCGAGCGCGGATTCGTCTCCTATCGAAAACGCGATTGCCCCCGAATCGAGCTCGATGCGGCGTCCCTTGACCGCGCGATCGAGCAGGCCGGCCCAGCGGGCGGCCAGGGCGCCCGGGTCGGGGGACTCGATCTCCACGGCCGCGAGCCGGCGCACCACGTCCCGGCGCACGGCGCGCTGCCAGTCCGGCCCCGCGGGCGCGTAGGGGCCCATCGGGTCCGCGCCGCCCTCGGTGCGGTTGAACTCGATCATCGCCGCGCCGGTGTCCTTGGGATGCAGCTGCACGCCGAGGTAGGCGTCGTGGCGGATGACGTTGGCGACGCGCATGCCGAGCGCCTCGGCGCGCTTTCGGTAGCGCTCCGGATCGTCGCAGTCGAGGATCACCATGTAGCCGTGGCGCCCGCCGTGGCGCTCCAGGAAGCGCCCGGCCGCGGTGCCCGCGCGGGTGGGAGAGACGATCTCGAGGAAGCCGGAGCCCACCGGGAACAGCACGTTGCGCAGTCCGTACCTGGCTACGTTCGGGTCGCGATGGCACTCCTCGACGCCGAGCGCCTCGCGCAGGCGCGCCGCCTCGCGCTCCAGGTCCGCGGCGACGAGGCAGACCTGCCGCAGGCGGAGGAACCGCGCCGGCGCGCGCGCCACGCCTCAGGCGCCGGTGAACGCGGGCGCGCGCTTTTCCACGTAATGCGCGACGCCTTCCTTGAAGTCGGCGCTGGCGAAGCTCTTCTGCATCTCGGCATCGGCGAGCTCGAGCGCCTCGTTGAACTCCTGGTGCAGCGCCTTCCAGACCTGCGCCTTCATCACGGCGGTGGAGCGCGGCGAGACGGTCTGCGCGAGCGCGCGCGCGTAGGCCATCACCTCGTCCATGAAGCGCTCCTGCGGGAACACCCGGTTGACGAGGCCGATGCGCTCGGCTTCGGCCGCGGTGAGCCTGCGCGCGGAGCACAGCAGGTCGAGCGCGTGCGCCGGTCCCACCAGGCGCGGCAGCAGCCAGCTGATGCCGTGCTCGGCGATGAGGCCGCGCTGCGCGAACGAGGTGGTGAGCTTCGCCTCGCTGCCCGCGAAGCGGATGTCGGCGTAGAGCGCGAGCACCAGGCCCAGTCCCGCCGCCGGGCCGTTGATCGCCGCGATCACGGGCTTGCGCGCCTGCAGCAGGTAGCCGAAGCGGCCCCCGTAGTGCGGGCCGACGTCGGGGCCGAGGCCGGAACGAAAGTCGAACTTGACCTCGGGAACCTGCGTGACGCGGCCGCCGGCCGGAATCTTCTGCAGCACGTTCATGTCGGCGCCCGCGCAGAAGCCGCGCCCGGCGCCCGTGATCACGATCGCGCGCACGGCGGCGTCGGCCACGGAGTCGGCGACCGCCTGCTTCAGGCTTGCGCCCATCGCCGCGGTGTAGGCGTTCAACGCCGCCGGCCGGTCGAGGGTGATGACGGCGACGCCGTCCCTGACTTCGCGGAGCACGTCCTCGTATGCGCTCATCTGGCCTCCTTGAGCCTGCGTTTGAGCTCGAACTTCTGCACCTTGCCCATCGCGTTCTTCGGCAGGGCGTCGACAAAGACGACGCGCCGGGGGTGCTTGTATTTGGCAAGCCGATTATGGAACAGCTTGAGAACTCCATCTTCATCGATTTCACCGTTGCGGACGACGACGGCGCAGGCCGCCTCGCCCCATTTCGGATCCTCGACGCCGATCACGGCCGCCTCCGCGATCAGCGGGCAGTCGGCGAGCACGTTCTCGAGCTCGGCGGGGTAGATGTTCTCGCCGCCGGAGATCACCACGTCCTTGGAGCGGCCGACCACCCAGAAGTAGCCGTGCTCGTCGGTGCGCGCGAGGTCGCCCGTGCGGAACCAGCCGTCGGGCGTCAGCGCCTGCGCCGTCGCCTGCGGCGCGTTCCAGTAGCCGCGCATCACGTTCGGCCCGCGCACCCAGATTTCGCCGTCCACGAGCTTGGCCTCGCAGTGCAGCGCGGCCTTGCCCGCGGAGCCGAGCTTGCGCTCCGCGTCCTCCCGGAGCAGCACGAGCGCGATCGGCGCGGTCTCGGTGCAGCCGTAGATCTGCCCGACCGGCACGCCGCGGGCGTGGAAGGCGCGGATCAGCGAGTCCGGGATCACCATCGAGCCCGCGTTGATCATCCTGAGCGAGGAGAGGTCCGCGCCGGCCCAGGCCGGGTGCGCGAGCACGGCCTGCATGGTCGCCGGCACGAGCAGCGAGAGCGTGGGGCGGCGCGCCTGCACGTCGGCGAGCCAGCGCCCCGGATCGAAGCGCTGGTGCAGCGTGACCGTGGCGCCGGCCTGCAGCGCGGGCAGCGTCTGGTTGTTGAGGCCGCCGACGTGGAACATCGGCAGCGCGGTGAGCACGTGGTCCGATTGCCGCAGGTCGTGCGCGTGGATCGAGTTGCAGCCGTTCCAGAGCAGCGCCGACTGCGCGAGCACCGCGCCCTTCGGCGTGCCCGTGGTGCCCGAGGTGTAGACGATCAGCAGGTCGTCGGAATCCTGGCCCTGGAGCCGCGGATCTTCGATTTTCGCGAATGTTCCGATCGGGACGGGAAGCTTCCTGCAGTGCGATTCAAATTCGGGATCGCAAAAGATCCATCGGGGCGTGCAATCCTCCAGGATCGTCCGGTGCTCGGCGGCGGTCAGGCGCCAGTTGAGCGGCACGAGGATCGCGCCCAGGCGCGCGAGCGCGAACAGCAGCACCAGCATCTCCGGGCTGTTGTAGCCGAGCCAGGCCACGCGATCGCCCTTCCGCACTTCGAGCGAGCGGGCCGTCTGGTCGATCCGGAACCAGAAGTCCCGGTAGGAGAGATCCTTCCCCTCGAAATGCAGGGCGGTCTTCGCCGGGAACTGCTCCGCCCAGCGCTCTATGAGGCGCGAGAGATTAATCGTCCGACTCGCCGGCTTCGTAGAGCGCCTCGCGCCCGATGCGGTCGAGGCACAGCTCCGCGGTCCAGGGCAGCATGAGCGCGCCGCAGCGCGAGTCGCGGTACAGGCGCTCGAGCGGCAGGCTCTTGAGCATCGACTGCCCGCCGCAGGTGCGGATCGCGAGCGCGCAAAGGGCGTTCGCGTTCTCCATGATCGTGTATTGCGCGGCGTAGGCGCGCAGGCGCGCGTCCTTGGGCGGGTCCACGCGCGCATCCGCCAGCATGCGCAGGAAGAGCGCGCGCGTCTGCTCGAGCCTGACCCACATCTCGGCCACCGCGATCTGCTTGGTCGGGTACATGCGGCGCTTCACGGGCGGCATGCCCTCCAGCTCGCCGCGCAGGTACCGGACCGTGAACTCGTAGGCCGCGATCGCGATGCCCATGTAGGTCGGCGAGAGCGTCGTGAACATGTGCGGCCAGCGGCCCGCGGCCTGGAAGTAGGCGCCGCGCGGCATCATCTGCGCCTCGTCCGGCACGAACACGTCCTTGAAGACGAGCGTGCGCGACACCGTGCCGCGCATGCCGAGCGGGTCCCAGTCGCCGGTGATCGAGAAGCCGGGCGCATTCGCGGGCACCGCGATGTAGAGCGTGTCGCGCATCGAGTAGCCCGGCTTGTCCTCGGTGCAGAGCACGCCGTAATAGTGCGCGGCGCCCGAGAGCGAGGCGAAGATCTTGCGGCCGTTGATCTTCCAGCCGCCCTCGACCTTGGCCGCGAGCGTGCCGAAGGGCGCCTTGCCGGCGGCGGCCGCGCTGCCCTCGGAGAAGGGCTGCGCGTAGATCGCGCCGTCCTTCACGACGCGCCCGAAATGCACGGCGCGGTAGCGCTCGTGCTCGGCCTTCTGCTCCGGCGTGAGATCCAGGTCGTCCGCGAGCACCCCCGGCCAGAGCGTCGAGCAGGCGTGCATGTTGAAGGTGAGCGCCGTGGCGCCGCAGTACTTGCCGAGCGTCGCCGAGACCAGCGCGTAGCTCGGCAGGTCGGCGCCGAGGCCGCCGAACTTCTCCGGCACGCACAGGCCGAGCAGGCCCGCGGCCTTCAGGTCCGCGTAGTTCTCGTGCGGGAAGCTCGCGTCGCGGTCGTACTGCGCCGCGCGCTTCGCGAAAGCCGGACCGAGGGACTCGGCCAGCGCGATCAACTGTTGCTGTTTCTCGCTTAAGGCAAATCCAGAGCCTGTGACGGAGTAGCGCGGGTCGGTCATAGCGCGTGCTTTCGCAGGAAGGCGAGCAGGACCGCGTTGAACTCGTCCGGCTGGTCCATCGGGCCCAGGTGCCCGCAGCCCTGCAGGCAGACGTATTCGGCGCCGGGGATCTTCGAGGCCATCTTCTCCATCACCGAGGCCGGCGCGGTCTTGTCGTCGGAGCCCGAGATCAGCAGCGCGGGCACCCGGATGCCCGCGAGCTCCTTGCGCCGGTCGAAAGTGGTGAGGAGCTGCACGGCCCTGCGGTAGGTCTCCGGCGGGATTCCGGACATCACTTTCTGCGCGAGCGCGAGGCCGGAGGGATCCGAGCGCGCGCCCGCCATCGCGGGCATCAGGCGCGCGGCGATGTCGGCCATGGTCCGGCCCTGGTCGAGCGGGCCGATGCGAGCGGCGATGAACTGCCGGGTGAAATCGCTGCTGCCGCTCGCGAACGCCGGGCTCGTGAAGCACAGCGCCAGCGCGCGGACGAGCTTCGGGTGGCGCACGTAGGCTTCCTGCGCGATCAGGCCGCCCATGCTGTGGCCCACGAGCACCACGGGCTCGTCCGAGAGCTTTTCGATCAGCAGCGCGAGCGCGGCGCAGACGCGCTCGAGGTCATAAGGGTCCACCATCGGGCTCTTGCCGTAGCCCGGCTGGTCCCAGGCGTGCGACGGATAGCCGAGCTTGCCGAAGTACGGGACCTGGCGCTCCCAGGCGTGGTGGCCGCCGCCCACGCCGTGCAGGAACAGGAGGGGGGCAGGGCGCGGCGTCATCCGGCGAGCTTGCCGTCCTTCACCACCGCCTTGCCGTCCAGCTCGATCGTGCAGTGGCGGAACGGCAGGTCGAAGTGGCCGAGCGTGTGGCGGCCGGCGACTTCGTTCGCGCCGGTCGAGTAGAGGAAGTTGCCCGCGAAGGCGCGCTGCTCGGTGCCGTTCACGTCGCGCTTGTCGTAGAGCGCGAGCGCCTCCCAGCGCGCGCGCGCGTTGAGGCCCCAGCCCACGTGCGACACCGCGTAGGCCTCGCGGTCGCCCCAGGCGGCGAAGTACTCGCGCATCAGCTGCGCGTCGAGCGAGTCGCCGTGGATCTTCGTCACGTAGTCGCTTTCGATGGTGAGACGCACCGGGTTCTCGGCATAGCGCTTGAAGGTGAGGTTGAGGTCGCCGGGCGCGAGCACCAGGCTGCCGTAGACGCTGCCCGCCTTCGGGAAGCCGAGCACTAGGCCGCCCGGCCAGTGCGAGAGCGTGCCCGGCTTCTCGGTGTAGCCCCAGACCCCGCCCACGCGCGCGCCCTCGATGCGGATGTCGAGCTTCGTCCCGGCCGGGGAGCTGACCTTCATGACCTTCGCCTCGCGCAGCCGGCGCATCGCCGCCTTCGCCTGCTCCTCGTCGGCGGGGGAGGGCGCGAGGCGCTCCAGCACGTCCGGGTGCTCGTCGGAGATGTAGAGCACGCGCGCGCCGCCCTTGAGGATCTGCGGCAGCTCGGCCGCGTGCATGAGGCCCTCCACGGAGCAGTCGGCGACGAAGACCGAGCCCGCGAGCGCGGCGACGGCCGGCGCCATGCCCTGCAGCGCCACCGAGGCGCCCGTGGAGCGGATCGGCACGGGCGCGGTCTGGCGCGGCGTGGGCAGCACGACGTGGAAGGGCTTCGCGCCCAGGCGCGCGAGCGCGAGCTCGGCGAGCTGCACGTTGAGCGCGCGCGACTGCGACTCCGAGAGGATCGCGCAGGCGTCGCCGGCGGCGACCCTGCAGCGCGCGAACACCTCGGCGAACAGGTCGATCCACTTGGCTTCGATGCGGTCGGCGATCATCGCGCTTGCCCTCCGGAGGCGGCTGGACTATCGTATTAGATGAATAATCATCGGTCAATGAACATTCATCGATCCATGGGAAGCCGTGCAAAGACCCGGCGCCGCAGGGCGGGCTTCCCCGACGACTACCTGCCTTACCTCGTCGCGCGCGCGAGCCACGTCATCCTGCGCGACTTCCACGCGCTGCTGCAGCCCGCGCGCATGCGCGTGCCCGAGTGGCGCGTGCTCGGCACGCTCTCGGGCGGCGGCGCGTTCACGGTCGGCGCGCTCGCGCGCGCCACGCTGTTCAAGCAGCCCACGCTCTCCCGGGTGCTCGACCGGCTCGAGCGCCGCGGCCTGGTGCGCCGCGCGGCGGGCGCGATGGACCTGCGCCAGTCGCTCGTGGCGCTCACGGCGAAGGGCCGCAGGCGCATCCGCCCCGTCGTCGCGCGGGCGCGCCGGCGCGAGAAGAGCGTCCTCAGGAAGCACCGGTCCGGGGACGTCAGGGCCCTGAAGCGGCTGCTCAAGGTCTTCATCGCCGCGTTCGAGCCGAAGGCACGCTAGAATCATCGCGCCATGATCGTATTCGACCTGCAGTGCGCCGAGGGACACCGGTTCGAGGGCTGGTTCGGCTCGGCGCGGGATTTCGGCGCGCAGAAGAAGCGGGGGCTGCTGAGCTGCCCGCGCTGCGGCAGCGCCTCGATCGAGCGCGGGCTCTCGGCGCCGCGCATCAACGTCGGCGCCCAGGAGCCTAAGCCGCCCGCCGTGCCGGCCGGGAAGACCCCGGAAATGGAGGGCAAGGACCCGTTCGCCATCGCGCAGATGCTGTATTCGCGCATGCTGGACGAGATTCTCACCAAGTCCGAGGACGTCGGCACCCGGTTCCCGGAAGAGGCCCGCAAGATCTACTACCGGGAGGCCCCGGGCCGCTCGATCCGCGGCCAGGCCTCCCCGGAAGAGCACGACGAGCTGGTGGAGGAGGGCATCCCCGTCGCCCGCTTCCCCATTCCCGACCGCGACCGCCTGAACTAGGCGGGTCGGCGGCGGCCGGCCGGTGATCCTGCAGATCCTCGCGCATACCCCGCTCTGGGTGTTCGCGCTGTTCTTCGCGCTGCTCCTGCTCGGCCTCCAGCAGGCGCGGCCCCGCACCGCCACGAAGCGGCGCGTGCTCGTGCTGCCCCTCGCGCTGATGGGACTCGCGCTCTACGGCGTGATCTCGGCATTCCAGGCCCACCCGATCGCCATCGCGGCGTGGGTGCTCGTCCTGGTCCTGGTCGCGGCGCTGGTCAGCCGCCTGCGGATCCCGCGCGGCGTGACCTACGCGCCGGACACGGGCAAGTTCGCGATCCCCGCCAGCTGGACGCCGCTCGCGTTCATCATGGTGATCTTCTTCACCCGCTACGCGATCAATGTCGCGCTGGCCAGGGACCCCTCGCTGCGCGACACGGACTGGTTCGCCGCCATCGTCGGCGCGGCCTACGGCTTCTCGAGCGGCTACTTCGCGGGACGCGTCGTGACCTACTGGAAGATCGCCCGGGCCTGACAGCGCCTGCGGAACGTCGCCGGGCCCTAGCGCGCCGGGCGCTCGCGCACGAAGAAGGCGTCGCCCCAGCCGAACCATTTCTGGTTCTTCGCGTCGCGCGTCTGCGCGCCGTAGAGCCGCTTCTCGCGCAGGCCGAAGCCGCGTTCGGCCAGCCAGTTCGAAAGCTCCGGCAACAGCGCGCAGCCGGCGTACAGCTCGTCCTCGTTGACCTCCGTGTAGATCCAGTCGAACCAGCCGAGGATCGGCTCGGCGCCCTTGAGGCACTCGAGCTCGTAGCCCTGCAGGTCCATGTTGAGGAAATTGGGCCGGCCGGGCCAGGGCCAATTCGCCTCGACCAGCGCGGCGAGCGTCTGCGTGACCATCTTGCGCTCGCCGATGTAGCGGACTTCGGGATGCGTCGCGGCGTGCGTGCCGAGCGGCAGCACCGAGGACGAGACGCCGAAATTGCTGCCGTCGGCCGAGTTGGAGAAGTGGAAGTCCACCTCGACGCCGTTCCGCGCGCCGATGCAGGCGCAGACCGTCACATGGCCGAGCGGGTACACGCGCTCGTTGAGGTACGGCATCATCTCCGGATTCGCGTCGATCCAGAGCACCTGCTCGATGCCGCAGGCCTCGTAGTCCTCGGCCTCCTGGCCGACGTGCGCGCCGGCGTGCACCACGCCCGTGATCTTCATCCGGTAGCGCTCGATGAGCTCCGGAAGCGCGAACATCATGGTTCAGGATAGCCCGGGCGGCACGCCAAGTGAGGGCAGGGTGCCACAAAACCGCAACTTCCGAGGGGCAGGATGGCGATCCCGGCTCCGGGACTCCTCCAATTCTCCTCATTGCCCCGGAGCCGTTCCTTCGCCCTCGGCAGGGATGCGCCCTGCCGAGGGCTCTGTTTTTCTGCGCGGGCTCAGCGTCTGGAGCAAGCGCCATTCCAACGGCGGATAGCCCTGGCGGGCGAGGCGCATTTCGAGCACCCGATCGCCTGAACCCGGGCGTAGACTCGGTCGACGGGGAGGGTAGCGATGCCCAATCGAGTCGTGAATCTTGCGGAAGAAGGCGCGCGAATCGATGCCGTGTGGCAGGGCAGTCGCGATCGCCAGGTGCCGCTGCCGGTCGCCGCGGCCTTCGCCTTCCGGAGACTTCACGAAGGCGCCGACCAGACGGTGCCGCTCCTCAGCTACCGGAGCGATCTCGATCTCGTGGCGGCCGCCCTGTCGCGCCACTGCAGCATCTTCTCGAGTCTGGCCGACGGCGAGCCGTTGACCTTGCTGACGATCAATCTGCGCAACCAGCGGTTCGCCAACGGCGGCACCGAGCTGCAATGCATCGACGACGGCTTCTTCTTCAACCGGCTCTCGGTGCTGCGCGAGGAGATCCCGCCCGCGATCGCGCTCATGAAGCGGGCCGGACTTACGCTGAACTGCCAGAACTTCCCCGTGCAAAGAACCAGGCACTTGCACGCGCGCGAGTAGATCGCGCGCCTGGCGCAGGGCAGGGTGGCGCCCTATTTCCTTGCCTTCCTCGCCGCCTCCGCCGCCTCGTGCGCCAGCTTGACGGCCTCGGCGGCAACCTCGGCCGCCAACTTCGCCGCGGCGGCGGCATGGGCCGCCGCCTGCAGGGAGGTTTCTTCGGCCTGATGCGCGGCCGCGGCCGTCGCGGCCGCCGCCGCCGCTGCGGCCGAGGCCGCAGCTTCCGTCGCCGCTTCGGCCGAAGCCGCTGCGGCCTCCGCCGACGCTTCCGCTGCTTCTACGACCGCCTGGAGCGCCGATACCTTGGATGCGGTCGCTGCATTTTGTGAAGCCAGCCCGGCTTTCTGCGCGGCAAGCGCCGCCCGCTGCGCGGCCTCCTTGGCATTGTTCGTCAGCGTCTTCAGCGCCCCGAGCGCTTCGGTGTAGCGCTTGTTGACGATCAGGTACCCGTGCCGAAGGTCCGAAACCTCCTTCGTGAGCTCGTCAATCCGCGCATTGATCCTTGCCGACTCGTCGGACACGGCGCCCTCTCGGGTGTTCGCTACCGCAATCAACAGAGCATACGCGCCGATCGGCGAAATGGCTGTGCTCCAGCACCGCAATGATCAACTCGCCCCGAGCCCCAGCGCACGAAC
>DATIYN010000231.1:0-3403 GCA_035517595.1 Burkholderiales bacterium
CCACGAGGGCCGCGTCGGCATGGCGCTCGTCGCCGGCGATCACGCGCAGCACGCGGCCTTCGGGATCGGCGAAGGCGAACGCGTAGCCGCCGCCGGGCTCGTCCACGGCCGCGGGCGGCTGCACGCCCGCGACGCCCATCCGCAAGACGCGCCGGTGCAGCGCCTCTACGGCGCCGCGATCGGCAGCGGCCAGGTCGACGCGCAGCAGGGCCGGTTGCGGCCGCGGATGCAGCGCGAGGACGTGATGGTGGCCGCCGCTGGCGCGCAGGTAGACCGAGCCGTCGCGTTCGGCGACCACGGCGAGATTCCAGACATCGGTGTAGAAGCGCGCCTGCGCGGCGACGTCGGTCACGCCGAGGTCGACGCTCCGCAGCCCGGCAACCGTTGCCGCCGGCTCAGTCATCGAGTCCGCTCATGCCCTGGCGGTGGGCGAGCACCCGCGATCCGGCGATCCGGAACAGCACGGCGCCCGGCCAGGCGAGCCTGCCGTCCGGCTTGCGGCTGAACAGGATGCCGTCGGTGCGCGCGGCTACCTGCAAGCGCGCCTTCGGGCCGCGCGCATCCGCCGGATCGATGATCTCGCACACGGGCATCCCCTGGCGCACGCGCGCACCCTTCGGCAGGTGGTAGACGAGGATTCCGGTGCGCGGCGCATAGCCCACGTCCATGCCGCCGATCGGCGTCGCCTGCGCCTTCAGCCGCGGCAGTGCGCCCGCGCGACCGGCGATCACTCTCCGCCGCACGAGAAAGCGAAAAAGGTTGCGCGCATCCGCCTGGCCCAGGGCGTGGCTGACTTCATGCTGGCTTCGGTACTCCACGGTCGCCGCGAGGCAGGCCTGCGGCACGCGCGCCGAGGGGAAGCGCAGGGCAAGGCGCGCCCAGAGCGCGCTGTTGACGCCCGAGAACGTGGGCGCCTCGGGAAAGGGCTCGTTGTACAGCGTGGCCGCGGCGCCGAGGTCGGCCGCGAGCGCCTGCGCGCCCCCGGGCCAGTCGCGCCGCGAAATGAACAGGTGCAGCACGGCCTCCGCGTCGCAGTGCAGGTCGAGGGCGATGTCGGCGTCCACTGCGAGCTTCAGGGTCTCCACGCGCAGCGTCTGCAGCTCGGTCGCGGGCTTCATCGCCGCGAGCGCCGCGAGCGCCGCCTTGCGGATCAGGGCGACGTTGCGTTCCGCATCGCGTCCGAGCCGCGCGCCGACCCGCTCGGCGATCGCCGCGGAAAGGTCGGGCCAGTTGCGGTTGAAATTCTCGCGGCCGAGGAATTCGTAGCGGCCGAGGTGATTGTTGCCCACGAGCTGGCCGAGTCCGATCGGATTCACCGTCGGCACGACCACGACCTCGCCCCGCATGCGCCCGCGCCGGTCCGCCTCGGCGAGCATCGGCATCAGGTGGTGCAGCGCCATCGCCCCCGGCAGCTCGTTGGCATGTATCGCGGCCTGCAGGTAGGCCTTGGGCCGAGCCCCCGCCTTGCCGAAGCGGTGCCAGGCGATGCTGCGACCGGTTCCCGGGGCCATCGCGGGCAGCACGATCCTGCCTTTTACGTGGGGCATGGCGACTATTCGATACGCAATGCACTTAATATAGCAACCGCCGGGCGTCGGTGAATTCTTGAGGAGGGATTCCGATGGACGAAAAGGAGCTGCGCGCTCTCATCGCGCGCGTGAAGGCAGGGCGGCTCGGGCGCCGCCGATTCATTCGGACCCTGGCAGGCCTGGGCCTGACGGCGCCGATGGCGGCTCAACTGCTGGGCTGGGCGGGCGTCGCGCAGGCGCAGCCGAAATCGGACTACAAGCCCGCGCGTCGCGGGGGCGGCGGGACGCTGAAAGTGTTGTGGTGGCAGGCGGCGACGCTGCTCAACCCCCATTTCGCGGTGGGTACCAAGGACCAGGAAGCATCGCGCATCTTCTACGAGCCCCTCGCGGGCTGGGACCAGGAAGGCAATCTCGTGCCGATGCTGGCCGCGGAGGTGCCGAGCGTGGAGAACGGCGGCCTCGCGCGCGACGGCCGCTCGGTCACCTGGAAGCTCAAGCGCGACGTGCAGTGGCACGACGGCCGGCCCTTCTCGGCGGACGACGTGGTCTTCAACTGGGAATTCGCGGCCGATCCGGCGACCGCCGCGACCACCAGCGGCAGCTACAAGGACATCAAGGTCGAGAAGATCGACAGCCACACGGTGCGCGTCCTGTTCAACAAGCCGACGCCCTACTGGGCCGACCCGTTCGTCGCGACGCAGGGCATGATCATTCCCAAGCACCTCTTCGAGGGCTTCCGCGGCGCCAAGTCGCGCGAGGCGCCCGCGAATCTCAAGCCCGTGGGCACCGGCCCCTACCGCTTCGTCGATTTCAGGCCCGGCGACATCGTGCGCGGGCAGTTGAACCCGACCTACCACCTGCCCACGCGCCCGCATTTCGACGCCATCGAGTTCAAGGGCGGCGGCGACGCCGTGTCGGCCGCGCGCGCGGTGCTGCAGACGGGCGAATACGACTACGCGTGGAACCTGCAGGTCGAGGACGAGATCCTGAAGCGCCTGGAAGCGGGCGGCAAGGGACGCGCGGTCATCACGCCCGGCGCCAACATCGAGCACATGCAGCTGAACTTCACCGATCCCTGGAAGGAGGTGGATGGCGAGCGCTCGAGCCTCAAGACGACCCACCCGATCCTCGTCGAGGCGGCGGTCCGGCAGGCGCTCAACCTGCTGGTGGACCGCAAGGCCATCGAGGACAACATCTACGGGCGCACGGGCCTTGCCACCGCGAACTTCCTCAACAACCCTGAACGCTATCGCTCGAAGAACACGAAGTGGGAATTCAACGTCGACAAGGCGAACGCGCTGCTCGAACAGGCGGGCTGGAAGCGCGGCGCCGACGGCGTGCGCGCCAAGGACGGCAGGAAGCTGCACTTCGTGTTCCAGACCTCGATCAACCAGCCGCGGCAGAAGTGCCAGGCGATCTTCAAGCAGGCCTGCCAGAAGGCCGGCATCGACATCGAAGTGAAGGCGGTAACCGCTTCGGTGTACTTCTCGTCGGACGTCGCCAACCCGGACACGTACACCAAGTTCTACGCCGACCTGCAGATGTACACCACGACCATGCCGCAGCCGGACCCCGAGCGCTTCATGAACCAGTTCGCGTCCTGGGAAGCGGCGAGCAAGGAGAACAAGTGGCAGGGGCGCAACATCACGCGCTGGACCAGTGAAGACTACGACAAGACCTTCCGTGCGGCCGAGAGCGAGCTCGACCCGGTCAAGCGCGCCGCGCTATTCATCCGCATGAACGATCTGGCGTGCGGCGACCAAGCGGTGATCCCGGTCGTGTATCGGCCGGGCGTTTCCGCGGTAGCGAGCAAACTGCAGGTCGACATCAGCGGTTGGGACAACAATACCGGCAACCTGAAGGACTGGTACCGC
>DATIYN010000232.1:0-12244 GCA_035517595.1 Burkholderiales bacterium
CGACCGCCAGTACCGCGCGCCGCAGGTTTGTCCCTCGAAGAAGGGCGGATCCACGGTGCTCGACGCCGAGAGTTGCCCCGCGCTCGCGGATCCTTCGCGCACCATGCTCGGCGCCGCCCAGGAAGCGTGGCTCGATCGCGCCTTCGCCGGATCGAAGGCCGGCTGGAACATCGTCGCGCAGCAGACGCTGATGGCGCGCCTGGACCGCAAGCCCGGCGACGGGCCGCGTGTCTGGACCGACGGCTGGGACGGCTACCCGGCCGCGCGCCGCAAGCTGCTCGAGTCGATCGCCGCGCGCAGGCTCGCGAATCCCGTGGTGATCGGCGGCGACGTGCACATGAACTGGGTCGCGGACCTCAAGCCCGACTACGACGACCCGAAGTCGCCCGTGGTGGCGAGCGAATTCTGCGGCACCTCGATCACCTCGCAGGGCGCCGCGCAGGAGATGGTGAACGCGCTGCTGCCCGGGAACCCGCACATGAAGTACGCGCGCAGCGACCGCCGCGGCTACGTGCGCGCGAGCATCGCGGGCGGCCGGCTCGTCGCGGAGCTCGTGGGCCTGGAAACCGTGAAGAAGCCCGATTCGCGCGCCGAGGTGCTCGCGCGCTTCGCCGTCGAGGACGGCAGGCCCGGCCCGCAGCGGCTCTAGCTCAGCGGCAGCGCAGGTTCGCGCCCGGGTCGGCGATCGGCTTGGTGCAGTCCTGCTCGATCACGCGGCGCTGCGGATCCATCGGCGGCGGCGCGTAGAACGGCGTTCCGCCGGAAATGGCGTAGCTCGCGAAGCCGAGCCCGAGCAGCGCGCCGAGCGCCGAGGTGCCGGTGACGCTCACCGAGCCGCCGGCGGGCGGCGGCCCGGGCGGCAGCGAAGCGCCGGAGGAAACCTGCACGTACGAGTGGTTGCAGCCCGCGACCAGCAGCGACAGCAGCATCGAAGCGAGCGGCGGGCGCGCCCGCAGGAGCGCGAAGCCTAGCGGCTTGCGCGCTGGAGTCGGTCGCGGACGGCGTCCCATTCGGCGGTGTCGGGCGGCGATTCGATGAGTATAGCGCCGCAGCCCGCATCGTCGAGCTCGCGCAGCGCGGCGTACAGGCGCTGCGCGAAGGCCTTCGGATCCTTCGGCATGCGGATCCAGGTGTCCACGCGCTCGTCGGGCTTCGAGAAGGCGAGCACCGCGACGTCGAGCCCGCGCCGGGCGATCTCCGCATCGAGCGCATGCGATGCGACCAGGCGCGCCGGGGTCTTCGGCGCGTAGTGCCGCTCCAGGCCACCGGAGTGGCGCGGCGACGATCTGTCCGCGCTCTTGACTTTCACATCGAGAAGCTTTTCGATGTCGTCCCGAGAAATTCTGCCCGGTCGCAGCAGGATCACTTCCGCTCCGGAGAGATCCACGATCGTCGACTCGATGCCGACTTCGCTCGGCCCGCCCTCGAGCACGAGATCCACCTTGTCCGCGAGGTCGGCGCGCACGTGCTGCGCGGTGGTGGGGCTCAGGTTGCCGAACTCGTTCGCGGACGGCGCGGCCACCGCATCGCCGAACTCGCGCAGCAGCGCCTGCGCGACCGGGTGCGAAGGCACGCGCAGGCCGACGCTGTCCTGCCCGCCGGTGACGAAGTCTTTCGCCTTCTGCGAGCGCCTGAGCACCAGCGTCAGCGGACCCGGCCAGAAGCGCCCGGCGAGCTCGCGCGCCTCGGGAGGGATTTCCCTGGCAAAGGAAAAAGCCGCCTCCGCGGTGGCGAAATGGAGGATCACCGGGTGGTCGGCAGGCCGGCCCTTGGCCGCGTACAGGCGCGCGACCGCCGCGGCGCTGGACGCGTCGGCGCCCAGGCCGTACACCGTTTCCGTGGGAAATGCGACCAATCCGCCCGCGCGCAGGATTTCCGCGGCGCGGCGGATCTCGGGGCTCAAAGCTTGAGCGGTGGCGCTTTCAGCACCGCTTCGGTCTGCTTTGTCCTGAAGTCTTTCAACTTGCTCTCGAGAGAAGCATCGGACAGAGCGAGCAGCGCAACCGCGAACAAAGCGGCGTTCGCCGCGCCCGCCTCGCCGATCGCGAAGGTTGCGACCGGGATGCCCTTCGGCATCTGCACCGTCGACAGCAGCGAATCCAGGCCGCCGAGATGCTTCGAGGGCATCGGCACGCCGAGCACCGGCAGCGTCGTATGCGCCGCGACAACGCCGGCGAGGTGCGCCGCGCCGCCCGCGGCGGCGATGATCGCCTTCATGCCCGCCTTCTGCGCGCCTTCGGCCCAGGCAGCGACTGCCTTGGGCGTGCGATGCGCCGACATCGCCTTCGCCTCGTAGGCGACGCCGAACTCCTCGAGGACCTTGGCGGCGGCCTTCATGGTCTCCCAGTCCGAGGTGGAGCCCATGACGATGCCGACGGCGGGAGGATGCGGCGCTTTCATTGGAGCTTCTTTCCGGCGAGCTTCTCGAGCGCCTCGCGGTACTTCGCCGAAGTGCGGGCGATGACGTCGGCGGGGAGCCTGGGCGCCGGCGGCGTCTTGTCCCAGTCGAGCGTCTCGAGGTAGTCGCGCACGAACTGCTTGTCGTAGGACGGCGGCGAGATGCCGACGCGGTACTGGTCCGCCGGCCAGAAACGCGACGAGTCGGCCGTCAGCACTTCGTCGATCAGCACCACGTTGCCCTTGTCGTCCAGGCCGAACTCGAACTTGGTGTCGGCGATGATGATGCCTTTCATCGCCGCGAACTCGGACGCCTCCTGGTAGAGGCGGATGCTGATGTCCTTCACTTTCTGCGCGACGTCCTTGCCGACGATCTGCGCCATGCGCTCGAAGGAAATATTCTCGTCGTGGCCGCTCTCCGCCTTCGTGGCCGGCGTGAAGATGGGCGCGGGCAGCTTCTGCGCCTGCTTCAGCCCCTTTGGCAGCTCGATGCCGCAGATCCTCCCGGTCGCCTGGTAATCCTTCCAGCCCGAGCCGATGATGTAGCCGCGCACCACCGCTTCGATCGGCAGCGGCTTGAGCTTCTTCACCACGATTGCGCGGCCCCGCACCTGCGCCTTCTCCTCCTCGCCCTTCACCACCGACTCCGGATCGATGCCGGTGAGGTGGTTCGGCACCACGTCCCGGAGCTTGTCGAACCAGAAGTTCGCGAGCTCGGTGAGCACGCGGCCCTTGTCGGGGATCGGGTCGGGCAGCACCACGTCGAACGCCGACAGCCGGTCGGAGACGACGATCATCATCTTGTCGCCGTCGACCGCGTAGATGTCGCGCACCTTGCCCTTGGCGATGCGCTTGAGGCTGCGCAGGTCGGATTCAAACAGCGGGCCGGATTCGTGGCGCGACATCAGGCCGCCTGCTTCTCCAGCTCCGGCTTCCACTTGCCCTCGGCGGCCAGGCCGTTCATGTGCGCGCGGTGGTAGAAGGCGCGCTGCGCCGCGGCGACGTTCGCCTGTTGACCCCTCCACGCGCCGAGCGCCGGGTTCTGCAGCGCGCGCGAGTACGAGAACGTGAGCGGCCATGGCAGGGTCTTCATCGCCGCCATCGCGTTCAGGTGCGCGGTCGCGGACACATCGGACTGCCCGCCCGAGAGGAACACGATGCCCGGCTGCGCCGCGGGCACCGTCCGCTTGAGCACGCGCACCGTGCGCTCGGCGACCTCGTCCACGCCCGCCTGGCGCGCGTTGTTCTTCCCCGAGACCACCATGCTCGTCTTCAGGATCAGGTGCTCGAAGGAGACGTTGTGCGCCGCCATCGCGGCATAGGTCGCGCGCAGCGTCGCCTCGGTCACCTCCTCGCAACGCTCGATCGAATGGTCGCCGTCGAGCAGCACTTCGGGCTCGATCATCGGCACGATCGAAGCTTCCTGGCAGAGCGCTGCGTAGCGCGCGAGCGCGTGCGCATTGGCGTAGAGGCAGGCGTGCGTGGGGATGCCCTCGCCGATCGTGATCACCGCGCGCCACTTGGCGAAGCGGCAGCCGGCCTTGAAGTAGCCCGCCAGCCGCTCGCGCAGACCGTCCAGGCCCTCGGTCACCTTCTCGCCGGGGCAGAGCGCGAGCGCCTTCGCGCCCGTGTCCACCTTGATGCCGGGCAGGATTCCCTTCCTCGCGAGGTAGTCCGGGAACAGCACGCCGTCCTCGGTCTTCTGGCGCGTGGTCTCGTCGAACAGGATCACGCCCGAGATGAACTTCTCCGCGCCCGGCGTCGTGAACAGCAGCCCGCGGTAGGCGCGGCGGCTCTCCTCGGTGCACGGCGTGTGGATGGTCTTGAAGCGCGTCTCGCAGGTGCCGGCGGATTCGTCGGCGGCGAGCACGCCCCGGCCTCGGGCGACCATGGCGGCCGCCGTCTTCGCGAGCAGGGATTTGTCCATGGGGATCGGTTCGATGAAACGCTGCGCGAATTTTACACCGCGGCCGCGCGCTTTTTCGCCTCCCGGGCCTCGATCGCGGCGAGGCGCGCGAGCAGCCGGCGCGCGCGCTCGACCACCGGCACGTCGATCATCTTGCCGTCGATCGCGAACGAGGCCCGTCCCGCGGCTTCGGCCTTCGCGTTCTCCTCGAGGACCCGGCGCGCGTAGGCGGCCTCCTCGGCCGAGGGCGAGTATTCGCGGTTGACGATCGGCACCTGGCCCGGATGGATGCAGCCCGCGCCCATGAAGCCGAACCGGCGCGAGCGGCGCACCATGCGGCCGAAGGCCTCCCAGTCGCCGAACGCGGCGACGCTCGCAATGAATCCCAGCGGCAGGATGCCCGCGGCGCGCGCGGCGAAGACCATCTGCTGCTTCGGCATGAGCAGCGTCTCTTCGGTCGGCTCCATGCCGGTCTCCAGCGCGAAGTCCTCGCCGCCGATGTTCATCGCCGCGAGGCGCGCGCTCGCCGCGGCGATCGCCGGCATCCGGAAGAAGGCGGCCGGTGTCTCGATCATCGCGATCAGCCGGATCCGTCCCGGCGGCAGACCGCCTCTTGCCTCCAGATCCGAGATGAAGTCGTCGATCCTTCTCACGTGCTCTGCGCTTTCGGTCTTCGTCAACGCGATTCCATCGACCTGTTCCGAAATGCAGAAAGGCAAATCCTTCTTCGAAACTTCGAAAGGGCTATTGATCCGAACAACCACGTCGGCGCCGCCGCGGCGCACGCGCGCCGCGGCCGCCGGCACGAGCCTGCGCGCGGCGTCCTTCTGCGCCGCGGGCACGCTGTCCTCCAGGTCGAGCTGGATGCAGTCCGCGCCGCGCGTGTGCGCCTTCTCGACATACTTCTCGACGTTCACCGGCACGTACATGAGCGAACGCCAGACGGGCAGGTCAGGTTTCACCGGCCACCACGCCTTTCGCTCTCAACGCTTTTATTTCGGTGTCCTTCAAGCCGAGCGATTTCAATATTTCCACGCTATGCTCGCCCAGCCTCGGCGCGGGCGTGCGGATCGATCCGGGCGTGCCCGACAGCCGCGGCACGACGTGGTGCATCGGGAACGAGCCCATGTCGGCGTCCGGGTAGTCGGCGAGGATCTCGCGCTCGATCACGTGCGGGTCCTCGAGGATCTGGGTGACGTCGTAGATCGGGCCGATCGTGACCTCGGCCTGCTCGAAGAAGGCGACGTTCTCCGCCTGCGTGCGCTCGGCGATGACCGCGCCGATGAGCGCGTCCAGCTCCTCGGCGTGCTTCACGCGCGCGGCGTTCGTCCGGTAGCGCGGATCGTCGACGAGCTCGGGACGCCCGATCGAGCGCAGGACGCGCTCGGCCATCTTCTGCGTGGAGGCCGACAGGCCTACGTACCGGCCGTCCTTGCAGCGGTAGGCGTTGCGCGGCCCCGAGTTGGTGGAGCGGCTTCCGGTCCGCGGCTTGATCTTTCCCGTGAGCCGGTAGTTGGCGGCCTGCGGCCCGAGCGTGACGAACAGCGGGTCGAGCAGCGGCAGGTCGATCACCTGGCCCTGGCCCGTCTTCTCCGCCGCGCGCAATGCGATCAGCGCCGCGGCGGCGCCGTTCAGGCCCGCGATGGTGTCGGCGAGGTACATCGGCGGCAGCACGGGCTCGCGATCGGCGAAACCGTTCATCGAGGCGAAGCCGGACAGGCCTTCGATCAGCGTGCCGAAGCCCGGGCGCCGGCGGTAGGGCCCGTCCTGCCCCCAGCCCGAGACGCGCACGACCACGAGCTTCGGGTTGGCCGACCGCAGGCGCTCGGGCGCGAGCTCCATCGCCTCGAGCGTGCCCGGGCGGAAGCTCTCCACGAAGATCGCCGCCGAGGGCACGAGCCTCAGCAGCAGCGCGCGCGCCTCGGTCTTCTTCAGGTCGAGGCAGAGGCTTTTCTTGTTGCGCGCGTACAGCTTCCAGTCGGTGGCGACGCCCTGCGTCTGCCAGGCGCGCAGCGTGTCGCCCGCCGGCGGCTCGACCTTCACCACCTCGGCGCCGAAATCCCCCAGCAGCTGCGTGAGCGTGTTGCCCGCGACGAGGCGCGAGAGGTCGATCACGCGAACGCCGTCCAGCGCGCCGCGCGCGCCGGGCGTGTAGTCGCGCTTCCTGAGCCCGGCCACCGCGTCAGGCGCGGCTCATTCCGCCTTCACGCCGGCGTCGGCGGCGACCTTCTTCCAGACTCCGATCTCCTTCTTGATCGTCGCGCCGAACTGCTCGGGCGTGCCGCCGGCGGCCGAGACGCCGTCGTTCTGCAGCTGATCGTCGGTCTCCTTGAGCCTGAGGGCCTTGTTCACTTCGCCCGAAATCCGGGCGACGATCTCCCTCGGCAGGCCTTTCGGCCCGATCAGGCCGTGCCACAGGACGACCTCGTAGCCGGGCAGCCCGGATTCCTTGACCGTGGGCACCTCGGGCAGCGCCGGGATGCGCTTCGCAGTCGTCACGCCGATGGCCTTCAGCTTGCCGCTCTTCACGTGCGGCAGCGCGGTCGCGGTGCTGCTGAAGAGCACCTGCGTCTGGCCGGCGATGGTGTCGGTGAGCGCCGGGCCCGTGCCCTTGTAAGGAATGTGGTTCATCTTGATGCCGGCCATGTGGTCGAAGTACTCGGTGGCCATGTGGATCACGCTGCCCTGACCCGGCGAGGCGAAGTTAAGCTCGCCGGGCCTGGCCTTCGCCAGCGCGATGAGTTCCTTGGCCGTCTTCGCCTGCACGGACGGATTGACCACGACGAGCAGCGGTCCCTGCGAAATCTGCACGACCGGGGTGATGTCCGCGACCGGGTCGAAATTGAGCTTGTAGACGCTCGGGTTCACCGTATAGCTCGAGGCGATGAGCACGAGCGTGTAGCCGTCGGGCGCGGACTTGACGCCCTGCTCGATGCCGATCACCCCGCCCGCGCCCGGCTTGTTCTCCACGATGACCTGGTTGCCGAGCGTCGCCGAGAGCTTCTGCGCGATGAAGCGGCCGATGAAGTCCGAGCCGCCGCCCGGGGCGAAGGGCACGATGATGCGCACCGGCTTCGTCGGGTACGGCTGGCCGTAAGCCGGCAGCAAGCATAGGGAAAGGAGCAACGCGGCGATCGTTCTCATGGAACCTCCCGGGATCCGCGCATTCTAATGGCGGGACCGCGTTTTGCGTCATAATGCGCCCCCGCAAGACGGACCCCCATGATCAGGATCGAGAACCTGGTGAAGTATTTCGGCGCCAAGCGCGCCGTGGACGGCATCTCGTTCAACGTAGAGCGCGGCGAGGTCGTGGGCTTTCTCGGCCCCAACGGCTCGGGCAAGTCCACCACCATGCGCATGATCACCGGCTACTACGCGCCGGACGCCGGACGCGTCAGCGTGGGCGGGCACGACCTCGCCGAGGCGCCGCTCGAGGCCAAGCGCCTGATCGGCTACTTGCCCGAGAACGCCGCCGCCTACACGGACATGACCGTGCACGGCTTCCTCGCCTTCGCGGCCGAGATGCGCGGCCTCTCGGGCGACGCGAAAAAGCGCGCGATCGCGAGCGCCGTCGAGCGCTGCTTCCTCGCCTCGGTGCTGCACCAGTCGATCGACACGCTCTCCAAGGGCTACCGCCATCGCACCTGCCTCGCGCAGGCGCTGATCCACGACCCGGAGGTGCTGGTGCTGGACGAGCCGACCGACGGCCTGGACCCGAACCAGAAGCACGAGGTGAGGAACCTCATCCGGGAACTCGGAAAAAGCAAGGCGGTTGTTTTTTCCACTCACATTCTGGAGGAAGTGGACGCCGCCTGCACGCGCGCCATCATCATCGACCGCGGCCGCGTCGTCGCGCAGGGCACGCCCGATGAGCTCGGTCGACCGCTCGACGAGGTGTTCCGCCGCCTGACCACCTCCGACACGGCGAAGCCATGAGACACGCCTGGGTGATCGCCAAGCGCGAGCTCGCGAGCTACTTCGCCTCGCCGGTGGCCTACGTGTTCCTCGTCATCTTCCTGCTCCTCACCGGTTTCTTCACCTTCACCGCCGGCCAGTTCTTCGAGCGCGGCGAGGCGAGCCTGGGCGCCTTCTTCGGCTGGCATCCCTGGCTGTACCTCGTGCTCGTGCCGGCGGCGGGCATGCGGCTGTGGGCCGAGGAGCGGCGCTCGGGCACGCTGGAGCTGCTGTTCACGCTGCCGATCACGCCCTGGCAGGCGATCGCCGGCAAGTTCCTCGCCTCCTGGATCTTCATCGCGCTCGCGCTCGCGCTCACCTTCCCGGTGGTGGTCACGGTGAACGTGCTCGGCGCGCCGGACAACGGCGCGATCTTCGCCGGCTACCTCGGCAGCCTGCTGCTCGCGGGTGCCTACCTCGCGGTCACCTGCGCGACTTCGGCGCTCACGCGCAACCAGGTCGTCGCGTTCATCCTGTCGGTGGTCGCCTGCCTGTTCCTCATCCTCGCGGGCTTCAATCCGGTGACGGACCTGATGGCGCGCTGGGCGAGCCCCGCGCTCGTCGACGCGGTCGCCGCGTTCTCGGTGGTCACGCACTTCGACGGCTTCGAACGGGGGGTGATCGACGCGCGCGACCTGTATTTCTTCCTCGCGGTGATCGGCTTCTCGCTGTTCGCCACCGGCGTGATCCTGCGCAACCGATGAACGCCTTCCTCAAGAAGCACGAGACGGTGGCGTATTCGGCGATCGGGCTCGCCGCCCTGTTCCTGATCCTCGTGGCGGCCTACTACCTGCTCGCGCTGCGCGCGCCGCGCGTGGACCTGACCGAGGGCAAGATCTACACGCTCTCCGAGGGCACCAAGAAGATCCTGCGCGGCCTGGACGCGCCGATCCGGCTGCGCCTGTACATCTCGGAGGGCGACGCCGTGCCCGTGCAGCTGCGCAGCTTCGCGCGCCGCGTCGAGGACATGGCCGGCGAGTTCAAGGCCGTCGCCGGCAGCAACCTGGTCGTCGAGACCTACAACCCCAAGCCCGACAGCGAGGACGAGGAGCGCGCGCAGGACGACGGCGTCGAGGCGCAGCAGCTGGTTTCCGGGGATCAGTTCTACCTCGGCATCGTCGTGAGCCAGCTGGACCGCCGGCAGGTGCTGCCGGTGGTGTCGCTGCAGCGCGAGCGCCTGCTCGAGTACGACCTCGCGCGCGCGATCGCGCGCGTCGGCAGCGCCGAGCGCCCGGTGCTGGGCCTGCTGTCGGCGCTGCCGGTGCTGGGCGAGAAGTTCAACCCGATGACGCGGCAGAGCTCCGAGCCCTGGGTGCTCGCCAGCGAGCTCAAGCGCGACTTCGACGTGCGGCAGGTTCCCCTGCTCGCCGAGTCGATCGATCCGGCGATCCGGACCTTGCTGGTCATCCATCCGCGCGACCTGCCGGAAGCCACCGAGTACGCGCTCGACCAGTTCGTGCTGCGCGGCGGCAAGCTCATCGCCTTCGTCGACCCCTACGCCTTCTTCGACCAGCAGCCCAGCCCGATGCCCGGCATCGGCGGCGGCGGCACGAGCTCGTCCCTGCCGCGGCTCTTCAAGGCCTGGGGCGTGAACATGAATCCGGGCAAGGTGGTCGCCGACATGGTCTACGCCTCGGGCGCCGGCCAGCGCTATACGCCTACGGTGCTCACGTTGAATCGCACCGCGCTGGACCGCGACGAGGTGGCGACGAGCCAGGTCGAGACGCTGCTCTACGCGTTCGGCGGCGCCTTTGACGTGAAGCCGGTCGAAGGGCTCAAGGTGACGGAGCTCCTGAAGAGCTCGCCCAACTCGATGATGGTCGACGACATCGTGGCGACCGCCTCGGGCGACGCGGCGACCAAGGGCTTCCAGCCCGACAACAAGGCGCGGCCGCTCGCGCTGCGGCTCACCGGCCGGTTCAAGACCGCGTTCCCGGAAGGCAAGCCCAAGGGCGACGGGAAAGACGAGAAGCCCGAGCCCGGGCTGAAGGAATCCGCCGGCGAGAACTCGGTGGTGCTGGTCGCCGACGCCGACATGCTGAACGACGGCGCGGCGGTGGACGTGCAGGACGTGTTCGGCCGCAAGGTCGTGGTGCCCTCGAATGGCAACCTCGCCTTCGCGCAGAGCCTCGTCGAGCAGGCGGCCTCGGGCGACGCGCTCTCGACGCTGCGCAGCCGCGCCGATGCGTTCCGGCCGCTTACGGTGGTGCGCGAAATGCAGGCGCGCGCGCAGGAGCAGTACTTCGGGCGCCTGAAGGGCCTTGAGGACGAGCTGCAGAAGACCACCGAGAAGCTGCAGCAGCTGCAGAAGGCGCGCGGCGCGGCCGCCAAGGGCGCGCTCATCATGACGCCCGAGCAGCAGGCGGAGATCGAGAATTTCCGCAAGCGCGTCGTCGAGACCCGGCACGAGCTGAAGGAAGTGCGCAAGAACCTGCGCCAGGACGCCGAGGCGCTGGTGTTCTGGACCAAGGTCGCCAACATCGCGCTGATGCCGCTGCTGGTGATCGTCGCCGGATTGCTGGTCTTTGCCTTCAAGCGAAAACGGCAGAGTCCGGCATGAGTGCGCGTGCCGTTGCCGTCCTGATCGTGTTGCTGCTCGCGCTCGGCGGCGGCGCGCTGCTCGTGCGCCAGCAGTCGGAGTCGCGCAAGCCGGCCGAGTCCGCGCTGCTCGGCCAGCCGCTGCTCAGGGGCTTGCAGGCGGCCGACGTCGCCTCGGTCGTGATCCGGCAGCCCAAGTCCGTGCTCACGGTCGTGCGCAAGGACGATCGCTGGACGATCGCCGAGCGCGGCGGTTTCCCGGCGGATTTCGACAAGGTGCACGACTTCGTGCTCAAGGCGATCGAACTCAAGATCGCCCAGGCCGAGCCGATCGGCGCGAAAGACCGCGCGCGGCTGCACCTGGACGCGGGCGGGACCTCGATCGAGTTCCGCGGCGCCGACGGCAAGCCGCTCGCGCGCCTCACGGCGGGCGACAAGTACTTCAAGACCGCGCCCGACGACCCCGGCAAGGCGCTGGGCGACGGGCGCTACGTGATGCTGCCCGGCGACGACCAGCGCGTCTTCGTGGTCGCCGACGCGCTCGCGCAGGCCTCCACCCGGAGCGCCGACTGGATCAGCAAGGCCGGCATCGCAGCGGACAAGATCGCGTCGCTCGAGTTCCGCGGCGCGCCGGGCGCGCCGAACGGCTCTTCCTGGCGCGTCGAGCGCGCGGGCGACAACGCGGACTGGAAGCTTGCCGGCCTGCGCGGCGACGAGAAGCTCGACGTCACGAAAGCCAACGCCGCGGCCTATGCGTTCGGCCAGATCGACATCGCCGACGTGGCGCCGCCGGAGACCAGGCCCGAGGACGCGGGGCTCGACAAGCCGGCGGTGGCGACCGCGACGACGTTCGACGGACTCACCTACGTGCTCAGGCTCGGCAAGGCGGAAGGCGACAAGAGCTACGCGAGCATCGCGGTCTCGGGCGAGCCGAAGGCCGGCCAGGGCAAGGACGCCGAGGCGCGCGCCAAGAAGCTCGCCGAGCGCCTCGCGCGCGAAAGGGCGCTGGCGCCCTACATCGTGCTGATTCCGAAGCAGAAGCTCGGGGACATCCCCGGCACGCGCGCCGATCTGTTGATGAAAAAAGAGGATAAGAAGAAGTAGTTCTGGTATAAAAAAAGGCCTCCGCAGACCACGGTAGGAGGCCGGGGTGTCCAACACGTCTTCCGGCGCCGCAGCGGGCGCCAACGGCAAGATCCCGATCAAGCGCATCCGCACGCTGGCGCTCGTGGGCCAGGCGGGCGCGGGCAAGACGTCGCTCGCCGAATCGCTGCTCGCCGCGGCGGGCGCGCTGCCCGCCGCCGGCAGCGTCGAGCGCGGCAGCACGGTCTGCGACTACACGCCCCTCGAGAAGTCCTTCAAGCACTCGCTCAAGCTCGCGGTCGCGAGCTTCGAGGTCGCGCATTCGACGGGCACGCACCGGATCCACCTGCTCGACACGCCGGGCTA
>DATIYN010000233.1:0-7772 GCA_035517595.1 Burkholderiales bacterium
GCGCTCCAGCCACTGCCGGCTGCGCTCGAGTTCGCGCATCTGGTGCGCTGCGCGCGCCGCGATCAGCGCTGCGATGCCGGGCGCCACGCCCTCCTCCCAGGCGAGCCCCGCCTCCTTCTCGGCGCGCGCGTAGCGGCCCTCGAAATAGCATTGCAGCGCCGCGGCGAGCGCGTTCTGCGCCTGCGCCCGCCGCCTGCGCTCGCGGTACGCGCGCACCTGCTCCGGCAGCGCGAGCGCGTGGCCCAGCAGGCGAACCGCGGCGTAGCCCGCGGCGAACAGGCCCAGCGCGGCGAGCACGAACAGCAGCATCGCCACCTCGACGCGCCAGGGCGGATAGACGAACAGCACGTAGCCCTCGCCCAGGCGCCCGGCGAGCGCGAGCGCCACCGCCGCGGCGAACACGGCGACGAGCCAGAACAGCGCTCGAATCATGCGCTACCCCGCGGCGCGCGGATCATGCGCCGCGGTCGCGGCGCGCCTTGAAGCCGCGCACCGCCTCCAGGCTGTCGGCGATGCTGGGCGGCTCGAAGCTTACCGAGGCGGCCGAGAGCTGCTTGAGCTGCGCGAGCGCAGCCTGCGCGCCCTTCGCGCGCGCATCGAAATAGCGGTGGATCCAGGCCTGCGCGGTGCGCAGGTCCTCGCGGTATCCGGCCTCGTCGCGCGAGAGCAGCTCCAGGCGCGCGTTGAGCAGGCGCAGCTTCAGGTTCTCGCGCAGGAAGTAGGCCTGCGGCGGCGGCACCAGCGGCGGCTCGGGCGCGTCGATGCGGCGCACCACCACGAGCTGGCGCAGCTCGCGCCAGACCTCCCCGCCCAGGCGCGCCAGGGCGCTCTCCCCGGCGCCCGGCGCCGGCCTGGCGCCCGCCGGCCGCTCGACGCGCTCGTCGAATGCGAGCGGCAGCGAATCCACCGACGCCGCGAGCCGGTCGAGCGCGAGCGACAGCCCGGGCAGGTCCAGCGCCGGCAGCGACTTCAGGCGCTCGATGTCGCGCGTGAGCGCGCGGCGCACGGGCAGGAACTGCGGCCGGTCGGCGCGCGACAGGCGGTTCTCGGCGAGCTGCAGCGCGAGCAGCGCCGAGCGCACGTTGCCCGAGAGCTGCAGCTGCTGCTGCGCGATCGCCAGCACCTGCTCGATCTCCGCAAGCTGCCATTCGTCGCGGTTGCGCGAGAGCTCCTGGTACAGCGCTTCCAGCGCGACCTGCTGGCTCTGCGACTCCGCGAGGCGCGCCTCGAGCGCGGCGACGCGCGCCTGCTCGGCGCGCAGGCCTTCCTGCGCCTCGCGCCCGAGCGAGCGCGCGGTGCGGCTGTCGGACTCGATCTCCCGCAGCCGCCGCGCGAGCTCCTCCTGCGTGGCGCCGATGCGGCCGCGCGTGTCGTACCAGAGCGCGGCGACCGCGACGGCAAGCACCGCCAGCGCGGCGAGCAGCGCGCGCGAAGGTCTGCTGGGCTCCGGCGCAGCACCGCCCGGCTCGGATTCACTCATGCCGCTGTTTTTATCCCGCGCCGCTGAAGTATGCAACCAGCGCCGCCGCGACCTGCGCGTCCCGCGGGCCGGCGACGATGGCGCCGGGCAGGCCGCGGCGCGCGGCCTCGCGCGCGACGCGCTCGTGCGGCACGAACAGCGCGACGGCCGAGAGCCGCGCCACCGCGTCCTCTCCCAGCATGTCGAGGAAGTTCGCGAGTCCCTCGGCCGAGGAGATCGCCACCGCGTCGACGCCGCGGGACCAGAGCGCGGCAAGGCCCTTGCCCGTCGGGCGCACGCGACGGTAGCAGGCCGCGTACTCCACGAGGGCGCCGCGTTTCCCGAGCGCGTCGCCGAGCAGCTGGCGGCCGCCGTCGCCCCGGAAAATGACGATGCGCCGCCCCTTCACCTCCGCAAGGGCGGGCAGAGCGAGCAGCGCCTCGCTGTCGGATTGCGCGGCGGGTGCGATCACGTCCGTGAATCCGGCGCGCTCCAGCTCCTCGCGGCTGCCGTGCCCGACGGTGGCGACCTGCAGGCGCGCCGGCCAGGGTCGGCCGGCGAGCAGCTGCAGCGCGCATTTCACCGCGTTGCGGCTGACGAAGACCGCGAGATCGAACTCGTCGAGCCGGCGCGCGAGCGCCCGGAACGGCGCCGCGTCCTCGAGCGGACGGATCTCGATCGCGGGCGCGCACAGCGGCTCGCCGCCCGCCTCCCGGATCTTCTGCGCGAGGCCCTCGGCCTGCGCCGCCGGCCGCGTGATGACGATGCGCCTGCCCGAAAGCGGCTTCGAATCGGGCTTCACGTCGCGCCGAGCGCCGCCAGGATCTCCGCGGCGCCGCGCTCACGGAGCAGGGCTGCGACGCGCAGCCCGAGCTCCTCGGGTCTCTGCGCATCGCCCTCGCCTTCGGCGCGCGCGATGCGCTTGCCGTCGGGCGCGGCCACCAGCGCGCGAAGGCGCAGGCGCCCGCCCGCCTGCTCGGCGAAGGCGCCCAGGGGAATCGTGCAACTGCCGCCGAGCGCGCGGTTGACCTCCCGCTCCGCTCGCACGCAGGCGCTCGAGACGGCGTCGGCGAGCGGACCGACCGCGCGCGCCACGTCCGCCCGCGCCGCCAGGCACTCGATGCCGAGCGCGGCCTGGCCTGCCGCGGGCAGGCTCTCCTCGACCGGCAGCAGCGCGCGGATGCGCGCCTCGAGCCCGAGGCGCTTCAGGCCCGCCGCCGCGAGCACGATCCCCGCGTAGTCGCCGCGGTCGAGCTTGGCCAGCCGCGTCTCGACGTTGCCGCGCAGCGGGCGGATCTGGAGCGACGGGTGACGTGCGCAGATCTGCGCCTGGCGCCGCAGGCTCGAGGTGCCGACCACGGCGCCCGCCGGCAGCGCCGAGAGGCTCGCGTGGCGCGCGGACACGAAGGCGTCGCGAGGGTCTTCGCGGGCGAGGATCGCGGCGAGCGCGAAGCCCGGCGGCAGCTCCGCCGGCACGTCCTTCATCGAGTGCACGGCGAGGTCGGCGCGCCCATCGGCGAGCGCGGCCTCGAGCTCCTTCACGAACAGGCCCTTGCCGCCTTCCTTCGCGAGCGACACCTCGAGCAACTCGTCGCCGCGCGTGGACAGCGGCACCAGCGACACGCGCAGCCCGCCGTGCAACGCGCCGGGCGCGCCGTACAGCGCCTCCAGGCGCTGCTTCACATGCTCGGCCTGCCAGAGCGCAAGCCGGCTGCGCCGCGTCGCGATCCGCAGCTCGTGCGCAGTGCCCGGTGTCATTCGCGCGCCTCCGGCAGCAGCGCCCTCAGCGCCGGCCACTGGCGCCGGCTCACCGGCAGCCGCTCGGACAACCCCTCGAGCACCACGTTCCAGTGCGGCTCCTCCTCCGTCTCGCCGCCGCCGCGCTCGAAGCCGCGGATCGCGCCGCGCGCGACGAGGCAGTTGCGGTGCACGCGCACGAAGCGCTCGGCGAACTCCCGCTCGATGGACACCAGCGGCTCCTCGATCAGGTGCTCTCCCGCCTTCGTGCGCAGCGTGACGTACTTCAGCTCGGCCTTGAGGTAGAGCACCTCGCCCACCGGCACGAGCACGATGCGGTTGCGCTCGCTCACCGAGAAGAACTCGCGCGCGCCCGCATGCGCCTGCTCTCCGGCGCGCTCCAGCCGCTCGCGCGGCGCCGGGCCCGCGGCGGCGGCCTTCTTCAGCGCGGCCGCGAGTCGCTCGGCGCGCACCGGCTTCATGAGGTAGTCGAGCGCGTTCAGCTCGAAGGCCTCCACGGCGTGCCGGTCGTGCGCGGTGACGAACACGATCGCCGGCGCGCTCTGCAGGCCCGCCAGGTGCCGCGCGAGCTCCAGGCCGCCCATGCCGGGCATCTGGATGTCGAGCAGCAGCACCTGCGCGCCGCTCGCGGGCAGGCGCTCGATCACTTCCAGGCCGTTTGCCGCCTCGCCCGCGAGCGAGGTGGCGACGCTCGGGCGGATGTCCGCGAGCAGCGATTTCATGCGCTCGCGCGCCGGCGCCTCGTCGTCGGCGATGAAGACGCGCAACGGGGCGCTCAAGCGCGGCTCCTTCGCTCGGTCACGCGCGGCCCGCCCGGTACGGCATCTCGAGCTCGACGCGGTAGCGCCCGTCGCGCTCGCCCGTCTCCAGGCGCGCGTCGGCGTCGAAGAACAGCATCAGGCGCTCGCGTATGTTGTCGAGCGCCAGGTGGTTTCCGTGGCGCGGCGGCGCTCCGGGCGGCGGCGCCGGGTTCTCGACCAGCACGTGCACGCGGTTGCCGCGGCGCTCGACGCGCACCAGCACGTCGCTCGTGCCCGTGCCCGGCTCGACGCCGTGGTAGATGGCGTTCTCCAGCAGCGGCTGCAGCACGAGCGGCGGCAGCAGCGCGTCCACCGGCGCCTCGTCGAGCTCCCAGGACATGCGCAGGCGCTCGCCCAGGCGCAGCTGCTCGATCGCCGCGTAGCGTTCGATGAGGCCGATCTCGTCGGCGACGCGCACCAGGTTGCGTCCGTCGGACATCAGCGCCCGGAACAGGTCCGCGAGGTCCTCGAGCGTGCGCTCGGCCCGTTTCGGATCGCTGCGCATCAGCGCGAGCACCGCGTTCAGGCTGTTGAAGAGGAAATGCGGGCGGATGCGCGCCTGCAGCGCCTGCAGCCGCGCCTCCGCAAGCGCCGGCGAATAGGCGCGCTGGTGCAGCCACAGGTACGCGAGCACCAGCGCCGTCGCGAGCGCGGCGAGCACGAGCATGCGCACGAGGCCCACGCCCGCGATCGCCCCCAGCAGCGCGTGCGCGCCCGCCGAGAGCGCGAGCACGAGCGCAAGCACGAGTGCGCAGCCGCGCCACCAGGGCAGGCGCCGCAGCAGCGGTGCGCCCGCGAGCAGCAGCACGAGCGTCGCGAGCAGCGGCGGCTCCACGAGCACGGTGCTCTGCACGAATGCCTCGAGCACGCGGCCGGGCTCGGCCTCGCGCACGAGCGCCGCGGCGAGCGCGAGCAGGTTCGCGACCAGCAGGATGCGCGCCACGACGCCGAGGTTGCGGAAGTCCGGGAGCGCGTTCGGATACTCGTTTTGTCTTATACTGACCATCGTTAGAGAGCGGTCTTAAACCGCATTCTATTCCCGATGGCCAAGCCCGCGTCCAAGCACGAGAAAGCCAAGACCTGGTCCGGGAGATTCCGCCAGCCCGTCGACGCCTTCGTGCAGCGCTTCACGGCCTCGGTGCCGTTCGACCGGCGCCTCGCGCTGCACGACGTCGCGGGCTCGCTCGCGCACGCGCGCATGCTCGCCTCCTGCGGCGTGCTCGCGCGCGGCGACCTGAAGGCGATCGAGAAGGGCCTTGCCGCGATCCGCGCCGAGATCCGCGCGGGCCGGTTCGACTGGAAGATCGAGGACGAGGACGTGCACGGCAACGTCGAGCGGCGCCTCACCGAGCTTGTGGGCGACGCCGGCAAGCGCCTGCATACGGCGCGCTCGCGCAACGACCAGGTCGCCACCGACCTGCGCCTGTGGCTGCGCGACGAGATCGACGCGATCGACGGGCGGCTCGCCGCGCTGGAGGACGCGCTGCTCGCGCAGGCGGCGCGCCATGCGGCGCTCGTGATGCCGGGCTTCACGCACCTGCAGGTCGCGCAGCCGGTGACCTTCGGCCACCACCTGCTCGCCTACGCGGCGATGTTCGCGCGCGACCGCGCGCGCCTGGCCGACTGCCGGCGCCGCGTCAACGTGCTGCCGCTGGGCGCGGCCGCGCTCGCTGGCACGAGCTTCCCGATCGACCGCGCGCAGGTCGCGCGCGCGCTGGGGTTCGAGGCGATCGCGGAGAACTCGCTGGACGCCGTCTCCGACCGCGACTTCGCGATCGAATTCACCGCCTGCGCGGCGCTGGTCATGGTGCACCTGTCGCGCCTGGCCGAGGAGCTGATCCTCTGGATGAGCCCGCGCTTCGGGTTCGTGAGGATCCCCGACCGCTTCTGCACCGGCAGCTCGATCATGCCGCAGAAGAAGAACCCGGACGTGCCGGAGCTCGTGCGCGGCAAGAGCGCGCGCGTGTTCGGCCACCTCGCGGGCCTGCTCGCGCTCATGAAGGCGCAGCCGCTCGCGTACAACAAGGACAACCAGGAGGACAAGGAACCCGTGTTCGACACCGTGGACACGGTGAAGGACTGCCTGCAGGCGTTCGCCGCGCTCGCCGCGGGCCTCCAGCCGCAGGCGAAGGCGATGCGCGCCGCGGCGCTGGAAGGCCACGCCACCGCCACCGACCTGGCCGACTACCTGGTGCGCAAGGGCGTGCCGTTTCGCGACGCGCACGAGACGGTGGCGCGCGCGGTGCGCGCGGCGGAAGCGGCGGGCGCGGATCTCGCCGGGCTGCCGCTGCGCACGCTGCAGCGCTTCTCGAAGAAGATCGGCAAGGACGTCTTCAAGGCGCTCACGCTGGAAGGCTCGGTCAACGCGCGCGATCATCCGGGCGGCACCGCGCCGGCGCAGGTGAAGGCCGCCATCGCGCGCGCACGCGCGCGCCGCCGCTGACATGTCGGCCGTCACCGTACCGACGACGCCGGAGAAGATCGGCAAGTACCCGGTGGTGCGCCACCTGGGCTCGGGAGCGACCTCCGAGGTCTATCTCTGCCACGACCCGTTCGCCGAGCGCGATGTCGCCGTGAAGCTCGTGTCGGCAGCGCTGTTCAACGATCCGGAGCGCGGCAAGCTGTACCGCAAGCTGTTCGTCACCGAAGCCTCGCTCGCCGGCAAGCTGCAGCACCCGCACATCTGCCAGATCTACGACGCGGTCGCCGACGAATCGGCGCACTACATCGTCATGGAGTACGTGCCCGGCGGAACGCTCGAGCGCTACTGCACGCCGGAGGGCCTGCTGCCGATCGAGAAGACGGTGGAGATCGTGTTCAAGTGCACGCGCGCGCTCGAGTTCGCGCACAAGATGGGCATCATCCACCGCGACATCAAGCCGGCGAACATCCTCTATACGGGCGAGACCGACGTGAAGATCACCGACTTCGGCGCGGCGCTGATCGCCACGGGCGACTCGACGCAGATCTCGGCGATCGGCTCGCCCGCCTACATGTCGCCGCAGCAGGTCAAGGAGCACCCTCTCGACCACCGCACCGACATCTACTCGATGGGCGTGGTGATGTACCACCTGCTCGCCGGACGCCTGCCGTTCCAGGCCTCGAACAATTTCAGCCTCATCTACCAGATCACCAACGTCGAGCCGACGCCGCCCTCGTCGTTCCGCCCGGAGATCCCGCCGGCGCTCGACGCGATCGTGCGCCGCGCGATGGCCAAGGACCTGGACGAGCGCTACGCCGAGTGGGAGCAGTTCTCGCTGGAGCTCGCGCAGGTGTTCCGCGGCGAGCCGATCGCCGGCGCCGCCGCCGGCGGCCAGGAATTCGCCGACTCGGACAAGTTCGAGACGCTGAGGAAGCTGCCGTTCTTCGAGAAATTCTCCGACGCCGAGCTCTGGGAGGTGGCGCGCATGTCGGCCTGGCACGCCGCGCGCGCGGGCGAGGTGCTCATGAAGGAGGGCGAGGCCGGAACCTACTTCTGCATCCTGGCCGAGGGCCAGATCAAGGTGACGAAGAAGGCCAAGCTGCTCAACGTGCTGGATGCCGGCGAATGCTTCGGCGAGATGGCCTACCTGCGCAAGGAAGGCAACCGGCGCGGTGCCGACGTCACTGTCATGACCGACGCGAAGATCATCTCGGTGCCGACCGACAGGCTCGACAAGGCCTCGGACGGCTGCCGCCACCACTTCGACCGCGCGTTCATGGAGATCCTCGTCGAGCGCCTGACGATGGCGAACGTGCGCCTGTCGGGCGTCTGA
>DATIYN010000234.1:0-5425 GCA_035517595.1 Burkholderiales bacterium
CGTTGTTGACGATGAGCTCGATGCGCCCGCCAACGCGTAGGTCGAACTCGCCCGCGGCAAGCCAGGCGGCGCGCTTCTCCGACACGGTGAGGTACTCCCAGACGCGCTCGATGGGCCCGGGCAGCAGGCGCTCGAAGCGGATGGTGGAGGGTTGGATCAGGGTGGCGCGGCCGTCGTCGGGCTTGCTCATCGCGTTCTCCCCGCCGCGTCCTAGCCGAGCGAAGCGGCGAATTCCTCCATCAGCCGCGCGTGCGTGCTCCAGAAGCCGCGCGGCTTCGCGCCCTCGAGCTGGTCGAGGAGGATCGCGGTGTGCGCGCCCCAGCCGCCGCCGACGGCGACCTTGAGATCGGCGTCGTCTGGCAGGCGATGGTGGATGACGAGCAGCACGTCCTTGCCGCGCTTCTCGAGCTCGTAGCTAACTTCCGACTCCCCGCCCTCCCAGGTCCAGGTGTGCGCGAGCAGGCGCGGCGGCTCCAGGCGCGTGATCCTGCCCGTGTGCGTGTGCTTGCCGACGCCGCGAGCGTCCTTCGGCGGCTTCTCGTCGCAGAGCTTCTCGTTGTCGAAATGCAGCTCGATCCTGCCGCCCAGGCGCAGGTCGAACTCGCCCGCCGCGAGCCAGGTGGCGCGCTTTTCCGACACGGTGAGGTACTCCCAGACGCGCTCGATCGGCCCGGGCAGCAGGCGCTCGAAGCGGATCGTGGAGGGCTTGATCAGGGTGGAACGGCCGTCGTTGTACTTGCTCATCGCTTTCTCCTGGGGGTCTTGGGTTGGGGCGCGCGCGAGGTCTTGCGCGCCTTGTCGATCGCGTCCTCCGCGCGCAGCGCGGCTTCCAGCTTGTCGAGGCGGTGCGTCCAGGCCGCGCGCTGCTGCTGCATCCAGGCGCTCGCGGCGTCGAGCGGGGCGGTCTCGAGCGTCAGATAGTGGTCGCGTCCCTCGATGCGCCGGCGCACGAGCCCCGCGCGCTCCAGCATCCGGATGTGCTTGGACACCGAGTTGAGCGAGATGTCGAACGGCGCGGCCACCTCGGTGACGCGCGCCTCGCCGCCCGCCAGGCGCTGCAGGATGCGCCGGCGGGTGTCGTCGGCGAGCGCGACCAGGGTGTCGTCCAGCTCCATGGCGCTGACATTAACCCATATGGGTGAATAACGCAAGTCCCCGGCCCGGCCTCGTAGAATGCGGCCATGGGCTCCCAGGACGCCGTCACCCTCACGCGCGAGCTGCTGCGCTTCGACACCATCAACCCGCCCGGCCGCGAGCGCGACTGCGCGAACCTGGCGGCCAGGCTCCTGGAGGATTGCGGATTTGCCGTACAGACCCATGAATTCGAAAAAGACCGGACCAGCGTGATTGCCCGCGCGGGCGGCACGGCGGGCCGGGACCCGATCTGCTTCACCGGGCACCTGGACGTGGTCGCGCTCGGCACGCGCCCCTGGTCGAAGGATCCGTTCGCGGGCGAGACCGACGGCGGCAGGCTCTTCGGCCGCGGCTCCTCCGACATGAAGGCCGGGGTCGCCGCCATGCTGGTGGCCCTGAAGTCCTTCGCGGCAAGGCTCCGCCATTCCCCCGGCGTCGTCGTCGTCCTGACGGCGGCCGAGGAGGGCGGATGCGTGGGCTCGGCGCACCTCGCCAGGCTCCCCGAGCTCCTGGGCCGCGCGGGCGCGATGGTGGTCGGCGAGCCCACCTCGAACTATCCGATGGTCGGGCACAAGGGCTCGATCAAGTTCCACGCGTCGTTCCGCGGCGTCTCGGCGCACGGCTCGATGCCGCACCTGGGCGTGAACGCGGTCTACAAGGCGGCGCGCGCGATCGCGAAGCTGGAGGAGTTCAAGTTCGGCGCGAAGGCGCACTCGATCATGGGAGAGCCCACGATGAACGTGGGCACGGTCGAGGGCGGCAGCGGCGTCAATCTCGTTCCCGATCTCGCGAAGATCGGCGTGGACATCCGGACGGTGCCCGGCACGGACCACCAGGCCTTGCTTGCCCGCTTGAAAGAACTGCTTTCAGAAGGCCAGATCGAGGTCTTCGCCGACAACGAAGCGGTCTGGACCGAGCCGCAGGAAGCCTGGGTGCAGCGCGTCTACGAAATCTGCAGGCCGATCCTCAAGGAGAAGCCCGAAGCGCGCACCGCGCCCTACATGACGGACGCGGCCAACCTGCGCAAGGTCTACGCGGGCGTGCCGACGGTGGTGCTCGGCCCGGGCGAGGCTGCGATGGCGCACCAGACCGACGAGTACTGCGAGCTCGAGCGCATCCGCCAGGCCGTGGCGATCTACGAGGCGATCCTCGACGACTGGTGCCGGACCTGAATCGCGCGCGTTGCCGCGGTCGCGTCTTGCCTTAGACTGCCGCCGGTGAGCATCCATCCGACCGCCGTCGTCGCGCCCGGCGCCATCCTGGGCGCAGGGGTCGAGATCGGCCCGCACGCGGTCGTCGAGGCCGACGTCGAGATCGGCGAGGGCTCGCGCATCGCCGCGCACGCGGTGATCAAGCGCTACACGCGCATGGGCGCGCGCAATCGCGTGCACGAGCAGGCGGTGATCGGCGGAGATCCGCAAGACTTCAAGTTCAAGGCCGACACGGTCTCGGGCATCGAGATCGGCGACGACAACGTGTTCCGCGAGGCCGTCACGGTGCACCGGGGCTCACGCGCCGGCGCGCAGACGCGCGTCGGCAGCGGCTGCTTCTTCATGGCGCTCGCGCACGTCGCGCACGACTGCATCGTCGGCGACCAGGTGGTGATGGCCAACGCCGCGACGCTCGGCGGCGAGGTGGTGGTGCAGGACCGCGCGTTCCTCTCGGGGCTCGTGGGCGTGCACCAGTTCTGCCGCGTGGGGCGCGTCGCCATGATCGGCGGCCTCGCCAAGGTGGTGCAGGACGTGCTGCCTTTCTGCATCACCGACGGCAATCCCGCGCGCGCGCGCGGCCTGAACCTCGTCGGCCTGCGGCGGGCGGGATTCAAGGCTGCCGAAATCGCCGCGCTGAAGGATGCCTACCGGATGCTCTACGAGCGCGTTCCGCTCAAGGAAGCCGTCGCGCGCATGGAAAGGAGCGCCAGCGCCGCGGTGAAGGAGCTCGCCGGATTCATCGCGCAAGGCAAGCGAGGCTTTGCGCACCCGCGCGGCGAATAGTCCGTCCCGGCCGGCCGGGATTCGACCTGCGATGACGCCGACGCTGCGCGGGGTCCTGTGGATGTCGGGCGCCGTGCTGTCGTTCTGCGCGATGGCAGTGTCGGCGCGCCAGCTGCTCGCGCACATCGGCACCTTCGAGGTGCTGTTCTTCCGCACGGGCGTTGCCCTTCTCATCGTGCTCGCCGCGGCGCTGCCCAGCGGTACCGCCGTGCTGAGGACGCGGCGATTCGGCCTGCACTTCTGGCGCAACGTCGTGCACCTGGGCGGCCAGGCCTCCTGGGTGTACGCGATCGGCGCGCTGCCGCTCGCGACGGTGTTCGCCATCGAGTTCACCGGACCCGGCTGGACGGCGATCATGGCGGTGCTGTTCCTCGGCGAGCGCATGAGCCGGGGCAGGGCGGTGATGCTCGCGCTCGGCCTCGCGGGCGTGCTCGTGATCCTGCGACCGGGGCTCGGCGCCTTCCAGCCCGCGGCGCTCGTGATGCTGTTCGGGTCGCTGTGCTTCGCCGCGCAGTTCATTTCGACCAAGCAGCTCGCGGCCACCGAGTCGCCGATGACGGTGCTGTTCTGGATGTCGGTGATCCAGACGCCGTTCTGCCTCGCCGCCGCGCTGCCCGGCTGGGCCGCGCCGCCGGCGGCCGACCTGCCCTGGATCGTGGCGATCGGCATCGGCAGCTTCACGGCGCACTACTGCATGACGCGCGCGATGAAGCTCGCCGACGCGATGGTGGTGGTGCCCGTGGATTATTTCCGCCTGCCGCTGATCGCCGTGGTGGGCGCGACGTTCTACGGCGAGCCCTTCGATCCGCTCGTGTTCGCGGGCGCCGGGCTCATCTTCGCCGGCGTCTGGTACAGCCTGGCGCACGTGCACCATCGCGTCGGAACGTAGCCGGGGCGTTTCTTCTGGATGCGCGCGGCGCATCCTGGGCATATGCAATTTGCGTTTGTGAAACTCCGCTGCGGCACTGCATCATCGACCGTATAAACGACCGATGGACGCCAAGCACCGGCGCGCGATGATCCTGCTGCTGATCCTCAGCGGCATGATCATTTCCGTCTGCATGGGCCTGCGCCAGAGCCTGGGCCTGTTCATGCGCCCGATGACCCTGGACGCCGGGGTCTCCGCGGCCACCTTCGGTTTCGCGATCGCGCTGCAGAACATCGTCTGGGGCCTGAGCCAGCCCTTCGCGGGCGCGCTCGCCGACAGGTACGGGCCGCGGCCGATCCTCGTCTCGACCGCGCTCGTCTACGCCTCGGGCCTGCTGATGATGGCGCTCTGGAACAGCGCCACGGGCCTGGACGTCGCGGGCTTCCTGCTCGGCGTAGGCACCTCGGGCACCGCCTTCGGCGTGCTGACGGGCGTGGTCACGCGCGCCACGCCGCCGGAAAAGCGCAGCCAGACGGTGGGCATCGTCGCCGCGGCCGGGTCGCTGGGCACCATGGTGCTCGCCCCGGTCGGGCAAACGCTCATCAACAGCTTCGGCTGGCAGACGGCGCTGCTCGCCTACGCGGGCATCGCGAGCTCGATGCTCGTGCTCGCACTGCCGATCAAGGGGCTGGCGGTGACGCTGGGCGCGGACGCGCCGCCGCCGCAAGCGCGGCCGCAGGGCCTGGGCGAGGCGCTGCGCGAGGCGCTGTCGCACCGCGGCTACCTGTTCATGACGCTCGCCTTCTTCGCCTGCGGCTTCCAGCTCGTGTTCCTGACGACGCACCTGCCGGCCTACCTGCAGCTGTGCGGCGTCGCGCCGGGCGTGGGCGCCACGGCGCTCGGGCTCATCGGCCTGTTCAACACCTTCGGCACCTACGGCTTCGGCCTGCTCGGCGCGCGCTACAGCCAGAAGCACCTGCTCGCGCTCATCTACCTGCTGCGCACGCTGTTCATCGTCGCCTTCCTGCTCGTGCCGGTGAGCGCGACGACGACGCTCGTGTTCGCCGCCGCGATGGGCTCGCTGTGGCTGGGCGTGTCGCCGCTGGTCACCGGCATCCTCTCGCGCGTGTTCGGCCTCACGCACTTCGGCACGCTCTACGGCGTGGTGTTCCTCAGCCACCAGGTGGGCTCGTTCCTCGGCGCCTGGATGGGCGGCCTGGTGTTCGCGGAGTGGGGCAACTACAACGCGGCCTGGGGCGCGCTCATTGCGGTCGGCTTCTCGGCCTTCACGCTGCAGTGGTTCATGGACGAGCGCCCGCCCGCCGAGCGCCAGTCCCGTCGCGCGCCCGAGCTTGCGCCGGCTTAAGCCGGGGTCCGCGGCTTGACGCAGGCGGCGGCGCGGCCTAGATTGCACGCTGCCTAAGGGGGG
>DATIYN010000235.1:0-8727 GCA_035517595.1 Burkholderiales bacterium
GGATTGACGGCGGCCGGCAAGAACGCCGTGGCGAAGCGGCTCGCCGCGGACCAGCCCGTGATCGCGATCGGCACGCACGCGCTGTTCCAGAAGAAGGTGGGCTTCGCGCGGCTCGCGCTCGCGGTGGTGGACGAGCAGCACCGCTTCGGCGTGCAGCAGCGCCTCGCGCTCCGCAGGAAAGCGGGCGCGCAAACGATGCCGCACCAGCTCATGATGAGCGCGACGCCGATCCCGCGCACGCTGTCGATGACGTACTACGCCGACCTCGACGTGTCCACGATCGACGAGCTGCCGCCCGGCCGGCGCGGCGTGGCGACGCGCCTCGTGGCCGCGAGCCGGCGCGCCGAGGTCCTGGCTCGCATCCGCGAGGCTTGCGCCGAAGGCCAGCAGGCCTACTGGGTCTGCCCGGTCATCGAGGAATCCAAGCACGACCTGCAGACCGCGCTGGACACGTTCGAGCTCCTGCGCGGGGAATTGAAGGGCTTGCGGGTGGGATTGCTGCACGGTCGCCTCGCCGCGGAAGAAAAAGCCGCCGTCATGAGGCAATTCATCGCCGGCAAGCTGAACCTGCTCGTCGCAACGACGGTGATCGAGGTGGGCGTGGACGTGCCCGCCGCTTCCCTCATGGTGATCGAGCACGCCGAGCGCTTCGGCCTCGCCCAGCTGCACCAGCTGCGCGGCCGCGTCGGGCGCGGCGCGCGCGAGAGCGTCTGCATCCTGCTGTTCGCCGAGCCGCTCTCGGACGCCGCGCGCGCGCGCCTGAAGGTCATCTTCGAGAACACCGACGGCTTCAGGATCGCGCGCGAGGACCTGCGCCTGCGCGGCCCGGGCGAGTTCCTCGGCGAGCGCCAGAGCGGACTGCCGCTGCTGAAGTACGCCGACCTGGACAAGGACGAGCCGCTCGCCGAGTGCGCGCGCGAGGCCGCCGAGTCGCTCCTCGCGGGCGATGAGGCGGCGGCGCGACGCCATGTGGAGCGCTGGCTTGCCTCCCGGCATGAGTTGGCTCGCGCCTGATATTCTTTGAGCCGCATGGACTTCGCCGCCGCCTGGAAGCGCATGGACGCCTACGAGCGGCTCGTGCGCCTCGACAAGCCGATCGGCACGCTGCTGCTGCTCTGGCCGACGCTCTGGGCGCTCTGGATCGCCGCGCAGGGCCGGCCGCTCGCCGCGGAGTTCGGCATCTTCGTGATGGGCACGATCCTCATGCGCTCGGCCGGCTGCGCGATGAACGACTGGGCCGACCGCGGCTTCGACGGCCGCGTCGAGCGCACGCGCGACCGGCCGCTCGCGGCGGGCGAGATCACGCCGGCCGAGGCGCTCGCGGTGGGCGCGGTGCTGGCCGCGCTCGCCTTCGGGCTGGTGCTGTTCCTCAACCGCTTCACGCTGCTGCTGTCCTTCGTCGCGCTCGCGATCGCCTGCCTGTATCCGTTCGCAAAGCGCGTGTTCCCGCTGCCGCAGATCTTCCTCGGCGTCGCCTTCGCGTTCGGCGTGCCGATGGCCTACGCGGCGGTCGCCGATGCGCTGCCCTGGCCTTGCTGGCTGCTGTTCGCGGCGGGGGTCCTCTACGGCTTCGCCTACGACACCGAGTACGCGATGGTGGACCGCGACGACGACCTGAAGATCGGCATCCGCACTTCGGCGATCACGCTCGGGCGCTACGACGTGGCCGCGGTGATGGCCTGCTACGCCGGCATGCTCGCGCTGCTCGCCTGGCTCGGCGCAGCGCTCGGCTTCGCCTGGCCCTACTGGGCGGGCCTCGGCGCGACCGCCGCGCTCGCAGCCTCGCACTACCCGATGATCCGCGGCCGCACGCGCGAGGGCTGCTTCCGCGCGTTCCGCCACGCGAACTGGATCGGCCTGGCCGTGTTCGCGGGCATCGTGCTCTCTTTCGAGGTCCAGTACCGCCGGTGAGCGCCGACCAGCCGATCGCGGGCTACGACGTCGCCAGCGGCGCGCAGCGCGGCGCGCGCTTCACGCTCTACTCCAATCGCGTGGTGCTCGCGGGCGCCGGCGCGACGGAGACCGTGCCGCTCGCGCACCTCGCCTCGGTGCGCATCGCCTTCGAGCGCGATGCGCGCAAGCTCGCCTGGGCGATCGCGCTCGTGATCGCGGCGCTCGCGCTCGGCGCGCTGTCGGCGCCGCTCGACGCGTGGATGCAGGGGCTGCAGGCGAGAGTCTCGGCCAGCGGCACCGGCGATTCGCTGGAGTCGGTGCTGGCTGCCTGCTTCTCGGCGATCGCGCATCTCGCGCGCCTGTTCGCGCCGGCGGCCTGGCTGCTCGGCGCGGGCGCGGCGGCGCTGCTCGTGTTCTATGGGCTCGGCCGCACGACGCTCACGCTCGCCTTCGCCGCAACCGAGCGCGCCTGCACGGTGCGCGGCCGCGACCGGCGGCTCGAGGATTTCGCCGAGCTGCTGGCCGACCAGCTCGCGGCGCGCAAGGACTAGCGCCGTGCACTACCGCGACCTGCGGGATTTCATCGCGCAGCTGGAGAAGCTGGGCGAGCTCAGGCGCGTCGGCGCGGAAGTTTCGCCGAGGCTCGAAATGACCGAGATATGCGACCGCGTCCTGCGCGCGGGCGGCCCCGCGCTGCTCTTCGAGCGGCCCGCGGGCCACTCGATGCCGGTGCTCGGCAATCTCTTCGGCACGGTGCGCCGCATCTGCCTGGCGATGGGGGTAGAGGAAACTGCGGCGTTGCGCGAATTGGGCAAGTTGCTCGCCTACCTGAGGGAGCCCGATCCGCCCAGGGGATTGCGGGATGCCTGGGAGAAACTGCCGCTGCTGAAGCAGGTCCTCAACATGCAGCCCAGGGAATTGTCCTCCGCGCCCTGCCAGGAAGTGGTGTGGGAAGGAAAGGATGTGGACCTCGCGCGTCTGCCGGTGCAAACCTGCTGGCCGGAGGACGCCGGGCCGCTCATCACCTGGGGCCTCACGGTGACGCGCGGGCCGCACAAGGCCCGCCAGAACCTCGGCATTTACCGCCAGCAGGTCATCGCGCCCAACCGCGTGATCATGCGCTGGCTCGCCCATCGCGGCGGCGCGCTCGACTTCCGCGACCACCAGCTCGCGCATCCGGGCCGGCCGTTCCCGGTGGCGGTGGCGCTCGGCGCCGATCCGGCGACGATCCTCGGCGCCGTCACGCCGGTGCCCGATACGCTCGGCGAATACCAGTTCGCGGGCCTGCTGCGCGGGTCCCGCACCGAAGTGGCCAGGTGCATCGGCTGCGACCTGCAGGTGCCGGCCGCCGCCGAGATCGTGCTCGAGGGCGCGATCCGGCCGGAGGACGTCGCGCTCGAAGGCCCGCACGGAGACCACACCGGCTACTACAACGAGGCCGAGAAGTTTCCCGTTTTCACGATCGAGCGCATGACGATGCGCCGCGCGCCGGTCTACCACAGCACCTACACCGGCAAGCCGCCCGACGAGCCGGCGATGCTGGGCGTGGCGCTGAACGAAGTCTTCGTGCCGCTGCTCTGCAAGCAGTTTCCGGAGATCGTCGATTTCTACCTGCCGCCCGAGGGCTGCTCCTACCGCCTGGCGGTGGTGAGCATGAAGAAGCAGTACGCGGGGCACGCGAAACGGGTCATGTTCGGCGTCTGGAGCACCCTGCGCCAGTTCATGTACACCAAGTTCATCGTGGTGGTGGACGACGACGTGAACGCGCGCGACTGGAAGGAAGTCGTCTGGGCGATCAGCACGCGCGTGGATCCCGCGCGCGACACGCTGATCGCCGAGAACACGCCGATCGACTACCTGGACTTCGCGAGCCCCGTGGCGGGACTCGGCTCCAAGATGGGGCTCGACGCGACCAACAAGTGGCCCGGCGAGACCGCGCGCGCCTGGGGCCGGCCGATCGCGATGGACGCGGCGGTGAAGAAGCGCGTGGACGCGCTCTGGAAGGACCTCGGGATCTAGCTAGCGGCCGTAGACCCAGCTGAGGAGCGAGTCCATCGCCGGTTGGGCTTCTCCCGAGTTCGGGTGGTTGACGAGCATGACGACGACGTACCGCCGGCCGCTTGCCGCGAGCACATAGCCGGCCATCGCGCGCACGTCGTTGAGCGTCCCTGTCTTCATGTGCGAGTGTCCGGCCACCGGTTCTCCCTTGAGTCGCTTGCGCATGGTCCCGTCGACGGCGACCAGCGGCATCGATGCGACGAACTCGGGCATCACCGCGCTTTGGAAAGCCACGTCCAGCAGCTCCGCGAGGTGCTGCGCACTGATGCGATCGGTCCGCGACAGCCCGGAGCCGTTCTCGATCTGCAGCTCCGGGAAGTCCATCCTTCTGCGCGCAAGCCAGCCCTGCACCGCCTGGAGCGCGGCCGCGCGCCGTGCCGGTGCGCCGGCCGATTCGGCCGCCATCGTCAGGTAGATCTGCCGCGCCATGACGTTGTTGGAAAACTTGTTCATGTCTCGCACCGCTTCGGCCAGGGTCTCGGACTCATGCGAATACAGGAGCCGCGCTTGCGGCGGCACGCTGCCTTCGCGGGCCGACCCGCCCCAGCGGCCGCCCAGCTCCTCCCATAGCTCGCGGAACAGGCCCTCCAAGTACGCCTGCGGCTCGAGCAACGCAACGTGCCAGTCGCGCTCTCCGCAGCTCTCGGGATAGATGCCGGCGAAGATAGCGCGGACTCCCCGCTGCGGGGACGGCAGCGGATTGAAATCGGCGCGGATCTTCTCGCGCCAGTCGCCGCATGGACCGTTTGCCAGCCGAAGCAGGTTGATCACTTCGAGCGGCTGCATGTGCGGCTCAAGCCCGACGCGCACCGCATTCGCATCCACTTCAGGAATGAAGTTGAACCGAACCGACTTGTAGTTCACGAGCAGCGCGTCTGCGCCGACGTTGTAGGGCCGCAGCGGCTCTCCGTCGAAGCGGCCAGGATCGTGCTCCCGGGGTTCGAAGTACGTGCGGTCCAGGACCAGATCGCCGCGGATGTCGCGCAGGCCGCGCTCGCGAAGATTGCGCAGCAGCAGCCAGAAGCTCTCGAGCGTGAGCTTGGGGTCGCCGTAACCTTTCAGCGCCAGGTCGCCGTCGAGCACGCCATCGGCGAGCGTGCCGGAAATGTAGGCCTCCGTCTTCCAGCGGTAGGCGGGCCCCAGCTGGTCGAGCGCGGCAAACGTGGTCACGAGCTTCATCACCGAAGCGGGGTTCATCGGCGCCGTCGCGTTCGCGCGCAGGATTTCGTGGTGCACGCCGACCTCCTGCACCACGACCGCGACGCCCGCCGACGGGATCTTCGCCTCCGCGAGCGCGCGCTGGACCGCGCCGGGCAGCGTGCTCTGAGCCTGCGCGAGCAGCGCCACGGCGCCAAGCAGGAGGCAAAGGAGGCTGCGGGCCGGCACGCGGGGGATTCTATTCAACACTTGAAATCGAGCGGGCTTGCCTCTATGATTGGCACTCGCGAAGGCTGAGTGCTAACAGATCGTCGGCCGTTCCGCGCCGGGATCACTGTAACTCTCTGTAAATACTAACGAAACTGAACGGAGACTGGTATGAAGATTCGTCCATTGCACGACCGCGTCATCGTCAAGCGCATCGAGGAAGAGCGCAAGTCCGCCGGGGGCATCGTGATCCCCGACACCGCCGCCGAGAAACCCGACCAGGGCGAGATCGTCGCCGTCGGCAAAGGCAAGAAGGATGACAACGGCAAGCTGATCCCGATCGACGTGAAGGTCGGCGACCGCGTGCTGTTCGGCAAGTACTCGGGCCAGACCGTGAAGGTCAAGGGCGACGAGCTCCTCGTGATGCGCGAGGAAGACATCATGGGCGTCATCGAAGGCGCCTGATCCCCGCACAACAGAATTCGCACAAGGAGACATTGCAATGCCAGCCAAAGAAGTACGCTTCCACGAAGGCGCGCGCTCCAAGATGGTCCACGGACTGAACATCCTGGCCGACGCCGTCAAAGTCACGCTCGGCCCCAAGGGCCGCAACGTGGTGCTAGAGCGCTCGTTCGGCGCCCCCACCGTCACCAAGGACGGCGTCTCGGTCGCCAAGGAAATCGAGCTGAAGGACAAGTTCGAGAACATGGGCGCGCAGATGGTGAAGGAAGTCGCCTCCACGACTTCCGACGTCGCCGGCGACGGCACCACCACCGCCACCGTGCTCGCGCAGGCGATCGTGCGCGAGGGCATGAAGTACGTGGCCGCGGGCATGAACCCGATGGACCTCAAGCGCGGCATCGACAAGGCGGTGATCGCGGTGGTCGAGGAGCTCAAGAAGATCTCGCAGCCCTGCAAGACCTCGAAGGAAATCGCCCAGGTCGGCTCGATTTCGGCGAACTCGGACACCGACGTGGGCAAGATCATCGCCGACGCGATGGACAAGGTCGGCAAGGAAGGCGTGATCACGGTCGAGGACGGCAAGAGCCTGCAGAACGAGCTCGACGTCGTCGAAGGCATGCAGTTCGACCGCGGCTATCTCTCGCCCTACTTCATCAACAACCCCGAGAAGCAGATCGCGGTGCTCGACGACCCGTACATCCTGCTGCACGACAAGAAGATCAGCGCGATCCGCGAGCTGCTGCCGCTGCTCGAGCAGGTCGCCAAGGCCGGCAAGCCGCTGCTGATCATCGCCGAGGAAGTCGAGGGCGAGGCGCTCGCGACCCTGGTGGTGAACAACATCCGCGGCATCCTCAAGACCGTCGCCGTCAAGGCGCCGGGCTTCGGCGACCGCCGCAAGGCGATGCTGGAGGACATGGCGGTGCTGACCGGCGGCACGGTGATCAGCGAGGAGCTGGGCCTGAAGCTGGAGAACGCGACGCTCAAGGACCTCGGCAAGGCGAAGAAGATCGAGTCGGGCAAGGAGAACACGACGATCATCGACGGCGCCGGCGTGAAGAAGGACATCGAGGGCCGCGTCAAGCAGATCCGCGTGCAGATCGACGAGGCGACCAGCGACTACGACCGCGAGAAGCTCCAGGAGCGCGTGGCGAAGCTCGCGGGCGGCGTCGCGCTCATCAAGGTGGGCGCCGCGACCGAAGTCGAGATGAAGGAGAAGAAGGCGCGCGTCGAGGACGCCCTGCACGCCACGCGTGCGGCGGTGGAAGAAGGCGTGGTGCCGGGCGGCGGCGTGGCGTTCATGCGCGCGCGCAAGGCCGTCGAAGGCAAGGTCAAGACGCAGAACGACGACCAGGCCGCGGGCGTGAAGATCGTGATGCGCGCCCTGGAAGAGCCGATGCGCCAGATCGTCGCCAATTCCGGCGCCGAGCCCTCCGTCGTCCTGAACAAGGTCTCCGAGGGCAAGGGCGTGAACTTCGGCTACAACGCGCAGACCGACGACTACGGCGATCTGGTCGAGATGGGCGTGATCGACCCGACCAAGGTGACGCGCACGGCGCTGCAGAACGCGTCTTCGGTCGCGGGCCTGATGCTCACCACCGACGCGATGGTCGCGGAGCAGGTGGAAGAGAAGAAGGCCGGCGGCGGCGGCCATGACCACGGCGGCATGGGCGGCATGGGCGGCATGGGCGGGATGGACATGTAATTTTCCCCGCCGGGGAAGGTCCGGGAAGGGGCGCTTCGGCGCCCCTTTTCTTTTGTGTATTACACTTTCGCGGGGAGGGTCATTGATGCGGATTCTCGTCGCGGAGGACGACGCCGTCCTCGCCGACGGTCTGGCCACGACGCTGCGCCACGCCGGCTACGCGGTCGACTGCGTGCGCAACGGCGACGATGCCGACAGCGCGCTCGACGCCAACGCCTTCGACCTGCTGATCCTCGACCTCGGGCTGCCCAAGCGCTCCGGCCTCGACGTGCTGCGCCGCCTGCGCGCGCGCGACTCGCACCTGCCGGTGCTGATCCTCACCGCGCGCGACGGCGTCGACGACCGCGTGCGCGGTCTGGATGCGGGCGCCGACGACTACCTGGCCAAGCCCTTCGTGCTCGCCGAGCTCGGCGCGCGCGTGCGCGCGCTCACGCGCCGCGGCATGGCCGGCTGCCCGACGCTGCTGCGGCACGGCGCGCTCGCCTACGACCAGGTCGGCCGCACCGCGAGCCTGCACGGCGTGCCGATCGAGCTGTCGGCGCGCGAAGTGGGCCTGCTCGAGATCCTCCTGCAGCGCGCCGGGCGCCACGTCTCGAAAGACCAGCTCGTGGGGCACCTCTGCGAATGGGGCGAGGAAGTCTCCGGCAACGCGATCGAGGTCTACGTGCACCGGCTGCGCAAGAAGCTCGAGCCCGGCGGCGTGCGCATCGTCACCGTGCGCGGCCTGGGCTACAGCCTCGAAAAAGCGCCCAGTTGATATAATTCGCCCCCTGCAAAACGTGCCTGCGCATCTATACCTGCACGCGGGGCGCGTCCCAGATGGCCAAGTAGCTCAGTTGGTAGAGCAGCGGACTGAAAATCCGCGTGTCGGTGGTTCGATTCCGCCCTTGGCCACCAACACTTCCTGCTAGGCGCGCTCGGCGATCAGCACCACGTTCGAGCCGCCGAAGGCGAACGAGTTCGACATCACTGCGCGCGGGATCTCGATCTTTTCCGCCTTCTTCGGCACGTGGCGCACCGCGCAGGCGGGATCGATCTGCTCGAGGTTCGCCGTAGGCGGAATCAGGCCCTCGCTGAAGGGCATCAGCGCCGCGGCCATTTCGAGCGCGCCGGCGCCGCCGAGCAGGTGGCCGTGCATGGACTTCGTGGAGCTCACCGGGATGCGCGTCGCGAGTTCGCCGAATACCGTGCGGATCGCCTCGCACTCGACCGTGTCGCCCACGATGGTCGCGGTGCCGTGCGCGTTG
>DATIYN010000236.1:0-9308 GCA_035517595.1 Burkholderiales bacterium
CGGCGAGCTTCGACAGGTCGGCCACGCGGTTCATGGCGTCGCGCAGGTCGCGCAGCAGCGCCAGGCGCCCGCGCCGCAGCTTCTCGTCCTCGACCATCACCATCACCTTGTCGAAGAACGCGTCCACGGGCGCCTTCAGCACCGCGAAGCTCTTCAGGTAGCCCGTGTAGTCGCCCTTCTCGTACAGCGGCCTGGCCTTGTCGTAGGCGGCGCGGATCGCCTCGTGCAGCGCCCGCTCGGCGGGTTCCTTCAGCTCCTGCAATTGCGCGTCGCCGAACTTCTCGCCTTTCGCTTCCGCCTGCTTGAGGATGTTGGCGACGCGCTTGTTGGCCGCGGCGAGGCTTTCGGCTTCCGGCAGCGCCTGGAACGCCCGTACCGCCTCCAGCTGCTGCGGCACGATGCCCAGGTTGACGGGCTGCTTGCTGACCACCGCGTCGACCTGCAGCGTGGAATAGCCGAGCTCCTTGAGGTAGCCCCCGAAGCGATCGAACAGGAAGTCTCGCAGCGGCAGGTGCGCCTTGTTCGCGAACGGCTCGAAGGCGGCGTGGATCAGCTCCTTGAGCGACAGCGGCAGCTTGTGCTCCGCGAGAATGCGGATCACGCCGAGCGCCGCGCGCCGCAGGCCGAAGGGATCCTTGTCGCCGGTGGGCTGCTGTCCGATGCTGAACAGGCCCGCGAGCGCGTCCATCTTGTCGGCGAGCGCCACCGCGCAGGCGACGTCGCCCTCCGGCAGCCGGTCGCCCGCGAAGCGCGGGCGGTAGTGCGCCTCGATCGCGTCGGCCACCGCGGCTGGCTCCTGATCGTGCAGCGCGTAGTAGCGGCCCATCACGCCCTGCAGCTCCGGGAACTCGCCGACCATGCCGGTGGGCAGGTCCGCCTTGGCGAGCCAGGCCGCGCGCTCGGCGAGCGCGGCGTCGGCCTTGAGCTGGCGCGCGATCTTGCCGGCGAGCAGCTGCAAGCGCTCCACGCGCTCGAGCTGGCTGCCGAGCTTGTTGTGGTAGACGACATTGGCAAGCTGCGGCACGCGCTCTTCCAGCCGCGTCTTGCGATCCTGGTCGTAGAAGAAGCGCGCGTCCTCCAGCCTCGGCCGCACCACGCGCTGGTTGCCGCCCACGATGTGGCGTGCATCCGCGACCTGCATGTTCGAGACGATGAGGAACTTCCCGGTGAGCTTTCCGGCCGCGTCGAAGAGCGGGAAGTACTTCTGGTTCTGCCGCATGGTGAGGATCAGGCACTCCTGCGGCACCGCGAGGTAGGCCTTGTCGAACTCGCCGACGTAGACGGCAGGAAACTCGACCAGCGCCGTCACTTCGTCGAGCAGCCCCTGATAGTCGCCGAGGCCGGCCTTCAGTTCCTTGGACTCTTCATTCAAGAGCCTTTCAATTTCAGATCGTCGCACGGCGAAATCGACGACGACCTTGCCCTCGTCTTTCAGCTTCCTCTCGTACTCATCCGCGCTCGTGAGCGTGATCTCGGCCTGGCCCATAAAACGGTGGCCGCGCGTCTTGTTGCGGGACTTGAGGCCGAGCACTTCGCCCGGAACGACCTTCGTCCCGTGCAGCATCACCAGCCCGTGCACCGGCCGCACGAACTGCGCATCGCCCGAGCCCCAGCGCATCACTTTCGGTATGGGCAGCTTCTTCAGCGCCCTGTCGACGATCTCCGCGAGGACGGCATCCAGCGTCACGCCGGTGTGCTTCACATCGGCGACGACGATTTCACCTTTCGGGGTCTGGCGACGCTGAAGCGCTTCGACGGCGACGCCATGCTTCCGCGCGAATCCCTCCACGGCCCTGGCGTTCGCACTGACCGGCCCGTCAACCAGGCTCTCCGAATCCAGACCTGTCGAGCGGACCTTCTCGATCAGCACGGCCAGCCGGCGCGGTGTTGCAAACGCGTGCTTTCTCGGGTCGCGATTTCGCAGCCGATGCCTGATCAGATCCGAAGTCACTTCTTCGGCAAAAGCCTCGCTGAGTTGCCGCAGCGAATTCGGCGGCAGCTCTTCGGTCAGAAGCTCGACGAGGAGCGTCGCTTCGCTCACTTCTTCACCATCGGGAAGCCGAGCCGCTCGCGCGATTCGTAGTAGGCCTGCGCGACGGCGCGGGCCAGCGCCCTCACGCGGCCGATGTAGGCGGCGCGCTCGGTGACCGAGATCGCGCCGCGCGCCTCGAGCAGGTTGAAGGTGTGCGAGCTCTTGAGCACCATCTCGTAGGCGGGCAGCACGCACTGCGCCTCGATGAGGCGTTTCGCTTCCGCCTCAAATTCACCGAAGTGCCGGAACAGCATGTCGGTGTTCGAGAGCTCGAAGTTGTAGCGCGACTGCTCGACCTCGTTCTGGTGGTAGACGTCGCGGTAGAGAACAGGACGGGACGCGGTCCCGTGGCCCGCCGTCCAGACCAGGTCGAAGATGCTGTCCTTGCCTTGCAGGTACATCGCCAGGCGCTCCAGGCCGTAGGTGATCTCGCCCAGCACCGGCTTGCAGGCGAGCGATCCGACCTCCTGGAAGTAGGTGAATTGCGTGATCTCCATGCCGTCGAGCCACACTTCCCAGCCCAGGCCCCAGGCGCCGAGCGTCGGCGACTCCCAGTCGTCCTCGACGAAGCGGATGTCGTGCTCCTGCGGGTTGACGCCGAGGCTCTTCAGCGACTCCAGGTAGACCTCCTGGATGTCCACGGGCGAGGGCTTCAGCGCGACCTGGTACTGGTAGTAGTGCTGCAGGCGGTTCGGGTTGTCGCCGTAGCGGCCGTCCTTCGGCCGGCGCGAGGGCTGCACGTAGGCCGCGTTCCAGGGCTCCGGTCCGATCGCGTGCAGGAAGGTCGCGGTGTGGAAGGTGCCCGCGCCCATCTCCATGTCGTAGGGCTGCAGCAGCGCGCAGCCGCGCCCGTCCCAGAATTCGTTCAGGCGCAGGATGAGTTGCTGGAAGCTGAGCATCGGCGGGGGGAGCGCGGCCTGAATTCTAGCGGCTGCGCCTGCGCCAGGCGAAGAACGCAAGCAGCAGGCAGAGCGCGAGCGCCGGGCCGTCCGAGTACGCGACGTAGGGCGTGACGCCCGCGCGGCCCTGCGCGCTCGCGTCGAGCCGGCCTTCGGCGAACTGCGGCAGGCGCGCGAGCACCGCGCCGTCGGCGCCGATCACCGCCGTGATGCCGGTATTGGCGACCGTGAGGTGCGTGCGTCCGGTCTCGAGCGCGCGCATGCGCGCGATCTGCAGGTGCTGCCCCGGGGCGAGCGAGTCGCCGAACCAGGCCACGTTGGAGACGTTCACGAGCAGCGTCGCCTCGGGCAGCTGGCGCAGGATCTCGGCGCCGTACGCGTCCTCGTAACAGATGTTGACGGCGATCTTCTGGCCCGCCGCGGCGATCGGGATCGGCAGCGAGCGGCCGCGCGCGAAGTCCGCCAGCGGGATGTGCAGCCACTCGCGCACGATCGAGCCGAAGCCGAGCGGCACGAATTCGCCGAAGGGCACGAGGTGCGACTTGTCGTAGGCCTGGCTGCGCGCGAGGCCGAGGCTCAGCGCGCTGTTGAAGTACTCGCCGTGCCCGTTGCGGCGCACGACGCCGAGCAGCAGGTCGCCGCCGTTGCGGACCGCAAGCCCGCGCAGGCGCTGCAGATAGGCCGGGTCGACGAGATCGAGGAAGCGCGGCAGCGCAGTCTCGGGCAGCACCACGAGCCGCGCGCGGCTCGCCTCGACAAGCCGCGCGTAGGTCTCGAGCGTGCGCTCGTAGCGCGCCGGGTCGAACTTGAGGTCCTGTGGCACGTTGCCCTGCACGAGGCTCACGCTCACCGGCGCGCCGACCGGCCGCGTCCAGGGCACCGCCTGCAGCAGCGCGCCCGCGAGGCCGAGCAGCGCGAGCCCGGCCGCCGCGCGCCAGCGCGCGCGCCCGGCGGCGATCATCTGCAGCAGGCTCGCTGCCGCCATCGTCGCGAGCGAGGTCAGGTAGGCGCCTCCGAGCGGCGCGAAGCCCGCGAGCGGCGAATCGATCGCCGCGGTGCCGACCGTGAGCCACGGAAAGCCGGTGAGCACCCAGCCGCGCAGCCACTCGGCGATCACCCAGCAGGCCGGCGCCGCGAGCGCGCGCCACTCGGGCGGAGCGAGCTTCGCCTGCGCCCAGCCGGCCGCCGCAGGAAACAAGGCAAGGAAGGCGCAGAAGGCCAGCGTCGCGAAGCCCGCGAGCGGGGCGGGCATGCCGCCGTAACGGCTCAGGCTCACGTAGACCCAGGACACGCCGGCGAGGAACAGGCCGAGCCCGAACCAGAAGCCGGCCAGGCCCGCCGCGCGCGGGGTTTCGGCGCGCGCCCACAAGTGCAGCAGCGCCGCGAGCGCCGCGAGCGCGGCGGGAAACAGGTCGAGCGGCGAGAAGCCCGCGACGGCCGCCGCGCCTGCGGCGAAGGCGATCGCGTGCGCGCGCCGCGGCGTCACGTCTTCGGCTTTTCCACGATCAGCGTGTAGACGCGGCGGCTGTCGGCGCGCAGCACCTGGAACTTCAGCCCGGCGACCGTGAGCGACTCGCCGCGCCGCGGCAGGCGCCCGAGCCGCGCGATCACCAGGCCGCCCACCGTGTCCTGCTCCTCGTCGGAGAACTCGGTGCCGAAGGCGGCGTTGAAATCGGCGATCTGCGTGAGCGCCTTGACGCGGAACCGCCCGCCGGGCTCGGGCAGGATGTTGTCGCTCGCCTCGTCGAAGTCGTACTCGTCCTCGATATCGCCGACGATCTGCTCGAGCACGTCCTCGATCGTCACCAGGCCCGCCACGCCGCCGTATTCGTCGACTACGATCGCCATGTGGTTGCGGCTCGCGCGGAACTCGCGCAGCAGCACGTTCAGGCGCTTGGACTCGGGCACGAAGATCGCCGGGCGCAGCATCTCGCGCACGTTGAACGGCTCCTCGCCCGCGTAGTGGCGCAGCAGGTCCTTGGCGAGCAGCACGCCGATTACGTCGTCGCGGCTCTGGTCGATGACCGGGAAGCGCGAGTGCGCCGTGCCGATCACCTGCGGGATGAACTTGTCGACCGGCTCGTGGATGTCGATCACGTCCATCTGCGCGCGCGGGATCATGATGTCGCGCACCTGCATTTCGGAGACCGCGAGCGCGCCCTCGATGATCGACAGCGCGTCGGCGTCGAGGAGGTTGCGCTGGTACGCCGAGCGCAGCAGCCGCGCGAGGGCCGGGCGGTCCGCGGGCCCGCGCAACAGCAGCGCCTTCAGGCGCTCGAGCAGACGGGGTCCGGCGGGGCTGGTCATTGCGGGCGGGACCCCTATTTTACTAGCGTCGTCTCGGCGTACGGGTTCGCGAAGCCGAGGCTCCGGAGGATGCGGATCTCGGCGCGCTCCATGCGCGCGGCGTCCGCCCGGCGCAGGTGATCGTGGCCGCGCAGGTGCAGCACGCCGTGCACCACCAGGTGAGCGTAATGCGCGCGCAGCGACTTGCCCTGCGCGCGCGCTTCCTTCGCGATGACCGGATGGCAGAGCACGATGTCGCCGCTGCCGCCGCCATAGCCGAAGGAGAGGACATTGGTGGGATACGCTTTCTTCCTATAGCGATCGTTGAGAAGTTTCGATTCCGCGACACCGACGACGCGAATCGTCAGGCATCTTCCCGGCATAGCGGCCAGTGCAAATCTGCGCAGGATCTCGGCCGCCGGAGCTCGCGGTGCCGCGCGCTGCACGGACACGCTACTTCGGGCGCGGGTCTTCTTCGGCGTTCTTCTCGTAGGCATCGATGATGCGCGCGACCAGCGGGTGGCGCACCACGTCCGCGGCAGTGAAGTCCGTGAACGCGATGCCGCGCACGCCGGCGAGGATGCGCCGCGCCTCGACGAGGCCGCTTTTCTGGCCGCGCTGCAGGTCGATCTGCGTGACATCGCCGGTGACGACCGCCTTGGCGCCGAAGCCGATGCGCGTGAGGAACATCTTCATCTGCTCCGGCGTGGTGTTCTGCGCCTCGTCCAGGATGATGAAGGCGTGGTTGAGCGTGCGGCCGCGCATGTAGGCGAGCGGCGCGAGCTCGATCATGCCGCGCTCGAGCAGCTTGCCGGTCTTCTCGAAGCCCATGAGGTCGTAGAGCGCGTCGTAGAGCGGCCGCAGGTAGGGGTCGACCTTCTGCGCGAGGTCGCCCGGCAGGAAGCCGAGGCGCTCGCCGGCCTCCACCGCGGGCCGCACGAGCACGATGCGCTTGACCTTGTCGCGCTCGAGCGCGTCCACTGCGCAGGCGACCGCGAGGTAGGTCTTGCCGGTGCCCGCGGGGCCGACGCCGAGCGTGATGTCGTGCGCGAGGATGTTGTCGATGTACTGCACCTGGTGCGGCGTGCGGCCGTGCAGCTCGGGGCGGCGCGTGAGCAGCTGCGACGGGCCTTCGTCCTTCTTCGCGAAGTCCTTGCGCGCGACCTCGGCGAGGCCGAGCTGCACGTCGTCGATCGACAGCTCGTCGGCCGCGAGCTCGTAGAAATGCCGCAGCGCGCGCGCGGCGCGCGCGGCGGGCTCGGCTTCGCCGCGCACCCAGAAGCGCGCGCCGCGGCGCGCGATCGCGACGTCCAGCGCCGATTCGATCTGGCGCAGGTTGGCGTCCATGGCGCCGCACAGTCGCGCGAGGCGCCGGTTGTCGACCGGATCGAGGCGGACCTGGAGGGGCTGGGACGCGGAATGCGGGCCGGGCTTAGGCCGCATGCTGGGCGCGCTCGGGCGCGCTGACGCATTCGCCTCGCAGCGTGTGCTGGCGCGCCTCGGTGACGCGCAGCGTGACGAAGCGGTCGACGAGGTGCGGGCCGCCGGGGAAGTTGACGACGCGGTTGTTCTCGGTGCGCGCGGCGAGTTCGCCCGCGTCGCGCCGCGACGGCCCTTCCACGAGCGCGCGCTGCAGCGTGCCGACCATGGCGAGGCTGACGTCGCGCGCCTGCGCGTCGAGCTGCGCCTGCAGGCGCAGCAGGCGCTCCTGCTTTTCCGCGAGCGGCACCGGGTCGTCCAGCTCCGCCGCCGGCGTGCCGGGGCGCGCGCTGTAGAGGAACGAGTACGAGCCGTCGAAGGCGAGCTCGCGCGCGAGCGCGAGCGTCGCCTCGAAATCGCCCGCGGTTTCGCCCGGGAAGCCGACGATGAAGTCGGACGTCACGGAGATGTCCGCGCGCGCCCTGCGCAGGCGCCGCACGATGGACCGGTACTCGAGCGCGGTGTAGCCGCGCTTCATCGCCGCCAGCACGCGGTCCGAGCCCGACTGCACCGGCAGGTGCACGTGCGCGGCGAGCGCCGCCAGCCCGGCATGGGCGTCGATCAGGCGCTGCGTGAACTCGCGCGGGTGCGAAGTGGTGTAGCGAATGCGCTCGATGCCTTCGATTTCGTTGACATAGCAGAGCAGTTCCGCGAAGTCCTGGGGGCGACCGTCGATCTCGCCGCTCCAGGCGTTCACGTTCTGACCGAGCAGCGTCACCTCCTTCACGCCCCGCGCGGCGAGGCCGGCAATCTCGGCGACGAGGTCCTCGAACGGCCGCGAGACTTCCGGGCCGCGCGTGTAGGGCACTACGCAGAAGCTGCAGTACTTGCTGCAGCCTTCCATGACCGAGACGAAGGCGCTTGCGCCTTGCGCGCGCGCTTCCGGCAGGCGGTCGAACTTCTCGATCGCGGGAAAGCTCACGTCCACCTGCGGCCGGCCGCTCGCGCGCCGGCGCCGCAGCAGCTCGGGCAGGCGGTGCAGCGTCTGCGGGCCGAACACCACGTCGACGTACGGCGCGCGCTCGACGATCGCGCCGCCCTCCTGGCTCGCCACGCAGCCGCCGACGGCGACCAGAAGCGCCGGATTCGATCGCTTCAGGTGCTTGATGCGGCCCAGGTCGGCGAAGACCTTCTCCTGCGCCTTCTCGCGCACCGAGCAGGTGTTGAAGACGATGAGGTCGGCCTCGTGCGGCGCGCCCGCCGGCACGCTGCCCTCGGCCTCGGCGAGCAGCCCGGAGATCTTCTCCGAGTCGTACTCGTTCATCTGGCAGCCGAAGGTGCGGATGTAGTGCTTGCCTGGCATGGGCGGCGCGGGTCGGCCGGAACCGCCGCCTACGGCTTCGCGTCCGGCTGCGCGGCTTCCTGCGGGGAGAGGATCCAGGCGCGCTGCAGCTTGCCGTCGGCGCCGAGCTTGTATTTCACGAGCGCGCTCTTCGGCAGCGCCATGGGCAGCACGATGAAGTTGCGCTCGTTGCGCACCTGCGCGCCCGCGGCGAGCTCGACGCGCGTGCCGTCGATCTCGACGGCCATGCCCTCGACCGGGACCATCGTGCCGCGCTTCGCGTCCTGCGGAATGAGGCGCATCTGCGCCTGCGCCGTCGCCGCGGCGGCCGCGATGGCAAGACCCAGGAGGAGGTGGCGAAGCACGCGGCGAGTCTACCGAAAAGGAAGTGGTGGCGAATCCCAGATTCGAACTGGGGACAAACGGATTATGATTCCGCTGCTCTAACCAGCTGAGCTAATTCGCCCCGTGGAAGGGCGCGCATTTTCGCGCAAAAGGGACTTGAAGTCAAAGAGTTGAGAGACCAGCGGTGAATCCGGACGCGCAGTTCGACGTGGCGATCGCGGGCGGCGGCATGATCGGCGCGGCGCTCGCGCGCGCGCTCGCGCTCGAGGCGCCCGATGCGCGCGTCGCGCTGGTTTCGCGCGAGGCTGCACCCGCGCCCGGCACGCCGGAGGGGTTCGACGCGCGCGTCTATGCGCTCGGCCCGGCCAACGCCGCTTTCCTCGCGCGCCTGGGAGCATGGCCAAAGATCGACGAGCGCTGGCGGACGCCCGTGCACCGCATGCGCGTGCATGGCGACGACGGGACTTCGGTGCTCGAGTTCGACGCCTACCGCAGCGGCGCGGGAGAGCTCGCCTGGATCGTCGAGGACCGGCGCGTGCAGGAGGCGCTCTGGCACGCGCTCGAAGGCCAGCCGGGCCTGTCGGTGATCCGCGGGTCGTCCGTACGGGCACTCGAAATGTCGGGGCAGCGGGCCACACTGCTGCTCGAGGACGGTCGCGAGGTGGGTGCGCAGCTCGTGGTGGGGGCCGACGGCGCGCACTCGCGCGTGCGCGAGCGCGCGGGCATCGCCAGCGAGTCGCGCGCCTACGGCCAGACTGCGGTCGTCGCGAATTTCGCCTGCGAGCGCCCGCACCGCAACGTTGCCTTCCAGTGGTTCCAGGGCCGCGCGGCTGAAGGCGCCATCCTCGCGCTGCTGCCGCTGCCGGGCGATCATGTGTCGATGGTCTGGTCGGTGTCGACTGCGCACGCGGGGCGGCTGCTCGCGCTCGAGGGCGGCGCGCTTGCGCGCGAGGTCGCCGGGACCGCGGGCCACGCGCTCGGGGCC
>DATIYN010000237.1:0-10625 GCA_035517595.1 Burkholderiales bacterium
CGAGCCGCCCGTGACCAGCAGCGTGGTGCCGGCGGGCGCCGAGCGCGCCGCGGCCTCGGTGCCGATTACGGTGTTGCCGCCGGGCCGGTTGTCGACCACGAACGACTGGCCGAAGGCCTGCGCGAAGTCCGCCGCGAGAAAGCGCGCCGCCGCCTCGGCGCCGCCGCCCGGCGGGAACGGCACGATCACGCGCACCGGCTTGGCCGGCCAGGCCTGCGCCAGCGCGCCGCCGGCGAGCACCAGCAGCAGCACGGCCAGCCCGAGCAGCCTTGGCAGTCTTTGCATATCTCCTCCCCCGAAAGGGAGGGAGTTTAGTCGCGCCCGGGCGCGCTGCGCAGCCAGCGCAGCGCATCGGCCATCGAGCTGAAGCAGCGCAGCACGTAGCCGCGCGCTTGCGCGGCCATCTCGTGCAGCGCGTAGTAGGCGTCGTTCTCGGCCGCATCCACCACCGCGACGCGGTAGCCGCTCATGCGCTCGGGCTCGCAGCGCACCATCGCGAGCGCGCCGAGCGAGCCCAGGCGGTCGGTCAGGCCGCGCACGTCGATCAGCACGCGGCGCACCGTGCCGCGGCCGGCCTCGGCCGAGATGTCCTGCGCGATGCGCTCGACCGGCAGCCGGCCGGCCTTGCCGCAGACGGCCGCCTGCAGCATGCCCTCGCGCATCGCGTAGTGGATCAAATAACCCATGTTGCCACGCTAGCAAGTTTTCCGTACCGCATTGCAAAAACTTGTCACAATCTTGTTCCAGGTCAAACGCATGCCCCCCGCCACCCTCGCCCTGCTCGGCGCCAACATCGCGGTGTTCCTGCTCGAGAACCAGGCCGGGCCGGAATTGATCTCCTGGTTCGCGCTCTGGCCGCCGGGCATGCTCGGCGCGCCGCCGTTCGAGGCCTGGCAGCTCGTGACCTACGGCTTCCTGCACGGGGGCATGGCGCACCTGTTCTTCAACATGCTCGCGCTGTACATGTTCGGCCCGGACATCGAGCGGCTGTTCGGCACGCGCTTCTTCACGCTCTACTACTTCACCTGCCTCGTGACCGCGGGCGTCATGCACCTCGCGGTGACGTCCTGGATGGGCGTGACGCCGGGCCCGACCGTGGGCGCCTCGGGCGCCATGTTCGGCGTGCTGCTCGCGTTCGGCTGGTATTTCCCGCAGCGGCGCATCCTGCTGCTGTTCCCGCCGATCCCGATGCCGGCGCGCGTGTTCGTCGCGGTCTACGGCGCGCTCGAGCTGGTGCTCGGCGTGACCGGCAGCGGCGCCGGGGTCGCGCATTTCGCGCACCTGGGCGGCATGCTCGGCGGCTGGCTCATGATCCAGTACCGGCGCCGCGGCTTTCCGTTCCGCTAGCCGCCCCGCGCGACCGGGGCGGACGTGGCGGGCACGCAGCGACGCATCATCCACATCGACATGGACGCGTTCTACGCGTCGGTCGAGCAGCGCGACGACGCCTCGCTGCGCGGCAGGCCGGTCGCGGTCGGCGGCTCGCCGCAGGGGCGCGGCGTGGTCGCCGCCTGCAGCTACGAGGCGCGCCGGTTCGGCGTGCGCTCGGCGATGCCGATGGCGCGCGCGCTGCGACTGTGCCCGGAGCTCGTCGTCGTGCGCCCGGATTTCGCCAAGTACCGCGCCGCCTCGCAGCGCGTGATGGCGATCCTGCGCGAGTGCACGCCGCTGGTCGAGCCGCTGTCGCTCGACGAGGCCTACCTCGACGTCACCGAGAACCGCTGGGGCGAGCCGCTCGCCAGCGAGGTCGCCAAGCGCCTCAAGGCGCGCATCCGCCAGGAGCTCGCGCTGACCGCCTCCGCCGGAGTCGCGCCCAACAAGTTTCTCGCCAAGATCGCCTCGGGCTGGCGCAAGCCCGACGGCCTCACCGTGATCGCGCCCGAGCGCGTCGAGCGCTTCCTGCAGCAGCTGCCGGTTGAGGCGCTCTGGGGCGTGGGCCCGGTGACCGCGAAGAAGCTGCGCGGGCTTGGCGTCCAGAAGCTGGTCGATGTCAGGGAAATCGAAGAGCAAGTCTTGCGACAGACCGTGGGCAGCCTGGCGGACTGGCTCAAGCGCCTGTCCTGCGGCGACGACCCGCGCGAGGTGAAGCCGGACCGGCCCTGGAAGTCGCTGTCGACCGAGACGACCTACCCCGAGGACCTGGAGCGGTTCGCAGAGATGCGCGCCGAGGTCGAGCGCCTCGCGCGCCGCGTCGCCGCCTCGCTCGCGAAGAAGAACCTGCTCGCGCGCACGGTCACGCTGAAGCTGCGCTACGGCGATTTCACCACCGTGACGCGCAGCCATACCGCGGCCGCGCCGACCTGCGCGCCCGCCGAATTCGCCGCGCGCGCGCTGGCGCTGCTGGAGCGCACCGACGCGGCGCGCCGCCCGGTGCGCCTGCTCGGCGTCGGCGCGCACGAGCTGCTCGGGCCCGGCCAGCCGCACCCCGAACAGCTGCGGCTGGAGTAGCATGTCGGCCTACTTTACGGAGAGCAGAACATGAGCGGTGGTGGAGAACAGGCGTCCGCGCCGGCCCCCAAGGCCGCGCCGGCAGCGCCGGTCGATCCGGTCGAAGAGCTTGCGAAGCAGGTCTTCATCCAGCTTTCGGCCAGCGTGCACGCGACGCCCGGCGAGAAGCCGGCCCACGAGAAGCTGGTCGAGCTGAGCTTCCGACTCGCCGAGGCCTTCCTCGCCGGCAACATGAAGTTCAACACCGCCGCGCGCCAGCGCGCCGAGGCGAAGGCCAAGGCGAGCGTCGACGTGAGCAAGATCGAATTCGACTTCGGGGCGGTCGGCGCTACCACCAAGAAGTAGTCGCGCTAGGGCTGCGCGAGCGCCACGAGCTCGACGCGGCCGCGCACCACCTTCACGCGGTCGCCGCGCTTCCACTGCGGCGCGCTCGAGTCGCGCACCACGCGCACCGTGCCGTCGTCCTGCAGCACTGCGGTCTCGTAGACGCGCGCCTGCGCGGGCGCATCCTTCAGTCCGCCCAGCTGCGCGAGCAGGACCACGAAGCCTTCGGTCTGCTCGCCCGAGAGCTGGAGGCTCGCGCGCTCGAACTCGGTGACGCGCTGCACCACGCCGCAGACGCTGCAGGCGGGCGCCGCGGCATCGGCGCGGGCGTTCGAAGGCGCGGGCGGGCCGAGCACGACCAGCGCGAACCAGGCGACGACCATCGCGATGCCCGCGACATAGACGATCGCGGTGAGCACGATCAGCGCCACCGGCGCCTGCTCGGGAGAGGGGTCCTTTCGTGCGAAGTCCATGCGAGCCTCCTCGGCGCGCCGCGGGACCCCCAAGTGCCGTGCGCAGCCTGCAAGCCCGATCCTATCGGGTCAGGCAAAGCCTCGCGAGAGAACTATTGCTCGGAAAATTGTCGCTGTGACCCGACGCGCGAGGCGCTTCAGCCGGCCTCGCGGCGCAGCATCGTGGACTCGAGCTCCTCGACTTCGCCGAGTACGCGCAGCGCGTGGCGGTAGAGCAGCTCGCCGCGCGGCGTCGGCGCGATCGCGCGGTGGCGGCGCTCGAACAGCGGCGCGCCGAGCAGGCGCTCGAGGCGCAGCACGCGCATCGAGACGTTCGATTGCGCCACCTTCATCTGCGCGGCTGCGCGGCCGAAGCCGCGCGCCTCGAACACCGCGACGAAGTAGCGCAGGTCCCTGAGATCCAGCATGGCCCCCCTATGGCCGTCGAAGTCATTCTAGCCATCCATGATCGTGAAGCCACGACTCGGGACTGCGCGATAAATCTCGATCGCAGATAGCAATCTGCACTTCGGATAAATGCACAGTGGATTCCGGCGCTTATGTGCTTTTTCACTTGCTGCTCCTGCAGCGCGCGGGCTAGCCTCAAACGCACATCCACAAGGGAGGATCACGATGCCGGCTCTGCAACATTCATGTCGCGTACTCGCTCGCTTCGGGCTGTTGCTGCTGCTCGCGCTTTCGCTTGGCGGCTGCGCGATCAAGCTCGTCGCCGACTATGACTCGGTCACCTACGAGGAAATCATCAAGGTCGGGAAGAAGGTCGACAAGTTCTATGGCGATCTCCTGGAGGCGCCTGCCGGCGACCGCGGCTATAAGAAGTTCAGCGAACGCTACGTCGACGTCGAGACCGACATCCGGTCCCTGGTCACGAGGAACCAGGCGCGAGCCCTCAACGAGGAATCGACGGAGATCTCGGAGATCACCCTGAAGCTCTGGATCAAGTACAAGGACCAGCACCAGTCGAGGAACGCCTATCCCGACGGAATCGCGAAGCTGGACCGGAAGCGGTTCACCCGGCTCTTTGCATCTGCCGCGAGCGCCGAGCAGGCCAAGAAACTCGATGCCGACGACAAAGATCCCGCCAAAGACAGCAAAGAAGCCAAGTAGCGCCCGACACTCGGAGACATTCCATGGCATTCAAGATCGACGACGTATTGAAAGGGATGGGCGAAGCCGCGGCAGGCGTGCTCGGAAGCGAACTGCCCAAGGTTCAATCGTGCGCGAAGGCGGCTTTCGACACGGAGCGCGACGCCCTGAGTGAAATCGCACAAGCCAGGATCGACGGCGATATCGACGAGACCGAGATGAATTCCCAGCTCGACGACGAGAAGGAGGTCCTGAAGGCGGCGCTGCTCGCCTGTGAAGTGAAGGCGAAGGTCGCGGTGCAACAAGCCGTGAATGCGGCGATCGACGTCCTGACCAACGCAATCAAGGCGGCGCTCAAGCCGTGAACCTCCCGCGGTGAGCGATGGAAGGTTTCTCCCCCAAGGCCCTGCGCCTGATCCTCGACTTCGAGGGACTCAACCAGCCGGGCAAGTGGCCGGGCGGCGGCTCCGGGGTAACGATCGGCATCGGCTACGACCTCGGCTACGTCACGGTGGACCAGTACGAGTCGGACTGGGGAGAGCGGCTGGAGACCGAACCGCGCGACCGCCTGAAGGACGCAGTTGGATTGCGTGCGATCCGCGCGCAGAATCGCGCCGCGCAGCTCAGCGACATTCAAATTCAGCGCGCGCCGTCCGAGGAAGTCTTCACGCAGCGCACGATTCCGCTGTACGTCGTGCGCGCGCAGCAAGCCTTTCCCGGCTTCGTCAATCTGCCGCTGGATGTGCAGGGCGCGTTGGTCTCGCTGGCCTACAACCGCGGCACCTCGATGGTCGACGATTCTCCGGATGACCGCCGGCGCGAGATGCGCGCCATCCGCGACGCCGTCGCGGCCGGCGACCTGCAGGAGATCGCCGATCAGATCCTGGCGATGAAGCGGCTCTGGGTCGGCAAGGGTCAGGACGGGTTGCTGCGGCGCCGCGACGCCGAGGCGGCGCTCGTAGAATCCGCGATCGCCTGATACGGCGCGGCCTGCGCCGCCAAAATCCGGTAATTTCCGGCTACCGCTTCGAGGAGGGAGTCATGACATCGCTGCGCCGCCTTGCCGTCCTGCTGTTCGCCTCGTGCCTCGGGCTGCCCGCGCTTGCGCAGCATCCGCAGCCGCAGCAGGGCGACTGGATCGCGAAGGACTTCCGCTTCCACACGGGCGAGGTGTTCCCGGAGCTGCGGCTGCACTACACGACGATCGGCTCGCCCGCGAACGAGGCGGTGCTCGTGCTGCACGGCACGACCGGCTCGGGCACCGGCATGCTCGGCAAGGCCTTCGGCGGCGAGCTGTTCGGCCCGGGGCAGCCGCTCGACGCGAGCCGCTACTACGTGATCCTGCCCGATGCGCTCGGCGCCGGGAAATCGGCGCGCCCCTCGGACGGGCTGCGCGCGAAATTCCCGCGCTACGACTACGACGACATGGTGCTCGCGCAATACCGCCTGCTCACCGAGGGCCTCGGCGTGAAGCACGTTCGCCTCGTCATCGGCAACTCGATGGGCGGCATGCAGGCGTGGATCTGGGGCGCGCGCTATCCGGACTTCATGGACGCGCTCGTGCCGATGGCCTGCCTGCCGACGGCGATGTCGGGCCGCAACTGGATGCTGCGACGCATGCTCACGCAGTCCATCCGCAACGATCCGGAGTGGAACGGCGGCGACTACGCGAGCCAGCCGAAGAACATGCAGGCGCACCTGCTGTACTTCGGGCTGGCGACCATCGGCGGCAACATCGCGCTCTACAACGCCGCGCCGACCGCGGCCAAGGGCGACGCGCTCATCGCGCAGCGGCTCGCGGCGCCGTTCACGGGCGATGCCAACGACACGCTCTACCAGTGGGAATCCTCGTTCGACTACGACCCCTCGCCCGGGCTGGAGAAGATCACCGCCGCCGTGGTCGCGGTGAACTCGGCCGACGACGAGCGCAACCCGGCCGAGCTCGGCGTGATGGAGGCGCAGCTCAAGCGCCTGAAGGACGCGCGCTACGTGCTGATCCCGGCGAGCGCCGAGACGCGCGGCCACGGCACCACCGGCATGGCGAAGTTCTGGAAGAAGGACCTCGCCGAGCTGCTCGAGCGGGCGCCGCGCCTCAAGTAGCGCGCCGCGCCGCGCTCACATCGTCCAGTCGTCGCCGGGCTTCTTCTCGAGCATGCGGCCGCCGAGGCCGCGCTTGTCGAGCGCCGCCTTGAACTGCGCCGGCGTGCCGGCGAGCAGCGGCACCGTGCCGTAGTGCATCGGCACCACCTGCTTCGGGTTGACCCATTGCACGGCGAGCGCCGCGCGCGTCGGGTCCATCACGAAGTGGCCGCCGATCGCCGCGAGCATGAGGTCCACCTTGTAGAACTCGGAGACGAGCTTCATGTCGTTGAAGACGTCGGTGTCGCCCGTGTGGTAGATCACCGGGCCGTTGTCGATCTGCAGGATGTAGCCGACCGGGTTGCCGCTCGCGAGCGCCGAGGGCGCGCCCGGCGCGGGCTTGAGCATCGGCGGCACGAGCTCGGAGCCGTGCACCGCGGTGGTCAGCGTCACCTTCGCGCCGGCCTTGGGCAGCGCGATCGTGCCGCCGACGTTGCCGCCCGTGGCGGCGGTCGCCTGCGCTTCCGGGTAGCCCATCACCGACTTCAGGTTGAACTGCAGCCCGTAAGGCGCGACGAGGATCGCGCCCGTCTTCTTGCCGATCTCGACCGCGTCGCCGACGTGGTCCCAGTGGCCGTGCGTGATCAGGATGTAGTCGACGCGGCCGAGCTTGGCGATGGACTCCTTGTCCGGGTTGGTGGGCACCGTCAGCCAGGGATCGATGAGGATCACGCCGCCCGAGGGCGTCTCGATGCGGAACGCCGACTGGCCGTACCAATGGATCTTCGTCTGCGCGAGCGCGCTGCCCGACGCGAGCAGCCACAGGACGAGCGCGAACAAGCCGAGCCGCAATTTCATGATTCCCTCCCCCGGGAAAACGTTGGCGAGCCGCCATTAGGCCAGCAGCGCGCCGCAGCAATCAAGCGCGCGCGGGCTTCAGCGGCGGTAGTACGGGCCGCGGTAGTAGTGGCCCCAGTGCGCGTACAGGTAGGGCTGCACCACCAGCGCGGGCGGCGCGACCACCACGGGCGCCGGGGGCGGCGGTCCGTAGGTCGGCTCATAGGCCGGCACCGCCACGCAGCCCGAAAGCAGCGCTGCGGAGCCGATCGTCGCGAGGATCAGGATCTTTATCATGTCGCCTCCTTGTTCTCGTGCGGCCATTGGACCGCACCCGGGTCTTGAGGTGGGTGACAAGTTGTTACGAGACATTTTCCGCGTTACAGGCGCGCGCGCAATGCCGCGAGAGGCCGACATGTCGGGATCCACCGACATGCTGACAAAAACGACTGTCGCCAAATCCGAAAATTTTTGCCTCGAACGATTCCGGCCCGCGAACTTCGGGGCAACACTATGCGCATCGAACAGCGGAGGGATGCGCATGAGCACCAACACCATCTTCCTGATCCTCGCCGTCGGCATCGTACTGCTGCTCGCCGCGGCGATCGTCGTCGTCCTGCTCGCGAGCAGCCCGAAGTCGCAGAAGAAGCGGATGGAACAGCTGCACGCGCGCCACCTGGCGCGCCAGCCCTGGGACGCGCACAGCGCCGAGGGCCGCGGCAACCGCTAGCTGGCCGCGCGCCCGTGCGCGCGCGGCGTTCTTCCGGTCAGCCCGCGGCGACGCTGATGCGCCTGGGCTTCGCGTGCTCGGCCTTCTGGATGTGCAGCTTCAGCACGCCCTGCTTCATCTCGGCCTGCATCCGCCCGGCGTCGAGCTCCTTGGAGAGCGTGAACACGCGCCGGTAGCGCGGCACGGTCACCTCGGCGTGCGTGGCCTCCATGCCCTCGGGCATGCGCATGTCCACCTGGCCCTCGATGATCAGCGTGTCGCCGTCCAGCTCCAGGCTGAGCCGGTCCTTCGGCACGCCCGGCAGGTCGGCGTACAGCGTGATGCCGGTCGCGTCCTCGATCACGTCCACCGGCGGCAGCAGCGTGGCAAGCTCGGCGGCCTGCTGCTCCCGGGCTACGGCGGTCTTGTCGTCCATGGCGGTTCCTCCTAGTTGACGTTGATGCGGCGCGGCTGCGCCTGCGCGCTGCGCCGGATGCTCACGTGCAGCACGCCGTCGCGGTAGCTCGCACCCACGGAATTCGGGTCGAGGTCGTCCGTCAGCGTTACGACGCGGTGAAAGCGCCCGGCGAAGCGCTCGTTGATGTGCAGGCTTGCCTTGGCGTCCCAGGCGGGCGCGTCGCCCTTTCGCTCGCCGGAAATGCTGAGCACGCCGCGCTCGAGCGTGACCTCGATCGTGGCCGGGTCCAGCCCCGGCGCGAAGGCGTAGATCTCGGCCGAGCCGGCCGTGGTGCCGATGTTGAGCGCGGGAAAGCCGCCGCGCGAGAAGCCGCGGATGCTGGGCGAGAACTCGAACGCCTGCTGCATCTGGCGCTGCAGCCGGTCGAGCTCCCCGAACAGGTCGCGGGGAAACAGCGAGTAGTCCATCTGCCTTCCTCCAGTGGGAGTTGATCTGCCGCGGACATGGGAGCGGCCCGGCCGCTTTCAAGGGCTTGAAATCCCGTGTTTCAGGTCAGATATCCGTCAGTTTCGGCATCCGCCGGGCGGTTAAGCTAGGCCATGGGCGCGTTCCTCAGCCTGCCCTTCAGCCGGCGCCGGCACGATGCGGCGCTGCGGGCCGCGGTCGCGCTCTCGCTCTTGCTGCACGCGCTCGTGCTCTCGGGCTGGCTGCCGCTGCACCTGCCGCAGTCCTACCTGACGCTCGGCAATCCGGACCTGGGCAAGTTCGGCAGCCGCTCGCTGCCGCTCTCGGTTCATCTTGCGACGCCGCCTGCGCCGCCCGCCCCTCAGGCGGAAGAGGCCGAGCCGCCGCAGCCGCAGGCCGTGCGCCCGCGCGCGGCGGCGCATGCCGCGCCGGCGCCCAGGGGCGCGCCGCGCGTGTTGCTCGCCGAGCGCGCGCCCGCGGCCGCCGCGACCCTGCCGCCGGCGGACGCGCCGCGCCCGGGCGCAGGCGGCGACTTCCTCGCCGACCTCGCGGCGCGCCGCCGCGCGCGCGGCGAGGCCCCTGCGCCGCCGCCGCGGCCTTCGCCGGGCGGCGCGCCCGCCGCGCTCAGCTTCGGCTCCGCGGTCGGGCCGGGCGGCGAATGGCGCGACGGCGGCATCTTCCGCATCGAGCGGCTCACGCCGGTGGACGGCACGCTCGTGTTCTACCGCAGCAACCACGACGTGCAGCGCGTCGAGGTCGAGATCGGCAGCAACCTCTCGATCCGGCTCGCCGTGGTGCGCGCGGTGATCGCCGTGATGCGCGACAGCGGCTTCACGGGCGACGTCAACTGGATGTCCGATCGCCTCGGGCGCGTGGTCGAGATCTCCGCGCGGCCCGCCGACTCGGTCAAGCTCGAGGCCTTCCTGCTCACCGAGTTCTTCCCCGCCGATCCCATGCGCCGGCCGCGCGACAGCGCGGACTCGCGCCCCTGATCCCCGCCAACGAGATAGGAGAAACGACATGGCCGCACCCCGTCCCAGGGCCCCCCTTCGCGCCGGCGCGCGCAGCAAGGCCTACGCCGGGGGCCTGCGCATCCGCCGCCGCTGGCTCGGCGGGGACTACGTCGACCGGGCCTTCCGCGAGGCCGACGACTTCACGATCGACCTGCAGCACTACGTCACCGAGCACGGCTGGGGCGCGAGCTGGGCGCGCGGCGTGCTGCCGATGAAGACGCGCGCGTTCATGAACCTGGCGATGATCTCGGCGCTCAACCGGCCGCACGAGCTGGAGATCCACCTGCGCGCGGCGATCCGCAACGGCATGACCAGGCGCGAGATCAAGGAGGCTTTCCTGCACGTCGCCGTCTACTGCGGCGCGCCGGCGGCGCTCGACAGCTTCCGGATCGCGAAGAAGATCTTCGCCGAGCGCGCGCCGCGCGCCGGGCGCGCGCGCTAGGCTTGCGCGGACTCCACGCGGTCGCGCCCCTGGCGCTTGGCCGCGTACATCGCCGCGTCGGCGGCGCGCAGCAGCTCGGAGGCCGTCCTGCCGTGCGCGGGATAGGCCGCGACGCCGACCGAGACGGTCACGCCGCGCAGCAGCTCGCCGTGGTAGCTGACGTGCAGGCCGTCGAGGCCGCGCCAGAGCTCCTCGGCGCGCGCGCGCGACATCTCGAGCGAGGCCTCGGGCAGGATCACCACGAACTCCTCGCCGCCGTAGCGGCAGGCGACGTCTTCCGCGCGCACGTGCGAGAGCAGGTAGTCGCCGAGCGCGCGCAGCAGCGCGTCGC
>DATIYN010000238.1:0-13673 GCA_035517595.1 Burkholderiales bacterium
CGCGGCGAGCGCCGCGGTCTCGGTGCGCAGCACGCGCGGCCCGAGGCGCACCGTGGCGAACCCGGCGCGCTCGAGCAGCCGCTCCTCTTCCCGCTCGAACCCGGCCTCCGGGCCGGCTGCGAGCACGAGCGGGTTGCGCGCGAGTGCCGCGAGCCTGCCGCTGCCCGAGGGCGAGAGCAGGATCTTCGCGCCTTCAGGCGGCCGAAAGCGCGCGAGCGCCACGGGCTCGGCAATCTCCGGGATTCGGTTGCGCCCGCACTGCTCGCAGGCCGCGACGGCGATGCGGCGCCAGTGCGCGAGCTTCTTCGCGCCGCGCTCGCCGTCCAGGCGCACGAGGGAGCGGGCGCTCAGCACCGGGTGCAGCGCGGCCACGCCCAGCTCGACCGCCTTCTGCACCGTGAAATCCATCTTCTCGCCCGAGGAGACGCCCTGCACCAGCGTCACGCAGAGCGGCGACTCGCGCTCCAGGTCCCGATGCTCGCCCGTCTCGGCGAACGCGCGGCCGCGGCCCGGCAGGTCGAGGCGCGCTTCGAATTCGCCGCCACGGCCGTCGAACAGCACCACGCGGTCGCCCGTGCGCAGCCGCAGGACGCGCGCGGCGTGGTGGCCGGCCGCCTCCGGCAGCTCGACGCGCGCCTGCGGCCTGAGCTCCGCCTCGACGTACAGGCGCGGCGCGCGTTCCTGTTGCTCGCTCATGGCGCGATTCTGGCACGCGCCGCTGCGTGCTAGCGCGTGCAACCCCAGGCGAGCGGCGCGCAGCCCGCGCCGCAGCGGCTCAGCGCCTTGGTCTCGGCCTCGTCGCGCGTCGCGCCCGAAGCGGCAGCGAAGGATTTCGCGCCCGCTGCGAGCGCCGCGCAGCCGTTCTTGAACTTGTGCACGACGAGGCATTCGCGCCGTCCGCACTCCTTGAGCGCGACGAGCTCGGCGTCGCGCGCGCGCGCCGTGTCATAGCCCACGCCCCAGGATTGCGACTCGCGGTGGTAGGCGATGGCGCCGAAGCGATTGGGCGCGGCCGACTTGTTGCCGGCGGCGTGCACCGCGGCCGCGCAAGGCAGGAGCAGGGCGAACAGGAGGGCGACCGCGCGCACGAGCGTCCGGCTCACATCGTCGCGCCCAGCACCCAGGGCGCGAACTCGTCCTCGCCATAGCCGAAAAGCTCGGACTTGGTCTTCCGGCCGGACGCAGTCTCGAGGATCAGGTCGAAGAAGCGCCGTCCCACCTCCTCGACGGTTTCCTTGCCGTCGACGATGGTGCCGCAATTGATGTCCATGTCCTCCTCCTGCCGCTCCCAGAGCGCCGTGTTGGTCGCGAGCTTGAGCGAGGGCGCGGGCTTGCAGCCGTAGGCCGAGCCGCGGCCCGTCGTGAAGCAGATCAGGTTCGCGCCTCCGGCGACCTGGCCGGTGGCCGACACCGGGTCGTAGCCGGGGGTGTCCATGTAGACGAAGCCCCTCTCGGTCGCCGGTTCGGCGTATTCGAGCACCTGCACCAGGTTGGTGGTGCCACCCTTGGCGACGGCGCCGAGCGACTTCTCCAGGATCGTCGTGAGCCCGCCCGCCTTGTTGCCGGGCGAGGGGTTGTTGTTCATCTCGTTGCCGTTGCGCCTCGTGTACTCCTCCCACCACCGGATCCGCGCGATCAGCTTCTGTCCCACTTCCCTGGAGACGGCGCGCCGCGTCAGCAGGTGCTCGGCGCCGTAGATCTCGGGCGTCTCCGAGAGGATCGCCGTTCCGCCATGGCGCACGAGCAGGTCGACGGCGGCGCCGAGCGCCGGGTTGGCGCTGATGCCCGAGTAACCGTCCGAGCCGCCGCACTGCAGGCCGAGCGTGAGGTGGCTCGCGGGAACCGGCTCGCGCTTGACCTTGTTGGCCTCGGGCAGGATCTCCCTGATGCGCGCGATGCCGTTCTCGACCGCCTTGCGCGTGCCGCCCTTTTCCTGGATGGTGAACGCGAACTGATTCTTCAGTTTTTGGGACGAAATGAGGACGTTGACCTGATTCGCCTCGCAGCCCAGGCCGACGAGCTGCGACGAGAAGAAATTCGGGTGCCGGGCGTAGCCGGCGATCGTGCGCCGCAGGACGTCGGTCGCCTCGCCCTCGCTCGCCATGCCGCACCCGGTCTTGTGCGTGAGCGCGACGACGCCGTCGACGTTGGGATAGTCCTGCAGCCGGTCCTCGAAATGCCGCGCGATGTGCCGCGCCACCGTGGCCGAGCAATTGACGCTGGTAAGGATGCCGATATAGTTGCGCGTAGCGACGCGGCCATCCGGGCGCACGATTCCTTGGAATGTGGCTTGCGGATTTGCGTATTCAATGGGCCTTACTTCTGAGGAGAAGGAATAATCCCTTTCAAAATTCCCCATCGCCAGGTTGTGCACGTGCACGTGCTCGCCGGCGCGGACGTCGCGCGTGGCGAAGCCGATGATCTGGTTATAGCGGCGCACCGGCTGGCCGGCCTTCACGTCGCGCACCGCGACCTTGTGGCCTGCGGGCACGCGGCCCGCGACGACGACGTTGCCTTCCTTCACCAGCGTGGTGCCCGCGGCGAGCTCGAGCCGCGCGATCACGACGTCGTCGGCGGCATTGAGGCGGATGGTCAGGTCTGCAGCCTGGAGCATGGCTCGTCTCCCGGAAGAGGCGAAAATTCTACCTGCCATTGCGCCACGCGCGGAAAAGGCAGACGATCGATCGATGCTGAACATCTACGCGCTGTCCTGCGGTTTGCTTGAGTTCGACAAGAGCCTCTTCTTCCCGGCCGAGGCGCCGGGAACGCCGATCGTCGCGCCGGTGGCGAGTTGGCTCGTTGTCCACCCGAAGGGCAAGCTTCTCTTCGATACCGGCATCAGCTGCGACGCGCTCGCCGACCCCGCCGGACGCCTGGGCAAGCGCGTCGCTGCGCTCTTCCGGATCCGCTCGCGCGCCGGCGAGGACGCGGTATCGCAGCTTGCCGCGCTCGGCATCCGGCCCGACGATATCCGCTTCGTGGTCAATTCGCACTTCCATTTCGACCACTGCGGCTGCAACGCCTCGTTTCCGCGCGCGCAGTTCCTCGTGCAGCGCGCGGAGCTCGCGCTCGCGCGCGCCGAGCGCAATCGCTACAACGCGAAGGACTGGGACCACCCGCTCGACTATTGCGAGCTCGACGGCGAGCACGATGTCTTCGGCGACGGCAGCGTGGTGGTGCTGCCCACGCCGGGCCATACGGCGGGACACCAGTCGCTGTGGATCCGCGAGGGCGGCCGCCAATTCGTGCTGACCTCGGATGCCTGCTATACGCGCGAGCACCTCGAGAAGACGATCCTGCCTTCGAGCACTTTCAACGCCGGCCGGATGACCGATTCGCTCGCGCTGCTGCGCGGCATGCGCGACCGGCAAGGCGTCGAGCTCCTCTATGGGCACGACGCGGAACAGTGGCGTGCACTACCGCATGCGCCCCAGCCGCTAATCTAACCAAGCTCGGCCCCGCATTCGCGCTGCCAATGGCTGCTATCGGCCGATTGCGGACCTTCGTTCGCATCCGCTAGCGCACCTCAGCATCGATTACGTGATACCACTCGGGGATACGCCCGTCGGGCTTGCCGTCAGAGGCAGTCAGGAATCGGCGGGTGAGCGCCGCAGCATCGAGGTCCTCGCGTACCGTGAGACCGTGGCGCTTCGCGAACTCGGCTGCCTCCTGCGGCGACCAGCCGGTGACGAAGGGCTCGCCCGCTCGCGCCACGCCGAGGGCTGCCTCGCGCGCAGCGTAGAAGCCGTCGTAATCGCCCTGGGCCACCCGGCGGAGCACGTAGTCATAGACGATCGAGCTTCCCGGCGGAGAGTTGCCGCTGACAAATTCGAGCGTCGCTGCGACACCCGGCTCGGCAACATACATCGACACTCCTTCCAGGATGAAGAAAGTGCGCCCGCTTCGATCATATCCTTCGCGGGGCAGCACTTCGGAGAGCGACTGGGAGTTGAAGTCGATCGGTACATAGTGAACTCCCGCGGGCGGCCTGCCCAGCACACGCGCGACCTCGCGCCTCTTGGCCTCGATGACCGCCGGCAGGTCGACCTCGAAGAACTTGATCTTCGGGTAGGCGTCGTGGAAGCGATAGGCGCGGCTGTCGAATCCCGCGCCGAGCACCACGACCTGAACGGCGCCCGCAGCAGCGGCTTTCTCGAGGAGTGCATCGATGTAACGCGTGCGCGCGTTCACATAGAAAAACCCGGCGTAGGGCTCAGGATAGATCTCTATGAGGGCACGCGCCGCCTCGTACTCGCGCGGCAGAAGCCTAGGCGGGCACAGGCGCCCGGCCAGGGTATCGCCGTTCCTCACCTTCGGATCCGGGTGTTGGGCAGCGATGGCACGGAACTCGCAGACCGCGAGCGCCGTAGTCGAAGCGTCGCCCGGTGGCACTGCGCGCGCGGCGAACGACGTGGCGATCAGGACTGTCGCGGCTGGCAGGAACGTCCAGATTCGGACTCGGCCCACGCCCCCTCCCAATGAAGCAACGCCGGCAAAAGCTTACGCGCGAATGTGCACTAGGGGTCGAAAGCGGCCGCTCGGCGCGGCGCGAGGGCTGCGGCCTGGCGCAGCGCCTCGATCATGCTGCGCTCGTCGGCCTCGCCCGTGCCCGCGATGTCGAACGCGGTGCCGTGGTCGACCGACGTGCGCACGATCGGCAGCCCGGCGGTGACGTTGACGCCGTGCTCGAGGCCCATCGCCTTCACCGGGCCGTGGCCCTGGTCGTGGTACATCGCCACCACGAGGTCGTAGTCTCCGCGCGCAGCGAGGTAGAAAAGGCTGTCCGCGGGCAGCGGTCCGTCCACGTTCCAGCCGCGGGCCTTGGCCGCCGCGACCGCAGGCACGATCTTCTGCTCCTCTTCGCCCCGGCCGAAAAGGCCGTTCTCGCCGGCGTGCGGATTGATGCCGCAGACGCCGATGCGCGGATCCTTCATGCCCGCCCTCACGAGAAGCTCGCGGCCGCGCTCGATTGTGCGCTCCACGAGCGCCGCGTCGATCTTCTCGATCGCGTCCAGCAACCCGATGTGCGCGGTGACGTGGATCACGCGCAGCTTCGGCGCGAGCAGCGTGAGCGAAACCTCCCTGGTTCCGGTGAGATCGGCAAGCAGCTCGGTGTGGCCGGGAAAGCGGTGGCCCGCGGCGTTCAGCGCCTCCTTGTTGATGGGGGCGGTGCAGATGGCGTCGATCTCGCGTGCGAGCGCGAGCCGCACCGCGCGCTCGATGCAGCGGTAGGCCGCCTCGCCCGCCCGCGCCGAAACCTTGCCGTAGGGCAGATCTTCCGGGACGTCCGCCGCATCGATGCATTCCACGGCGCCACGAGCGAATTTTGCTTCCTGCGGTCTTGCGATCGAATGAATTTCAAGGCGCAAATTCAGGAGCGCCCCAGCCCTTTTCAGTTGCCTGGCGTCGCCGATCACCAGCGGGCGGCAGAGCGCGTACGCCTCGGGGCGCGCGAGCGCCTTCATCACCACCTCGGGCCCGACGCCCGCGGGGTCGCCCATCGTGATGCCGAGCACGGGAAGCTTCATGACCGGCGCATTTCGTTCTTCAGCCGGGCGACGCAGCGCGCGAGCGTGGCCGGGGAACCGAAGGCGCCCGCCTTGGTGCACACCAGCGTGCCGTCGCGCGCCATGCCGAATGGTACGCCGGGTTCCACCTCGCCCAGCAGCCGCAGCTCGCGAATGCCGCGCGCGCCGAGCACGGCGCGCGCGGTCTCGCCTCCCGTGAGCACGTAGTGCACGTCGGGCGCGGCGAGCGCCACGCTGCGCCCCAGGCGGCGGATTGTCGGGACATCGTCTGGCGTAGGTTCGCGACGCCAGGCCACGCGCACCAGCGGATCGCCGGGGCCGAGCGCGCGGGCCTGGCGTACGGAAACGGGCGAGGCGCTGCCGATCACGGTGAGCACCGGCCGCTTGTCGATCGCGGGCACGGGCGCGGCGCGCCGGCGCGGGAGCGCGCGCGCGAGCGCACGCGCGAGCCCCGCCGAGCCGACGAAGATCGGACGCGGCCGCAGGGCGAGTCCCGCGCGCGCGATGCGATCGAGTTCCGCGTCGCTCGCCGCGTCGCAGACCAGCGCCCGCGCGCTGGCCGCCAGCGCCGAGCGCAGCCCCGCCGCGGACGCAGACATGACGAGCGTCGCCGGCAGGCCCGCTTTCGACAGGAGCGCGCGCAGGTCGCCGGAGGCGGGCTTTCCGCGCAGATGCAGCACGGCGCCGCGCACGGTGCGGCCTTGCGCCGGGAAAGCGGGGGCGAACAGCACCGGCCTGCCAGGCAGCGCGCCGCGCAGGGCCGCGAGCTCCGCGGCGACGTGCCCGCGCAGCGTCGAGTCGATCTTCTTGTAGAGGATCGAGGCGCGCTTCGCGCCGCGCGAGGCGAACGCGCGGCGCACGATCGTGCGCGCGGCCCGCTCGGGGCGGCTGCGCGTGTCGAGATCGACCGACATGACCGGCGCGCCGGCGCGCGCGAGCGCGTCGAGCCGCACCGCAACCTCGCGCGCGCGGCCGAGGAAGGCCGCGGCGCAATCGGCGGCGCCGGTCAGGTCGTCGGCGAGGATCAGGACCTGCGTCAGTGATTGTCGCGCGGCACGAAGGCGCCCGACTTGCCGGCGAGGAAGTCCAGGTCCGCGCCCTGGTCGGCCTGGTTCACGTGGTCGAAGTAGAGCTTCCAGTAGCCGCGCGCCAGCGGCGGATTCGGCTTCTTCCACTTGAGCTTCCGCTTCCGGATCTCGCGCGCCGAAACCAGCAGGCTCAGCTTGCGCTTCGCGACGTCCAGCTCGATGAGGTCGCCGTTGCGCACGAGCGCGAGCAGGCCGCCCGCGGCCGCTTCCGGCACCATGTGCAGCACCACCGTGCCGTACGCGGTGCCGCTCATGCGCGCGTCCGAGATCCGCACCATGTCGGTGACGCCCTTCTTCAGGAGCCTGGGCGGCAGCGGCATGTTGCCAACCTCGGCCATCCCGGGATAGCCCTTCGGGCCGCAGTTCTTCAGCACCATCACGCACTTCTCGTCGATCTCGAGCGCCGGATCGTCGATGCGCCGGTGGAAGTCCTCGATGTTCTCGAACACCACGGCGCGGCCGCGGTGCTTCATGAGCTTCGGCGTTGCCGCCGAGGGCTTGATGATCGCGCCGCCGGGGCAGAGGTTACCGCGCAGCACCGCGATGCCGGCGTTCTTCTTGAACGGCCGCTTGAACGGGGTGATGACCTCGCGGTTGTGGCAGGGCGCGTCCTTCACGTTGTCCCAGATCGTCTTGCCGTTGACCGTGAGAACGTCCCTGTTCAGGAGGCCGGCCGTGCCCAATTCCCTCAGTACGGCCGGCAGGCCGCCCGCGTAGCAGAAGTCCTCCATGAGGAACTTGCCCGAGGGCATGAGGTTGACGAGCGTGTGCACGCCGCGACCGAGCCGGTCCCAGTCGTTCAGCGTGAGATCGACGCCGAGCCGCCGCGCGATGGCGATCAGGTGGATCACCGCGTTGGTCGAGCCGCCGATCGCGGCGTTGGCGCGGATCGCGTTCTCGAACGCCTTCTTCGTGAGGATCTTCGAGATCGTGACCTTGCGCTTCACGAGCTCGACGATGCGCCGCCCGGCCATGCGCGCGATCAGGTTGCGGCGCGCGTCCACGGCCGGGTAGGCCGCGTTGCCCGGCATGCCGATGCCGAGCGCCTCCACCATCGAGGCCATGGTGGAGGCCGTGCCCATCACCATGCAATGGCCGTGCGAGCGGTGCATGCACGACTCGGCCTCGTGGAATTCGTCCTTCGTCAGTCTGCCCGCGCGCAGGTCCTCGGACATCGACCAGACGTTGGTGCCCGAACCGATGTCGGTGCCGCGGTACTTGCCCGAGAGCATCGGCCCGCCCGACACCGCGATCGCCGGCAGGTCGACCGACGCCGCGCCCATGAGCAGCGAGGGCGTCGTCTTGTCGCAGCCCACGAGCAGCACCGTGCCGTCGACGGGATTCGCGCGCAGCGACTCCTCGACGTCCATCGACGCGAGGTTGCGGTAGAGCATCGCAGTGGGCCGCAGCAGCGTCTCGCCGAGCGACATCACCGGGAACTCGAGCGGGAAACCGCCCGCTTCGAGCACGCCCATCTTCACGTGCTCGGCGAGCGTGCGGAAGTGCGAGTTGCAGGGCACGAGCTCCGAGTACGTGTTGCAGATGCCGATGACCGGGCGGCCGTCGAACTGGTCCTGCGGGATGCCGCGGTTCTTCACCCAGCTACGATAGATGAAGCCGTAGATGTCGTCCCGCCCGAACCAGCGGACCGAGCGCAGCTGCGGCGTTTTCGTTTTCGCCATGTCAGTAGGTGGCGCGGCCGCCGGAAATGTCGAATACACCTCCGGTCGTGAAAGAACAATCCTCCGAGGCCAGCCAGCAGGCGAGCGCGGCGATCTCCTCGACCTTGACGAATCGGCCCATCGGGATCTTGGAGAGCATGAACTTCGCGAATTCGGGCGTCACCTGGTTGAGGATCGCGGTCTGCGCGGCGGCGGGCGTGATGCAGTTGACGAGCACGCCGGAGGTCGCGAGCTCCTTGCCGAGCGCCTTCGTGAACGCAATCAGCCCGCCCTTGGCGGCCGCGTAGGCGGCGGCGTTGGGGTTGCCTTCCTTGCCCGCGATGGAGGCGATGTTGACGATGCGTCCGTAGCCCGCCTTCACCATCTGCGGCACCACCGCGCGGCAGCAGTAGAACGGGCCGTTCAAATCGATGTCGATGACGCGTTTCCAGTCCTCGACCGGGTAGTCGACGACCGGGGCAGTCGGTCCCGCGATGCCTGCATTGTTGATGAATATGTCGATCTTCCTGAGCTGCTTGAGAGTTCTCTCAAGAGCTTTTTCTACGGAAGACAGATTCGAAACATCGACCTTGTCCGAACCACTGATGTCCCAGATCGCGACTTTCGCGCCCGAGGCCTCCAGCCGCTTCGCGATGGCGGCGCCGATGCCGATCATGCCGCCGGTGACGACGGCCGTCCTGCCCTTGAAATCCAGCTGGTTCATTCCTTGACCGCTCCTGTCATGCCCGACACGTAATACTCGACGAAAAACGAATACAGCAGCGCCACCGGCAGCGAGCCGAGCAGGGCGCCGGCCATCAGCGATCCCCAGTGGTAGACGTCGCCCTCGACGAGCTCGGTGACCACGCCCACCGGCACGGTTTTCATTTCCGAGGAGGAAATGAAGGTGAGCGCGTAGATGAACTCGTTCCACGACAGCGTGAAGGCGAAGATACCCGCCGAGATCAGGCCGGGCACCGCGAGCGGCAGCACGATCCTGGTGAGCACCTGCCAGCGCGTCGCACCGTCGATGAGCGCGCACTCCTCGAGCTCGAAGGGGATCGACCGGAAGTAGCCCATCAGCAGCCAGGTGCAGAACGGGATCAGGAAGGTCGGGTAGGTGAGGATCAGCGCCCAGCGGGTGTCGAACAGGCCGAGCTGAGTCACGATAGCGGCGAGCGGGATGAACAGGATCGAGGGCGGCACCAGGTACGCGAGAAAGATCGACAGGCCGACCTGCTTCGAGCCCCGGTAGCGCAGCCGCTCGATGGCGTAGGCGGCGAGCACCGAGGCTGCCAGCGAGGCGAACGTCGACACTACGGAAACCACGACGGTGTTCCACATCCAGTCCGGGTAGGAAGTATGGAACAGGAGCTTCTCGATGTGGGCGAAGGTAGGATGGCTCACCCAGAACGGATTGCCGTCGCGCGAGAGCAGCTCCGCATCGGGCTTGAAGGCGGTCGTCGCCATCCAGTAGAAGGGGAACAGCAGCACGAACGTGAACACGCCGAGCGGCAGGTAGACCACGGCCACGCGGCGCGGCAGCGTGATCAGGTAGCTCATGCCCTGCGTGTCGGTGACCTGCTCCTGGCTCATTCGGCGCTCACTTGTCCTCGGTGCCCTGCTGCCAGGCCCGCCGCTGCAGGCCGAAATAGGAAAACATGATCGCGGCCAGCAGGAACGGCACCATCGCGATGGCGATGGCGGCGCCTTCGCCGAGCGCGCCGCCGGGGATGGCGCGCTGGAACGATAGCGTTGCCATCAGGTGCGTCGCATTGAGGGGCCCGCCGCGCGTGATCACGTAGATGAGCTGGAAATCTGTGAAGGTGAACAGCACCGAGAACGTCATGACGACCGCGATGATCGGCGTCAGCAGTGGCAGCGTGACGTAGCGGAAGCGGTGCCAGCCAGTGGCGCCGTCGATCGCCGCCGCCTCGTAGAGCGAGGGCGAGATGGTCTGCAGCCCCGCGAGCAGCGTGATGGCGACGAAGGGCACGCCGCGCCAGACGTTGGCGGCGATCACCGAGAGGCGGGCATTCCACGGATCGCCGAGGAAGTCGATGTACTGGCTGATCAGCCCGAAGCGGTGCAGCACCCAGCTGATCACGGAGAACTGCGCATCGAACATCCACCAGAAGGCGATCGCCGAGAGCGCCGTCGGAACGATGTAAGGCAGCAGAACCGCGGCGCGGAAGAAGCTCTTGATCGGGATGCGCTCGTTAAGCAGGATGGCGAGCCACAGTCCGAGGAAGAACTTGAGCACGCTCGCGACGACGGTGTAGAACAACGTGTTGAACAGCGCGAGGCGCGTGACCTCGTCGCCCCACAGGAACTGGTAGTTCTCGAGGCCGATCCAGTGCCCGGCGCGGCCGATCTTGGTGTCAGTGAAGCCCAGCCAGGTGCCCAGGCCGAGCGGGTAGGTCAGGAACAGGAGCAGCAGAACGCCCGCGGGGAGCATGAACAGCCCCCCGAGGACGTTCCGGCTTTCGAGCCAACGCTTCAAATCACACCTTGTAGTAGCGCTCGGCGCGCTTCTGTGCGCGCTCGGCCGCTTCCTTCGGCGACTTGGCGCCGCTCGCCGCTTCCGCGACCATGTCGACGACGATGAAGTCCGCCAGCGCGCCCGCCGAGGCGTAGCCGAGCTTGCCGGCGTAGCCTGCCGGCCGCGTGTCGCGCAGCACGTCGCGGTAGGCGGTGTGCTTCGGGTCGGCGGTCCAGATCGGGTTCTTCTCGTAGGCGCGCAGGGGCTGCGCCACGTAGCCGATGCTCGCCTGCATCCACGGCCCGAATTGCTCTTCCTCCATCATGAAGCGCAGGAACTCCTTGGCCGCCTTCGGGTACTTCGTGTACTTGAATATCATCTGGTTGAAGAACAGCTGGAACGCCGTGTTCACGCCCACCGGCCCCACCGGATAGAGCGCGTGGTTGATGTCTTCCGTGAGCGCCTTGATCTTCGGGTCCTGAGAGGTCTTCGCGGCGTAGTAGATCGAGATGCCGTTGTTGGTGACCGAGACCTGGCCGTCGAGGAAGGCCTTGTTGTTGCTCGGGTCGAGCCAGGACAGCGTGCCCGGCACGAAAGTGCCGTACAACTCCTTGGCGTACTCCAGCGCCTTGACCGTCTCCGCGCTGTTGACGACGACGTTGTTCTTCTCGTCGACCATCTTGCCGCCGAAAGCCCACAGCAGCCAGTAGCACCAGGTGTTCGCGTCGCCGGTGGCATGGCCGAGCGCGAAGCCGCCCGGGGCGCCCTTGTCCTTGAGCGCCTTCATCATTTTCAGGAAGCCGTCGGTGTCCTTCGGGAAGGCCGAGTAGCCGGCGGCCTTGAGCGCGCTCTCGCGGTACACCATCATGCTGCCGGCGGCGCCGAGCGGCACGCCGACCCAGCGGCTGCCGTGCTTCAGGTAGGCCTCGCACACCGGGTACCAGCCGCCGTATTTCTTGCCGAGGTAGGTGCACAGGTCGGTGACGTCGAGCAGCTTCTCGGGGTACAGGTTGGCGTCGTCGTTGGTCGACAGGATGATGTCGGGGCCCGCGCCGGTATTGGCCGCCACGGCCGCCTTCGGCCGCACGTCCTCCCAGCCCTCGTTGTCCACGCGCACCTCGATGCCGGTCTTCTTGGTGAAGGCCTCGACATTCTTCATGTACTGGTCGATGTCGCCCTGCACGAAGCGGCTCCAGCGCAGCACGCGCAGCTTGGCGCCCTTCTCTGGCGTGTTGCTCCACTGGGCGTGGGCATCCTTCACCCAGATCATCGGGGCGGCCGCGCCCGCGGCGATGCCCGCCGTCGTCTTCAGGAACTCCCTGCGTTTCATCTTGCTCATGCGCTCTCCTGTGTGTCGTGAGTAGTCAAGCGAGCCTTGCCCCGCTCGCGGGGTCGAAAAGGAAGGTCAGCTGCGGCGCGAGCCGGATGTGCTCGCCCGGGCGGAAAGCGTGGCGCTCGCGCACGACCGCCGAGACTTCGACGCCTGCGAGCTTGCAGTAGATGTGGGTGTCGGCGCCGGTGGGCTCGACGACCACCACCTCCGCGGGCACGCCGGATTCGCTCACGCTGAAGTGCTCGGGGCGCACGCCGACAATGACATCGCGGCCCACGCCGACCTTTTCTTTTTCCTTCAAGATGAACTCAACGCCGGGAGCGAAGGCCACGCCATTCCCGTTCAGCTTGCCCCGGATGAAGTTCATCGCCGGCGAGCCGATGAAGCCGGCGACGAACTGGTTGGCCGGGTTGTCGTAGAGCTCGAGCGGGCTGCCGATCTGCTCGACGTTGCCCGAATTCATGACCACGATCTTGTCGGCCATCGTCATCGCCTCGATCTGGTCGTGGGTGACGTAGACCGAAGTGGTCTTCAGCCGCTGGTGCAGCTCCTTGATCTCGGTGCGCATCTGCACGCGCAGCTTGGCATCGAGGTTGGACAGCGGCTCGTCGAACAGGAACACCCGGGGCTTGCGCACGATCGCGCGGCCCATTGCCACGCGCTGGCGCTGTCCTCCCGAGAGCTGGCGCGGGTAGCGGCCGAGGTACTCGGCGAGCCCGAGGATGTCCGCCGCTTCGGCGACGCGCTGCTCGAGCTGCGCCTCCGGCACATTGGCGAGCTTGAGGCTGAATGCCATGTTGTCGCGCACCGTCATGTGCGGGTACAGCGCGTAGTTCTGGAACACCATCGCGATGTCGCGCTCCTTGGGCGCGACCGCGTTCACCACGCGGCCGCCGATCGCGATCTCGCCGCCCGTGATCTCTTCGAGTCCCGCGATCATGCGCAGCAGCGTCGACTTGCCGCAGCCCGAGGGGCCGACCAGCACGCAGAATTCACCGTCCTCGATGCCGAAATCGACCCCGTGCACGACCTCGGTCGAGCCGAAAGACTTGCGCACGCCCCGCAGAGTGACGGCCGCCATGCTATTTCCCCGCCTCCTTCCAGTCTCGGCTGTAGCGCCGCTTGGTCATGTCCATGTGGCGCCGCATCGCCGCGCGCGCCGCGGCCGGCGAGCGCGCCAGGATCGCCTCGAGCACCGCCCCGTGCTCGCTCGTGGTGTCGCCGGCCATCGCCGGGTATTCGAGCTTGGTCTCCAGCGCCCGGTAGAGCGGCCCGACGCGCTGGTCCCAGAGTGTCTGCACGACGAGCTCGAGCGCGCTGTTGCCCGTCGCCTGCGCGATCGCGACGTGGTACGCGCGGTCGGCGTCGAGGGGATTGCGGTCGTGCTTCGCCTCGCGCAGCAGGTCGGCGTGCGCCTTGCGCACCGCGCGCAGCTGCGCCACGGTGCCGTGGCGCGCCGCGAGCGCCGCGCACTCGCCTTCGATGAGCCAGCGCGCCCGGATTACCTCGAAAGGTCCCGAGGCGCCCGCGATCTCGGCCGCGCGGCCGCGCCGGTCGGCCTGCGATACGTAGATCCCGGAG
>DATIYN010000239.1:0-4157 GCA_035517595.1 Burkholderiales bacterium
CGCGCGAGAGACCTACCACCAGTAATAAAGTCGTCGATCGTCCGGGGAGTGCACGTTGCCTTCCCATTGACAGGCAGGCCGCGAGCACCTGTATCGGCGCACGGGGTAAACAACGGAAATCAGGCGGTCGAAAGGCCGCCGGGGGATGCGGACCGTCGGAGTCCCGCAGCTTGGGCAGTTGGGGACCATCGATTCAACCACGCGCGAGCGACGCTTCGACATCCCGGTGTGGGCTGGCGTTTGTCCCCCCCTGTCGGGCAGTCTATTGCCAAACGCTGCTCGAAGCCAGTTATTCACGCTTGACCCGGAATAAATGGACCCTGTTCCAGGTACGACACGGCGGGACCTCTCGCGGGCCTAACGAGCCGCGGCGCGCTGCGCGGGGAACAAAACGCCGGGCAGCGCAGTAGGTGCCTGCGGAGCATTGGAGCGTACGCTTGTCGGGGACTTCGAAATTCGAACAGCTGGTCCTGCCGCATCTGGATGCCGGCCACAACCTGGCGCGTTGGCTTGCGCGGGATGCGCGCGACGCCGAGGACGTGGTCCAGGACGCCTGCCTGCGGGCGCTGAAATACGTCGACGCGCTGCGCGGCGAGGACGCCCGCTCGTGGTTCCTCACCGTGGTGCGGCACGCGTTCTACGATTGGTGCCGGCGCAACCGGCCCTCGGAGCTCATCGATGACGACGGAACGGCGATCGAGATGGCTGTCGACGAGGCGGGCGTAAGCCCGGAACAGGCAGTGCTCCGCGGCGCCGAATCGCGCGCGCTCGCCGACGCGGTGGCAGAGCTGCCGCTCGCGTTCCGCGAGGTGCTGATCCTGCGCGAGTTCGAGGACATGTCGTACAAGCAGATCGCGCGCGTGGCCAACGTGCCGGTGGGCACCGTGATGTCGCGCCTCGCGCGTGCGCGGAGCCTGCTGCAGCGCTCGCCGCGGCTGCGCTCCGCGCGCGGGCAGACACGGGGGGCTGAACGATGAACTGTCACGACGCTGAAATTCTCGTTTCGGCCGATGCCGATGGGGAGCTCGATTTCCTGCGCAAGTTCGCGCTGGAAAGGCATCTCCGTGGCTGCGCAGACTGCCGCGCGAAGCACGAGGAGTTGCTCGCGCTGCGCGAGCGCGTCCGCAAGGAAGTCCCGTTCTACGCGGCATCGCCCGCGCTCAAGGCGCGGATCAGCGCGACTATCGGCGCGGTCGAAGCCGCTGCACCGTCGCCGCTGCGTTCAGCGCAGCGCTGGCGCTGGGTGGGAGGCGGTGCGCTCGCTGGCTGCGCGGCCACCGTGCTGGCGTGGGTTCTCGGCAGCGCGGCGCTGACCTGGCAGGCGAGCGAAGACCTCGCGAACGAGGCCGTGGCCACCCACGTGCGCGCCACGCTCAACAACCACATGGTCGAGGTGGCATCGTCGGATCAGCACACGGTCAAGCCGTGGCTGTCGGCACGGCTCGACTACTCGCCACCCGTGCACGACCTGGCCGCGGAAGGATTCACGCTCGTCGGAGGCCGTCTCGACAACCTCGGCAAGCACCGCGTGGCCACCCTCGTGTACCGCTATCGGCTGCACATGATCGACGTGTTCGTGCGCCCCGAGCCAGTGCCCGCGGCGCCGCCGCTCAAAACCGTGCGCGGCTTCAACGTCGTGCACGCGAGCGGCTCCGGCATGGACTGGGTTGCCGTGTCCGACGTGAGCCCCGACGTGCTCGCTGACTTCGTGCAGCGTCTCGCGACGTCGCAGTAGATCTCCAAATCCGCGTTTCGTCCCGAAGGGCGCCCCCCTCCGGCGCGCGGTCGCGCCTGCGCGGCTGTTCGCCCGGGAGCGGCGCCGTCTGACCGGTTCGGACGCATCGTTATTCCAACGGGCATGAACACGCAAGCGGCTGTGGTCTGACAGCCATGCGAACACGCATCGAGGTTGAAATGGCGGTTCGCTGTCTCTCGACCACAGCCATCGAAAGGAGCAGTCATGTTTCGCAGAAAATACTCGTTGAGCAAGCAGCTGGCGGTGACCGCATTCGCGCTGGCTGCGTCCGGTCTCGCCCTGGCCGACGGCAGCAGCATGAGCCGGTTCGGCGGCGAATCGTACGCCTACTTCAACAACTTCGCGGCAGGCAACGTGGCCGCGGCTCCGGGCTGGCGGCAAAGCCATCCCAACGGCCTCGATCAGCGCGACCTGGAAGCGCTTTCCTCGTCCGATCTCTCGGCGACGGTCGCGCGAGTCGATCCCGCGGTCATCTCCAGGGCGCCCGCCGATCCTGCGTGGCGCCAAATGCACCCGGTCGGCCTGACCGAGCGCGAGATGCTCGCGCGATCCTCGTCTTCGCTGTCGATGTGGCAGATACGCAACGCCGCGCCGATCGCAGCCGAGCAAGGCAACGTTGCGCAGAACGCGGCGCAGACGCTCGCGGCGCGCTTCACGAGTCTCTTCCGTCAGGGGAACGTTGCGCAGTGATCGTGCGAAAGATGCCGGCCGGCTGGCGCAAGGACCGATCCTTTCGCTCGGCCGGCCGGCAGTCGCGCGATTGTAAGAATCGCCGCATCGATCCGAAGGCGGGAATAGATTTTCCCTCTCGCCGGTAGGAGCGTTGGAGGCATTTTCACCATCACCGCGAGGAGTTCACATGAGCACATCCGACGCCGCTGACCAAGGCCACGATCCCGCCCGCCGCAGGGCACTGAGCTGTCTCGCCGCGTGGACCGGCGCGGCCGTCGTCTGGACGGTCAGTGGAGGCATTCCGCGCGCGCTCGGCGCAACGAATGCAGGCAGCGTGTCTCCGGCGGAGAAGAATGCACTCACATTCGTGCAGATCAGCGATACGCACATCGGTTTCCGCAAGGAGGCCAACCCCGACGTCGTCGGCAGCCTGCGCCGCGCGACCGCGCACATCAACTCGCTGCCGCAGGCGCCTGCCTTCGTCGTGCACACGGGAGACGTTAGCCATCTATCCAAGCCCGAGGAATTCGGCAAGGCGCGCGAGCTCCTGCAGGAGCTTCGCGTCGACCGCGTACATACCGTGCCGGGCGAGCACGACACCATCGATGAAGGCGTGACCGGCTATCTCAAGTACTTCGATCACGACGGCAAAGGCAAGGCCTGGTACAGCTTCGATCAGGGCGGAGTGCACTTCATCGGGCTGACGAACGTGCTCAATTTCAAGGCGGGCATGCTGGCCTCGCTTGGGGATGAGCAGCTCGCCTGGATGAAGAGCGATCTCACCTCAGTGTCCAACTCAACACCGATCGTGGTGCTCGGGCACATTCCCATGTGGACGATCTGGGAGCCTTGGGGCTGGGGCACGGCCGATTCGCAGGAGGCGCTCGCGCTGCTGCGCCCGTACGGCTCGGTCACCGTCCTGAACGGGCACATCCACCAGGTGCTGCAGAAGGTCGAAGGGAACGTCACGCTGCACACCGCGATGTCCCTTGCCTATCCGCTGCCGACGCCCGGACAGGCGGGCATCGGCGAGCCCGGTCCGGTCACCGTGCCGGCGGGCGAGCTCGCCAAGGTGCTGGGAACGCGCGAAATCAACGTCGTGCAAGGCAAGCAGCAGCTAGCGCTGATCGATACGCCGCTCGGGAGCTGATTCGCATCGGCCGACCATTTACGCTAGAGGAGAGATCCATGTTCCGCGTTTCTTACCGCGATGCCCTTCGCGCGCGTGCACTGCCCGCGTTGCTGCTGGGCGCCGCGGTCGCCTTCCCCTGGATCTTCGCGGCTGCGGCCCAATCCGGGCGCACCGTCGAGATCGACATCGCCAAGTTTGCCTACGCTCCCAAGGAAATAACGGTGGCCCCCGGCACCAAGATCGTCTGGACCAATCACGACGACACGCCGCACACGGTGACCGCCAACGACAAGGCCTTCGGCTCCAAGGGCCTCGATACCGACGACAAGTTCGAGCACACCTTCGCCAGCGAAGGCGACTTCGGCTACATCTGCACCGTGCACCCGTTCATGACCGGCGTGGTGCACGTGCGCAAGCAATAGCCTCGTACGGAAGCCAAGGGCAAACTCACCAACGATAACGAGCAAAGCGCCGCGTTGGAGTTCACCAAGTGAAGTGCGGCGCGCGCGAGCCCGCCGCGTGATCGGCGACTAGAGCTGCAGTTCGCTCTATAGACGAGGCTCTCGCGCCCTCGCGACCGACGGGGCGTGCGCACTT
>DATIYN010000240.1:0-9651 GCA_035517595.1 Burkholderiales bacterium
GACGACGGCCAGCCCGCGACCGGCACGGTGCGCGGCCTGCTGCAGGCGGGCGGTCCCAACCCGACGCTGCCCGCGGGCACCGCGGCCACGCCGAACGCCACCGGCTACGTCGAATCGGGCACCAACCTGTACGTGCTCTGCAGGGCGATTTGAGCGGTTTGGCCGGGGGGCGAGCCGGCCGCGGAACGCTGCGGCCGGCTTTTCATTTCTAGCCCTCCAGCAGACGGCGCTCCGCCGCGGCGAGCAGATCCGGCGCGCCGAAGAGCACCACCACGTCTCCGGTCTGCAGCGCGCCGGCCTCCTGCGGGGTGAGGCGCTGCGCCGAGCCCGGTCGGCGCACGGCGCGCACTTGCACGCCGAATTGGTCCAGCCCGAGATCGCCCAGCGATCGCCCGAGCGAGCGAGCGCCTCCGGTCAGCGTCACCGCTCGCAGGCGCGGCTGCAGCTCGTCGGCCGCGTCGGGCTCCTCCTCCAGCCCGTGGAATAGCCCGCGCAGCAGTCCGTACTGCTCGTCGCGTACGGCGCGCACGCGCCGTACCACGCGCGCGAGCGGCACGCCGACCCAGACGAGCGTGTGCGAGGCGAGCATCAGCCCGGACTCGAGCGCTTCGGGCACGATCTCGGAGGCGCCGGCCGCCGCGAGGCGCGCGATGTCGGCGTCTTCACGTGCGCGCGCGACGACCGGGAGAGAGGGATTGAGCGAGTGCACGTGCGCGACCGCGCGCACCGCTTCGGCAGATTCGGCGAAGGTCACAACGACGGCCGCCGCCCGCAACACCCCTGCCGCGATGAGCGCCTCGCGCCTCGAGCTGTCGGCAAACACCACCGTGTCTCCGGCCAGCGATGCTTCCCGCACGCGCTCCGGGTCCAGGTCGAGCGCGATGTAGCGCACGCCCTCGGCGTCCAGCAGGCGCGCGATATGCTGTCCGTTGCGGCCATAGCCGAGGATGATCACGTGCCCTTCCGTCTGCAGGGAGCGCACCGCTACGCGGTGCATCTCGAGCGAGCGCAGCAGCCATTCCGAGCTCGCGAAACGAAGCGCGATGCGGTTGCTCGCGCCGATCAGGAACGGCGTGGCGACCATCGACAGGATCATCGCCGCGAGCAGCGGCTGGCGCACCGCGTCGTCCACCGCGCCGGCGGCGCCCGCCTGCGCGAGCAGCACGAAGCCGAACTCACCGCCCTGCGCGAGCGCGAGGCCCGTGCGCAGCGCCGAGCCGGGCGCCGCGCCGAACGCGCGCGCGAGCCCGCCGGCCAGCGCGAGCTTGAACGCGACCAGGAGCACGAGCAGCGCCAGCACCAGCCAGGCTTCTCGCAGCACGAGGCGAAGGTCGAGCGCCATGCCGACGGTGACGAAGAACAGGCCCAGCAGCACGTCGCGGAACGGCTTGATCTCGTCTTCGACGCGATGCCGGTACTCGGTCTCGGAGATCAGCATGCCGGCGAGGAAGGCACCGAGCGCGAGCGACAGGCCCGCGAGCGCGGTGGCGCTGGCGGCGGCAAGGATGACCAGCAGCACGTTGAGCACGAACAGCTCGGTCGACTTGCGCCGCGCGACCAGTCCGAACCAGGCGCGCATCACGCGCGGTCCGGCGAACAGCAGGATCGCGAGGACCGTCACGGCCTTGCCGAGCGCGAGGGCGAGCGCGGGCCAGATCGCGGCGGCCGATGCGCCGAGAACCGGCACCACGATGAGCAGAGGCACCACGGCGAGGTCTTGGAACAGCAGCGCGCCCACGATCGACCGCCCGTGCGGCGTGTCGAGCTCCATGCGCTCGGCGAGCAGCTTCAGCACCACCGCCGTCGAGGACATCGCCACCGCGCCGCCGACCGCGAGGCCGGCCTGCCAGGTGCCGCCCAGCAGCATCGCGAGCGCGACGCTCGCGGCGAGCGTGATTGCCACCTGCGCGAAGCCCAGGCCGAACACTTCGCGCCGCATGACGCGCAGCTTGGGCAGGCTGAACTCCAGCCCGATGGTGAACATTAGGAACACCACGCCGAACTCGGCGAGGCGGTACGTGATCTCGTCGTCGGGCACCGCGCCCAGCGCGCGCGGTCCAAGCACGAGGCCCACGGCGAGATAGCCGAGGATCGGCGGCAGCGCGAGCAGGCGGCAGGCCACCACCGCCGCCACTGCCGCGGCGAGCAGGATCAGGATCGGCAGCAGAGTCGTGCCCGCAGCGTCCATTGTTCAGGAAAATGAAGGGCTTGCGTTATACTTCCGCCTCATGATACCGAAGGATGCCACGGCGTCCGCACTCGAGCTGGCACGGCGTGTGCTGTCGATCGAGGCCGATGCGGTGCGCGCGCTCATCGGCCGCCTGGACGAGCGCTTCCTCGCCGCGGTATCGCTGATCCTCGCGTGCAAGGGCCGCGTGATCGTGAGCGGCATCGGCAAGTCCGGTCACATCGCCCGCAAGATCGCCTCGACGCTGTCGAGCACCGGCACGCCGGCGCATTTCCTGCACCCGGCGGAAGCGAGCCACGGCGATCTCGGCATGATTCAGCGCGACGACGTGTTCGTCGGCATTTCGTATTCCGGCGAGAGCGACGAGCTGCTGCAGATCCTGCCGCTGGTAAAGCGCCGCGGCGCGAAGCTCATCGCCATCGCCGGCAGCGCGCGCTCCTCGCTCGCCGCGCAGGCGGACGTGTTCCTCGACGCGGGCGTTGCGCAGGAAGCCTGCCCGCTCAACCTCGCGCCGACTGCGAGCACGACCGCGGCACTGGCGCTCGGCGATGCGCTCGCGGTGGCGCTGCTCGATGCGCGCGGATTCTCCGCGGACGATTTCGCGCGCTCGCATCCGGGCGGCATGCTCGGACGCAAGCTGCTCACGCACGTCGCGGACGTGATGCGCACCGGCGAGGCGGTGCCGAGCGTGCGCGCGGGCTGCATGCTTGCCGAGGCGATCCTCGAGATCACGCGCAAGGGCATGGGCATGACCGCCGTGGTGGAGCGCGACGGCCGCCTGGCCGGCCTGTTCACCGACGGGGACCTGCGCAGGAGCCTCGAGCGCGGCGCCGACCCGCGCGGCACGCCGATCGATACGGTCATGACGCGCGCGCCGCTCACGATCCGGCCCGAGGCGCTCGCCGTGGAGGCCGTCGAGATCATGGAACGGCGCAAGAGCACCCAGCTGCCGGTGGTGGACGCCGAGGGCCGGCTCGTCGGCGCGCTGAACATCCACGACTTGTTCCGGGCAAGAATCCTCTGAAGCCGATGGCGGCGGATGCGGCAGCGGACGCGCTGGCCAGGGCGCGGCGGGTGCGCCTGATGTTGTTCGACGTGGACGGCGTGCTCACCGACGGCAAGCTCTGGTACGGGGCGGCGGGCGAGGTCCTGCAGGCGTTCCACGTGCTCGACGGCCACGGCCTGAAGCTGCTCGCGCTTTCGGGCATCGAGGTCGCGCTGCTGAGCGGCCGCAGCTCGGCCGCCGCGCGCACGCGCGCTGCCGAGCTCGGGATTGCGCACGTGTTGCAGGGCATCGACGACAAGCAGTCCGCCTTCGAAGCTCTTGCCGCGCGGCTCGGAGTCGCGGCCGACGAAACCGGCTTCATGGGCGACGATGTCGTGGACCTGCCGGTGCTGCGCCGCTGCGGCCTCGCCTGCGCGCCGGCCGAGGCCCATGAGCTAGTGCGCGCGCGCGCGCATTACGTCGCGCGCGCGCCGGCAGGCGGCGGCGCCGCGCGCGAGGTCTGCGAATTCGTGCTGCGCGCGAAAGGCCGGCTGGATGCTGCGCTCGCGCGCTATCTCGGCTGAAGCAAGGCGCCGTGAAGCTGTCCTCCACGCGCCTGTTCCCGCTCCTGCTGATGCTCTCGCTCGCCGGGCTCACGTTCTGGCTGGAGCGCACGGTGCGCGAGGAAGAAGGCGTCCATCCTTCGCTGCGGCGGCACGATCCGGACTACATCGTCGACAACCTGAGGCACACGCGCTACAACGCGGCGGGCGCGGTCGAATCTACGCTCGTGGCGGCGAAGATGCTACATTACCCGGACGACGACTCGACCGACCTCGTCGAACCGCGCCTGGTGCAGACCCGGCCCAACGAGCCCCGCATGACGGTGACCGCGGATCGCGGCGCGGTATCGGAGGACGGCGAGGAAGTGTTCCTCTACGACAACGTGCTGCTCGTGCGCGACGGCACCAGCGAGCGTCCCGAGGCACGCATGCGAACCGAGTTCCTTCACTTGGCGCGCGACCAGTCGGTGGTCAGCACCGACCGCGAGGTGGTGATCACGGAGGACGCGCGCGTGCTTTCCGGCCGCGGCATGGAGTACCGCAACGATTCGCAGGAGCTGTTCCTGCGCGAGCGGGTGCGCGGACGCTACGAGGCAGCAAAGAGACCCGAGGCCGAACAGTGAGAACGCCGAACTTGGCACCCATCGCCGCCGCCGTCCGGAAGGCGATCCGGCCTTTCGCCGTCGCCCTGGCGGCGGCGAGCCTGCTGTTGCCGGCGCTTGCCGCGCATGCCGAAAAGGCCGACCGGGACAAGCCGACCAACATCGAGGCCAACAAGATGAGTTCGGACGACGCGCGGCGCATGACCATCTTCGAGGGCAACGTCGTGCTCTCGAAGGGGACGGTGCTGGTGCGCGCCGACCGCATCGTCGTGCGCCAGGACGCCGACGGCTTCCAGTTCTCCACCGCCTACGGCAGGCCGGTGCGCTTCAAGCAGAAGGGCGACCCCAAGGACGGATGCGAGGGCGTCTGGACCGACGGCGAGGCGCTGCGCATCGAGATCGACGAGCGCAACGAGAAGGTCGAGCTGTTCGACAAGGCGCGCGTGACGCGCGACCAGGACGTGGTCAACGGCGACTACATCTTTCTCGACCAGCGCACCGACTTCTTCTCGGTGAGCACCGCCAAGGGCGCGGCGCCGGCGGCGCCCGCGGGCCGGGTCACCGCGGTGCTGCAGCCGAAGGCCGCGGCGGCCGACGCGGGCAAGGCCGCGGCCGCGCCGCACTGCCCGCCGCCGCGACCCGCCCCGCAATGAGCGTCCTGCGCGCGCAGAGCCTGCGCAAGCGCTTCAAGTCGCGCGCCGTGGTCGACGGCGTCTCGCTCGAAGTCGCGAGCGGCGAAGTGGTCGGTTTGCTGGGTCCCAACGGTGCCGGCAAGACCACCTGCTTCTACATGATCGTGGGGTTGATCCCGGCCGACGCCGGCCGCATCCACCTCGACGCGCGCGAACTTACCCAGCTGCCGATCCACCGGCGCGCGCGCCTGGGCATCTCGTACCTGCCGCAGGAGAACTCGGTGTTCCGCAAGCTCTCGGTCGAGGAGAACGTGCAGGCCGTCCTCGAGCTGCAGGGCCTATCGCCCGAGGACGTGCAGCCGCGCCTGGCGGAGCTGCTCGCCGAGCTCAACATTTCGCACCTGCGCAAGCACACCGCCCTGTCGCTGTCGGGCGGCGAGCGCCGGCGCCTGGAGATCGCTCGCGCGCTCGGCACGCGCCCGGCCTTCATCCTGCTCGACGAGCCCTTCGCCGGCGTCGATCCGCTCGCGGTGCGCGACATCCAGCAGATCATCGGCTTCCTGAAATCGCGCAGCATCGGCGTGCTGATCACGGACCACAACGTGCGCGAGACGCTGGGCATCTGCGACCGCGCCTACATCATCAACGAGGGCGCCGTGCTCGCCAGCGGCCGGCCCGAGGAAATCGTCGGCAACGACAAGGTGCGGCAGGTCTACCTCGGCGAGCATTTCCGCATGTAGGCGCAACCGCGATGAAACCCACGCTGCAGTTCCGCCTTTCGCAACACCTGACGCTCACGCCCCAGCTGCAGCAGTCGATCCGGCTGCTGCAGCTCTCGACCGTCGAGCTGAACCAGGAGATCGAGCGGCTGCTCATGGAGAATCCGATCCTCGAGCGCGAGGAAGGCGAAGGCGAAGCCGCCGCGGCAGGCGGGCGCGAGGCGCAGGCGCCGGCGGGCGAGGCGCCGGCCGAGGCCGGCGAGCGAGCGCCGCGGGAGCAGGCCGCCGATCTGCCGGCCGACTATGCGGCGCCCTGGCGCGGCAGCGAGGACGGCGACGACGAGGGCGATCGCACGCAGGTCGCGGCCGATCTGCCGACGCTGCGCGACCACCTCTTCAACCAGCTCTCGCTGCTCAACGTCGGCACGCGCGACCGCGCGCTGGTCGGGCTGCTCATCGACGCGCTCGACGAGGACGGCTACCTCACGCAGCCGCTGGAGGAGATCGCCGCGCTGCTGCCGCCCGAGGCGGAGGCCGGCGTCGAGGAGCTCGCAATCGCGATCGCGCACCTGCAGAACCTGGAGCCCGCGGGCGTCGGCGCGCGCTCGCCGGGCGAATGCCTGGCGCTGCAGATCCGCGCGATGAAGGACACGGCCGGGCCGCACGGCGCGCTCGCGCTGGCGATCTGCGAGCGCCACCTGGAGCTGCTCGCGAGCCGCGACTACGCGCGCCTGAAGCAGCTCACGGGCGCCGACGAGGCGGCGCTGCGCGCCGCGCAGCGGCTGATCCGCGGCCTCAACCCGCGCCCGGGCGCCGCGTTCGCGCGCGTCGAGGCGCGCTACGTGGTGCCCGACGTGGTGGTGCGCAAGGCGAAGGGCGTCTGGCGCGCGAGCCTGAACCAGGAGGCGATGCCGCGGCTGCGCGTCAACCGGCTGTACGCCGAGCTGGCGGCCCGCCCGCGCGGCGCGGGCGGCAACGCGCTCGCCTCCCAGCTGCAGGAAGCGCGCTGGCTCATCAAGAACGTGCAGCAGCGCTTCGAGACGATCCTGCGGGTGTCGCAGGCGATCGTCGACCGCCAGCGCAACTTCCTCGAGCACGGGGAGGTGGCGATGCGGCCGATGGTCCTGCGCGAGATCGCGGATGCGCTCAGCGTGCACGAGAGCACGATCTCGCGCGTCACGACGCAGAAGTACATGGCGACGCCGCGCGGCACGTATGAGTTGAAGTATTTCTTCGGCAGCCACGTGGCGACGGACACCGGCGGCGCGGCCTCCTCCACCGCGATCCGGGCGCTCATCAAGCAGCTGGTCGCTGCCGAAGACACCAAGGCGCCGCTCTCGGATTCGCGCATCGCCCAGATCCTCGGCGAGCAGGGCATCGTCGTCGCCCGCCGGACCATCGCCAAGTACCGGGAATCATTGCAGATTCCCCCCGTCAGCCAGCGCAAGAGCCTGTAGCGGTGGGGCGGGCTATAATCCGCGCCCTCAGATGAGCCTGGTCGCCAAGCTCCTGCCGCCTGAGAACATCCTTCCGGATCTCGCGGCCTCCAGCAAGAAGCGCCTGTTCGAGCAGGTCGGACTGCTCTTCGAGAACCGGCACGGCATCGCGCGCGGCGTGGTGTTCGAGAGCCTGTTCGCGCGCGAGCGCCTGGGCTCGACCGGCCTCGGCCAGGGCGTGGCGATCCCGCACGGGCGCATCAAGGGCCTGAAAGAGGCGCTCGGCGCCTTCGTTCGGCTCGCGCAGCCGGTGCCTTTCGACGCCCCGGACGCGCAACCCGTGAGCCTGGTGTTCGCGCTGCTCGTGCCCGAGCACGCCACCGAGAAGCACCTGGAGATCCTCTCGGAGCTCGCCCAGATGTTCAGCGACCGCGCGCAGCGCGAGGCGCTCGCGGCCGCGGCCGACGCGCAGGCGCTGCACCAGCTCATCGCCGCTTGGCAGCCGGATGCTGCAGGTCAACGTCGCGCAGTTGCATGAGGACAACCGCGAGGCGCTTTCGCTCGCCTGGGTCGCGGGGCGCGAAGGCCGCACCGCGGTGCGCCGGGAATCGGCGGCCGCCGCGGCGCTGATCGGCCACCTCAACCTCACCCACCCGAACAGCGTCCAGGTCATCGGCAACTTCGAGGCTGGCGACATCGCCGGCCTCGCGGGCCGGCTGTTCGCCGCCGCGCCTGCGGCGGTGATCGTCGCCGACGGCATTGCGCCTCCGCGGCAGCTCGTCGCCGAGGCCGAGCGCAGCGCGACGCCGCTGTTCACCTCGCCGCTGCCGGCGGCGCGCGTCATCGAGAAGCTCGCCACCTACCTCGCGAAGCGCCTGGCGGACACCGTCGAGCGCCACGGCGTGCTCATGGACGTGCTCGGCGTGGGGGTGCTCATCACGGGCGAATCCGGCGTCGGCAAGAGCGAGCTCGCCCTCGAGCTCATCAGCCGCGGCCAGGGACTGGTCGCCGACGACGTGGTGGAGATCTCGCGCATCGCTGCGGCGACGCTGGAGGGGCGCTGCCCGCCGCTGCTGAAGGACTTCCTCGAGGTGCGCGGGCTCGGTCTGATCAACATCCGCGCCATCTACGGCGAGACGGCGGTGCGCCCGAAGATGAAGCTCAAGCTCGTCGCGCACCTGGAGCGGCCCGCCAAGGGCAGCGCGCGCGATCCCGCCGAGCGCCTGCCGCTGTCGGAGCTGTCCGAGGACATCCTCGGCGTCACCGTGCGCAAGGTCGTCATTCCGGTCGCCGCGGGGCGCAATCTCGCGGTGCTGCTCGAGGCTGCGGTGCGCAACTACATCCTCCAGCTGCGCGGCAAGGACTCGGCGAGCGAGTTCCTCGCGCGGCAGAAGCAGGCGATGGAGGACGAGGACTAGCGTGCAGCTCGTCCTCGTCAGCGGGCTCTCGGGATCGGGCAAGAGCATCGCCCTGGACGTCCTGGAGGACAGCGGCTACTACTGCGTCGACAACCTTCCTGCGACGCTGCTGCTCGACGTGGTCAAGTTCCTCTACGACGGCGGCCACGCGCGCGTCGCGGTGAGCGTCGATGCGCGCAGCGTCGCGCTGTCCTCGCTGCCGCAGCAGCTCGCGACCCTGAAGTCGCAGGGCGCGCAGGTCCGCCTGCTGTTCCTCGAGGCGGGCACCGAGGCCTTGCTGCGCCGCTTCGCCGAGACGCGGCGCAGCCATCCGCTGGCCGGCACGCCGACGGCCCCGAGCCTCACGCTCGGCGAGGCGATCGAGCGCGAGCGCGGCCTGCTCGCGGGCCTTTCGGAGCTCGGCCACCGCATCGACACGAGCAACCTTCAGCCCAAGGTGCTGCGCCAGTGGATCAAGGAGCTCGTCGGGGCGGGAGAGGGCCGGCTCACGCTGCTGTTCGAGTCCTTCGCATTCCGCGACGGCATCCCGCTGGACGCCGACTGGGTGGTGGATGCGCGCATGCTGCCCAATCCTCACTACGAGCCCGGCCTCGCGGATCTTACGGGCCGCGACGCGCCGGTCGTCGAATTCCTCGAGCGCGACGTGCTCGTGCACGCCTTTCTCGAGGACCTGCGCGGCTTCCTCGCGCGCTGGCTGCCGGAGGTGCGGCGCGACAACCGCAGCTACCTCACGGTCGCGATCGGCTGCACGGGCGGGCGCCACCGCTCGGTCTATCTCGTCGAGCGCCTGGCGAAATCCTTCGCCGGCGATTGGCGGGTCCTGGTGCGCCACCGCAGTCTCGCCGCCGCCGGCGAGTGAACGATCTCCCGCTTTTCCCTCTCGGCACGGTGCTGTTTCCCGGCGGCCTGCTGCCGGTGCGCGTCTTCGAGCAACGCTATCTCGAGATGGCCAAGGTCTGCCTGCGCGAGGACACGCGCTTCGGCGTGTGCCTGATCCGCGAGGGCGCGGAGGTGGGCGCGCCCGCGACGCCGGAGCCCGTGGGCTGTACGGCCCGCATCGCGCAATGGGACATGCAGCAATTGGGACTGCTGCAAATCGTCGCGCAGG
>DATIYN010000241.1:0-2234 GCA_035517595.1 Burkholderiales bacterium
ATCGGCGCGCTGCAGCTCGAGGAGAAGCGCGGCGGCAAGTCGGGAACCTACCGGCGCAAGCAGGTAAAATGAGGCCATGAACTCGCTCCGGAGAGATGCTCTGCGGCTGTCGGCCGCGCTCCTGGCCGGCGTCATGCTGCCGCTGCGGGCGCTCGCGGGCTGGAACAAGGAGGCGTTCCAGTCCAAGACCGCCGCCGGCGCGCTGAAGGGCCTTGGCGTCGCCGCCAGCACCGAGAGCAAGGACATCCTCATCGAGGCGCCGCAGATCGCCGAGAACGGCGCGGTGGTGCCGATCGAGATCACGAGCGAGCTGCCGAACACCCGGTCGATCGCCGTCGTCGTCGACAAGAACCCCTTCCCGCTCGCCGCCAAGTTCGACTTCGCCGAGGGCGCGCTGCCCTACGTGAAGGTCAACGTGAAGCTCGGGGAGTCCTCCTTCGTGCGCGTGCTCGCCGAGGCGGGCGGCCGGTACTACACGGCATCGCGCGAAGTGAAGGTCACCATCGGCGGCTGCGGGGGCTGAACGATGGCCGAGCCGATGAAGATCCGCGCCACGCTGAAGGGGGAGCTCGCCGACCTGCGCGTGCTCATGGTGCACCCGATGGAGACCGGGCTGCGCAAGGACTCCGCCGGCAACCTCGTGCCGATGCATTTCATCCAGGAGGTCGTGGTGCGTGTGAACGGCAAGGTCGCGCTCGAGGGCCAGATCAGCCAGGCCGTGTCGCGCAATCCCGTGTTCTCGTTCCGCCTGAGAGGCGTCAAGGCCGGCGACAAGGTGGAGATCGCCTGGCTCGACAACCGCGGCGAGCGCAGCCAGGCCGACGCCGTCCTCGCCTAGCGCCGTGCTCCGGCCCGCCCTCCTGACGCTGCTCCTGCTGGCCTGCGCCGCGGCGGGCGCGCAGGACGCGCGCAAGGAGATCGAGAAGTACCAGCAGATGGTCGCCGACTCCAGCCCGGTCGAGCTGTTCGAGCTGCAGGGCGAGTCGCTCTGGAAGAAGCGCCAGGGCCCGAACAACGTGTCGCTGGAGCAGTGCGACCTCGGCCTGGGCGCGGGCGTCCTCAAGGGCGCCTACGCGCAGCTGCCGCGCTGGTTCGCCGACACCGACCGCGTCATGGATCTCGAAGCGCGCCTCGTGCACTGCATGATGACGCTGCAGGGACGCAGCCGCGAGGAGGCGACCCGGCGCGTGTTCGGCAACGAAGACCGGCCCTCGGAGATGGAGTACCTGTCGGCCTACGTCGCGGGCCAGTCGCGCGGCGTGCCGATGGCCGCCGGCCATTCGAATCCGAAGGAGCAGGCCGCCTACGAGCTCGGCCGCAAGCTCTTCTTCTACCGCGCCGGGCCCTGGGACTTCGCCTGCGCGAGCTGCCATGGCGAGGAAGGCAAGCGCATCCGCATGCAGGCGCTGCCGGTGCTCAGCTCGGCCAGCGCCGCGCGCGCGGTGGCGGCGACCTGGCCCGCGTACCGCGTCTCCAACAGCCAGTTCAAGACCATGCAGTGGCGCGTCAACGACTGCTACCGGCAGATGCGCATGCCCGAGCCGACCTACATCTCCGAGGCGACGATCGCGCTCATCACCTACCTCAGCGTCAACGGCGCGGGCGAGCCCTACCGCGGGCCGGGAACGAAAAGATGAAGTGGTTTTGGAGATTTTTGGCTCTGGTCCTTCTGGCTGCCTGCGGCACCCTGGGGCCCAAGCCGCAAAAGCAGTTTCAAAGCGAAAGCGAACTCAATGGCGTGCTCGCGGTGCTGAAGCGCGACTTCCACGCGCGCGGCAGCGCCAAGCTCGACCGCCTCGAGCCCGACGCGGTGCAGACCGCCTGCAACCTGAACGGGAACGCGCCGCCCGAGGACCTTGCGAAGAAGCTCGAGGCGGCGCAGCTCGCGGCGATCCCCTTCCCCGCGGGCAGCCTGATGGGCGACTGGAAGCGCGGCGAGCGCCTGGCCGAAAGCGGCCGCGGCCTGCAATGGAACGACCGCCCGAAGGACGCCGGCGGCGGCTGCTACAACTGCCACCAGCTCGCGGCGAAGGAAGCCTCCTACGGCACGATCGGCCCCAGCCTGCTCGGCTTCGGCCGGCAGCGCGGCCATGCGCCCGAGACGCAGAAGTACGCCTACGGCCGGATCTACAACTCCAAGGCCTACAACCTGTGCTCGCAGATGCCGCGCCTCGGCCACTCGGGCACGCTGGGCGAGCAGCAGATCAAGGACCTCGTCGCCTATCTGCTCGACC
>DATIYN010000242.1:0-12569 GCA_035517595.1 Burkholderiales bacterium
GGTCGAGCACCTCACGCCCATCGGCGCCGCCTTCCGCCATGCCGACGCAACGCGCGGCTGGAACCTCTCGACGCTCGAGGGCCTCGCGCAGGCGCAGCGCCAGGTCGAGCTGCAGGCGATGATGATCGGCTACGGCAACGATTTCCTCATGCTCGCCTGCGGCGCGTTGCTCGCGCTGCCGCTGCTGCTATTCATCCCGAAGCCGCCCGTGCGCTAGGCATGCGCGATGCGCTCGTCGGCGAAGGCGAGGCGGTCCACCACCGTGTTGAGCAGCGACTGCGAGAGCTGCAGCTGGCAGTTGAGCGACAGCTTCTTCATCGCGCCGGGGCGGAATTCGGCGATGAGGGAGTCGGTGAGCGTGTCGACCGTGGCCTGGCGCGGGATCTTGCCGAGCTTCACGTGCGCCATCTCGCCGAAGTACGAGCCCGAGCGCAGCACGTTCAGCAGCCGGCCGGCCTTGACGACCTTGACCTCGCCCTGCGCGAGGAACAGGAGCTCCGAGCCCTTGTCGCCCTCCTTCACGATGGTGGTGTTCGCCGGCACGCGCACCCAGTAGCTCGCGTGCACCAGCTCCCAGATCTCGGCGTCGTTCAGCTTCTCCAGCGGTTTGAAGCCGCGCAGCGCGGTGAACTTCTCGCGGTCGGAGATCTCCCTTACGAAGACGCTGAAGCGCCCGATCTCGGCGAGGTCGAACGCGAGGTCGGCCCAGCTCGGGTAGCGCCTGGCGGGGTCCTTGCGCAGCATGCGCATGACGATTCGGTCCACCTCGCGGCCGAGCTCGGGCCGCCATTCGCTCGGCAGCGGCGGATCCTTCTCGACGATGTTGACGAGCAGCTGGCTCACGGTCTCGCCCGTGAACGGCCGCTGGCCGGTGAACAGGCCGTACAGCACCACGCCGAGCGAGAACATGTCGCTCTGGAAGGTCAGCTCGCCGCCGCCGCGCACCTGCTCGGGCGACATGTAGCTCGGGGTGCCGACGTCCTGGATCTGCGTGTGCTGCGTGTTGGTGAGCAGCGCCGCGCCGAAGTCGACGATCTTGATCTGCGTGCCCTCGGAGAGCATGAGGTTCGCTGGCTTCAGGTCGCGGTGGATGATGCCCTGCCGGTGCGCGTAGTCGAGCGCGCCGCAGCATTTGAAGGCGATTTCGAACACTTCCTCGACCTTCATCAGCCCCTCGGGCAGCACGGCGCGCGACAGGTCGCCGCCGGGCACGTACTCGACCGCGATGTACCCGGATTTCTCGTCGATGCTCGCCTCGAGGATCGCGGCGATGTGCGGATGCTGCAGCCGCCCGGCGAGCGAGGCCTCGTTCATGAACTGCTGGCGGATGGTGGCGTTCGCCCCGGCGCCCTGGAAGAAGGTCGCGTCGAGCACCTTGAGCGCCACCTCCTGGCCGGAGAAGGTGTCGAGCGCCTTGTACACCGTGCCCGAGCTGCCCTTGCCGAGGCGCTCGATCAGCGCGAACTTGCCGATCCGCGGCGTGTCCGCGCGAATCGTGGTCTCGATCTCCTCCGTATCCTGCGGCGCCACCCCCATGCCCGCGCCCTCCCCGAGCGCCCGCAGGATGGTACTGTGCGACCACCTGCGACTTCAGGGTAGACGATGAACCTCACGATACGCAAGATCGAGGCCCGCGACCGCGAGCGCTGGGGCGTGCTCTGGGACGGGTATTGCCGGTTCTACGAGCGCGACCTCTCGGGCCCGGTGACCGAATACACCTGGAAGCGAATCATGGACGCGTCCTCGCCGGTGCACGCCATCGTCGCCGAGCGCGCTGGCGACGGCGTGATCGGCATGGCGAACTACGTGATCCACGAGAACACCTGGACGCTCACGCCGGTGTGCTACCTCGAGGATCTTTTCGTCGATCCCGGGGCGCGCGCGAAGGGCGTTGGCAAGCATCTCATCGACTGGCTGGTCGCCGAGTGCAAGAAGCGGAAGTGGTCGCGCCTCTACTGGAACACCCGGGAGACGAACTACCGCGCGCGCGGCCTGTACGACAAGTACACGCCGCACAGCGGCTTCCTGCGCTACGTCGTCAACTTCTAGCCCGGCGGCTTGAGCTGCGCGCCCGGCGTCGAGCGCGAGATCTTCAGCTCTTCCTCGGTCATGTCGGCCGGCACGTCGGCGAAGAGCGGCGTGCTCAGGTAGCGCTCGCCCGTGTCGGGCAGCATGCACAGGATGTTCGCGCCCTTCTCCGCCTCGGCGGCGACTTTCAGCGCGCCCGCGAAGGTCGCGCCCGAGGTGATGCCGACGAAGATGCCCTCCTTCGCGGCGAGCTGCTTGCTGCAGCGGATCGCCTCGGGCCCCGGGATGTGCAGCAGCCGGTCGATCATCTTCAGGTCGACCGCGTCGCCCGTGAGCTTCGGGATGAAGTCCGGCGTCCAGCCCTGCATCGGATGCGGCTTGAAGCTCGGGTGCGCCTCGGCCGGCGTGCCATCGGCCTTGCGCTTCTGCTCGATCTTGCTGCCGAGCAGCGGCGCGTCCTCCGGCTCGCAGACCACGATCTTCGTCTTCGGGCTCTCCTTGCGCAGCACGCGCGCGACGCCCTTCAGCGTGCCGCCCGTGCCGTAGCCCGTGACCCAGTAGTCGAGCTTCTCGCCCTTGAAGGCGTCGATGATCTCTCGCGCGGTGGTGCGCGAGTGGTAGTCGGGGTTGGCCTCGTTCTCGAACTGGCGCGTCATGAACCAGCCGTGCGCCGCGGCGAGCTCCTCCATCTTCTTGATCATGCCGACCGCGCGCTCGGCCGCCGGCGTGACGATCACCCTGGCGCCGAGGAAGCGCATGAGCTTGCGGCGCTCGACGCTGAAGGGCTCGGCCATCGTCACCACCAGCGGATAGCCCTTGGCCGCGCAGACCATCGCCAGGCCGATGCCGGTGTTGCCGCTGGTCGCCTCGATGACGGTCTGCCCCGGCTTGAGCGCGCCGGACTTCTCCGCCGCCTCGATGACGCCGATCGCGAGGCGGTCCTTGACCGAGCCCAGCGGATTGAAGGCCTCGACCTTCGCGTACAGGTTCACGCCCGCCGGCGCGAGGCGGTTGATGCGCACGACCGGGGTGTTGCCGATCGTCTCCAGAATGCTCGCGTAGCGCTTGGCCATGCCGACCTCCCGGGTATGCCGGTTCCCGGAGGGGAGTCGGCGCGGGGATAATATGCTGCTGCCCTCGAATTAGGAAGGTCCGCCATGCCTCTGCACCCGATCTCCTCGAAGCGCGCCGCTGCCGTCGTCCTGGCCGCCTTCGCTGTCGCTTCGCTCGCCGGCTGCGCCGCGAGCGACGCCGGGATGCGCGCGCAACCGCAGGCGTCCGCCACGCGCGCCGAGACCGGCGAGCTCGGCGGCACGACCTGGCGGCTGCTCGACTGGTCGAGCAAGACCGGCACGGAGGACTTCAAGGACAAGGTCCTCGTGTTCGGCACCGACGGCTGGGTGACGACGACGATCACGCACAAGGACGGGCGCGTCGCTACCGAGCGCGAGAGCTATCGCGTGGTCGGCAACACGCTGACCCTCGACAAGGGCGGCCGCCTCGTGAGCTACAGGATCCTCCGGCAGGGCCACCAGCTCAACGTCGAGGGCGACAGGGACTGGTCGGTGCTCGGCCGGCTCTGAGACCGTGCGCGCGCCCATGAAGAGGGACGATGCAGCCGGCGGCGCGATGCTGCGGCCGCTCGGCGAGGTCCCTTTCGACAACGCGTTCGTGCACGCCCTGCCGGCCGACCCGGTGCTCGTCAACCGGCCCCGGCAGGTGCGGAACGCGGCCTACACGCGCGTGGCGCCCACGGCGGTCGCCGCGCCGCGCCTGCTCGCCTGGTCGGAGGACTGCGGCGCGCTGCTCGGCGTCGCGCGGCCGCAAGGCGACGAGGCCGCGGTCGAGGTGCTCGCGGGCAACCGCGTGCTGGAGGGCATGCAGCCCTATGCGGCGCGCTACGGCGGCCACCAGTTCGGCCACTGGGCGGGGCAGCTGGGCGACGGCCGCGCGATCACGCTCGGCGAGGTGCGCGCGCCCGACGGCAGCCGCCAGGAGCTGCAGCTCAAGGGCGCCGGCAGGACGCCGTACTCGCGCACCGCCGACGGCCGCGCGGTGCTGCGCTCCTCGCTGCGCGAATTCCTGTGCAGCGAGGCGATGTTCTGGCTCGGCGTGCCGACGACGCGCGCGCTCAGCCTGGTGGCCACCGGCGAGCCGGTGGTGCGCGACATGTTCTACGACGGCCACCCTCGCGAGGAGCCGGGCGCCGTGGTGTGCCGCGTCGCGCCCTCGTTCCTGCGCTTCGGAAATTTCCAGATCTTTGCCGCGCATCAGGAACACGAATCGCTCCAGCGCCTCGCCGACTACGTTTGTGAGAACTACTTCGAGAAAAAGTCCATTCAGGAAACCTTCCGGGAAATCTGCCGAAGAACCGCGCTGCTGATGGCCGACTGGATGCGCCTGGGCTTCGTTCACGGCGTGATGAACACCGACAACATGTCCGTCCTCGGCGTCACCATCGACTACGGCCCCTACGGCTGGCTGGAGGGCTACGACCTCGCGTGGACGCCGAACACCACCGACGCCGAGGGCCGGCGCTACTGCTACGGCAACCAGCCGCACATCGCGCAGTGGAACCTCTCGCGCCTCGCCGAGGCGCTGCTGCCGCTCGTGCCGGACAAGGCGCCGCTCGTGGCCGGGCTCGAGCTCTACGCCGATACGTTCACTGAGGCCTGGAAGCGCGCGCTCGCCGCCAAGCTCGGCCTGGAGGCGCTCGAAGGCGAGGAGGACGATGCGCTCGCGAGCGGGCTGTTCGAGCTGCTCGCCGCCGCCGAAACCGACTTCACGTTGTTCTTCCGCAACCTCGCGACGCCGAGCGTCGAGTCGCTGCGGCCGGCCTGCTACGCCGAGGTGCCGGCAGAAAAACTGGAGAAATGGCTGCAGCAGTATCGATCGCGGGTTTCGAGGGAGTCGCGCTCCGAAAGCGAGCGAAAAGTTCTGATGAATTCCGTGAATCCGAAGTACGTGTTCCGGAACTACCTCGCCCAGCAGGCGATCGACGCCCTCGAGGAGCGCGGCGACACCGCGCCCCTGGAGCGGCTCATGCGCGTGCTCGCCCGCCCCTACGACGAGCAGCCTGAAAACGGCGACCTCGCGGCACGCCGGCCCGAATGGGCTCGCCACCGGGCCGGCTGCTCGGCCCTGTCCTGCAGCAGTTGAAGCGGCGGACCGGCAGGCGGATAATGGGTTTATCGCGGTTATTTTGGGGAGGCTTCTCATGAAGCGGTTCATCTTCGTCGCCCTCGCCGGATTAGGCCTGTCCGTGCTCGGCGGCTGCGCGTCCTACTCCCAGGAGCATCCGACCACCGAGAGCCGCTACATGACGCCGGCCGAGCAGGCCTACTGGGTCGAGCGCCGCTGGCGCGAGGACCAGGCCGACTACTGGTCGCGCGAGCTGGCGCGCCAGTCCGCCGTGCGCATGGCGCACAATTTCGGGAACTGAGGCCGCCCGGCGCCGCGCGCAGCGCGTGGTCGCGGCCTCGCCTGCAGCTTGCACCGGGCTGACGGTCAGGTCCGGGCGGCGCGCTTAGAATGCCCGGCATGGCCAAGACCGGGCTGAACGCGATCGGCGACGACGACGCCTTTGCCATCACCGGCAAGGGCAACGCGGAGCTGAAGACGCCAGGAACCGCTCTCACTACGTCAGACCTGCAGGTGCTGGTGCTGCTGGACGGCTTCTCGACCGTGGCGCAGGTCGCGCAGCGCGTGCCGAACGTCTCGCGCGCGGAGGTCGACGCTTCCCTCAAGAAGATGCTCGGCGCCAAGCTGATCGTCAATACGATCGAGCCCGAATCCGACGCGATGGGATCGGGCTTTTCGACGATCAGCGTGCCGGCGGGGTTCTTCAGCGGCTTGACCGAGGCGACGCCCGAGGCCGAGGGCGGCACCTCGATCCTGAAGCAGAAGGGCTACTACGTGCGCATCGCCAAGCGCGCGGATGCGCGCGAGGCGAAGGAAGGCTGGCGCCCGACGGTCCTGGTGATCGACGACGACCCGGACCTGCAGAAGCTGATCCGCACCTATTTCGTGATGGAAGGCCTCCAGTCGCGCGCGGCCTACAAGCGCGACGACATCCTCGCCGCCCTGCGAATCAAGCCGATGCCCGACCTGGTCCTGCTCGACGTGCAGCTGCCCGACGCCAACGGCTTCGACCTGCTCGCCCGGTTCCGCGACCACCCCGTGCTGAAGACGTTGCCGATCGTGATGCTCACCGCGGAGGCCTCGCGCGAAGCGGTGCTCAAGGGCCTGCACGGCGGCGCCGACGGCTACATCACCAAGCCGTTCGAGCCGGACGTGCTGGTGACGGCCGTGAAGGCCGTGCTCGGCCTCTCCCCGGCGCCCGCGCAGAAGAAGTCCTAGCCTACCTCTTCGCCTCGAAGTCGGCGATCGCCTGCTTCAGCGTCGCGTATTCCTTGCAGGGGAAGAAGCACAGGTCGTCGAGCGCGCGCAGCTCCTCCTTCGCGCGCGCCAGGTTGCCCGTCTGCAGGTAGGCCTCGCCGAGGTACTCGTGCGCGCCGCGGTGCCTGGGATCGAGCCGCAGCGCCTCGTTGTAGTGCCGGAACACGAGGTCCATCTCGGGCTTGTCGCCCCTGCGCAGCGCATACGCGTACAGGTTGTGATAGTCGGCGTTCTGCGGGTCCTTCTCGACGCTTTCGCGCGCGAGCACCCGCGCGCGCGCCCAGTCCGATTTCGCCACCGCCGCCTGGATCGCCTCGATCGCCGGGTCGGCGGGTTTCGCGCCGCGCCCGATCGAGTCGTCGGAACCGCCGCCGGCCGCACGGGCGCCTCCTGCCGCGAGCAGCGCGGCGGCAAGCGCCGGAATCAGGACCCGTCTCATGCGCGCCTCCTTGGATCGACTTCCCGCAAACACCCGCGGGCAGGGGCTATTCCGCGGCCGCGCGGCTAGAGCAGGATCAGCGCGGCGCCCTGGACGACCAGCCAGGCGGCGAGCAGCCCGACACCCACGGTCAGCCTGCGCTGGTGCTGCGCGTAGGCGAGGCGGCCTTCGGGCGTCTGCCAGGCGTCAGCCAACCTGGGAGCCTTCCAGAGATACAGAAAGATAAGCAGGGCCGCCACGGTGGTCGCAATCAGGCTGACGGTGCTCATGAGCCAGGCCGAAGTCATAGTCCCTCTCTCCCCGGAGGATGCCGCGAACATAACCCTCAATCGCGCCCATTTCAACTGAATCAGCGAAAGCTTCCGCGGCACATCTGGGAAAATGCCCACTGCCATGCCCCAGCGCGACCCGATGCCGCCGCCGCAGGCCGCCGAGGCGCTGCTGCGCTTTCGCGCGGCCATGGACGCCTCGGGCGACGCGATCGTGCTCATCGATCGGGCGACGCTGCGCTACCTGGACGTCAACCAGACCTTCTGCGCCATGCTCGGGTACTCGCGCGAGGAAGTCCTCGCGATGACGCCGATGCAGACCTTCAACGCCGACCGCGCGGCGCTGGAGCGCGACTACGACGCCATCATCGCCGACAAGGACTGCCCCGCGAGCCGCGTCGAGGGCCAGTACCGGCGCAAGGACGGCACCGTGTTCCCGATCGAGACGCGCCGGCGCGCGGTCCGGCTGGCCGAAGGCTGGATGATCGTCGCCAACGCGCGCGACGTGACCGAAAAGAAGGTCGCCGAGCGCGCGCTGCGCGAGAGCGAGGAGCGCTTCCGCTCGCTGACCGAGTTCTTCGCCAGCTACTCCTGGGAGATCGACGCCGGGCTGCGTTTCACTATGCTCCAGGGCAACGGGGTGAGCGAACTCGGCTTCGACCCGGCGCGCGCGATCGGCCTGACCGCCCAGGAGGCGATTCCGGACCAGAGCCTGGTGCGTCCGACACGCGAGGAATTCGACGCGATGCGCGCACGGCACGAGCCTTATCGCGACGTGCTGGTACGCGTCCCGCTCGCGGACGGAACGGTCCGCTACCGCAGCATCTGGGGCCAGCCGAAATTCTCCGATGACGGCCGGTTCCTGGGCTACCGCGGCGTCACGCAGGACGTCACGCAGCGCGTGCAGCTCGAGCAGGAAGTGCGCGTGCTCGCGGCGACGCTGGAGCGCCGCGTCGCCGAGCGCACCGCCGAGCTCGAGCAGAGCAACCAGGAGCTCGAGAGCTTCAGCTATTCGGTCGCGCACGACCTGCGCGCGCCGGTGCGCGCGATCGCTGCGTTCGCCGCGATGATCCGCAAGAAGTTCGACGGCCAGGTGCCGGCCGAGGCGCGCGGCTACTTGGAGCGCGTCGAGAAGAACGCGGTGCAGATGGGCAAGCTCATCGACGACCTGCTCGAGCTGTCGCGCACCGGGCGTACGGCGATCGTGCGCACGCACGTCGACATGCGTGCGCTCGCGGCCGACGTCGCGCGCGAGCTGCAGCAGCAGACCGGCTCGCCGGCGCAGCTGGGCCTCGGCGAGATGCCGCCCGCGCACGGCGACGCGAAGCTGCTGCGCCAGGTCTGGCACAACCTCGTCGGCAATGCGCTCAAGTTCTCGCACAAGGCGCCGTCGCCGCGCGTCGAGCTCGGCTTCGGCGATTCGGACATCGGACCCGCCTACTACGTGAGCGACAACGGCGCGGGCTTCGACATGACCTACTCCGAGAAGCTGTTCGGCGTGTTCCAGCGCCTGCACGCGCCCGAGGAGTTCGAGGGCACCGGCGTGGGCCTGGCGATCGTCAAGCGCATCGTGCAGCGCCACGGCGGCCGCGTATCGGCCGAGTCGCCGCCCGGCGGAGGCGCGACCTTCCGCTTCACGCTCGCGCGCTAGGCCGCATCCCTCAGCGGGCCGGGCCGGCCGAGGCGGCGGCGAGCAGGCGGCGGTAGAACGCGACCATCTCCTGGAGATTCCGGACCGAGATTCGCTCGTTGGTGCCGTGGAAGCGCGAGAGGTCCTGCGGCGCCGCTCGCACCGGCGAGAAGCGGAAGGTCTGCTCCGCGACGCCGGCCATGTGGCGCGAGTCGGTGGCGCCCAGCATGAGTCCGGGCACGACCAGCGTGCCCGGGAAGACCTCGCGGATCGTCCTTTCGATGAACCGGTAGCCGCTGGAATCCACCGACGAGACGGGCGACGCTTCCACGAATGCGCCCGGCGCGCGCTCCACCGTCACGCCCGCGTCGCCGACGACGCTCCTGACGTGCGCGATCACCGCTTCCGCGCTGTCGCCGGGCAGCAGGCGGAAGTTCACCAGCGCCTCCGCGCGGCCCGGGATCACGTTGGCCTTGTTGCCCGCCTGGAACACGGTGAGCGCGGTCGTGGTGCGCAGCATCGCGTTGGTGCTCGCGCTCTTCTCGAACTGGCGCTCGACGGCCGGCGCGGCCAGCCACAGGTTCGACAGCAGCACGCGGCTGACGCCGTGCATCTCGGGCGCGAGCGCCTCCAGCGTCTGCGCCGCGACGCCACTGATCCGGGCCGGCATCGGATGGCGCTCCAGCGCCGCGAGCGCCGAGCTCAGCGCGCCGATCGCCGTGCGCGGCGCCGGCATCGACGAGTGGCCGCCGTCCGCGGCGGCCTGCAGGCGCAGGTTCAGGTAGCCCTTCTCGGCGATGCCGATGAGCGCCGCGGGCCTGTCGAGGCCGCCGAGCACGCCCTCGGTGATGAGCAGGCCCTCGTCCATCACGAAGGACAGCTTGACGCCCCGCGCCTTGAGCAGCTCGGCGATGCGCGCCGCGCCCTGCCCGCCGCCGACTTCCTCGTCGTGGCCGAACGCGAGGTAGACCGTCGCACGCGGCCGGAATCCCTGGCCCGCGAGCTGCTCGACCGCCTCCAGGATCGCGATCAGGTTCGACTTGTCGTCCCAGGCGCCGCGGCCCCAGACGAAGCCGTCGCGCACGGTGCCGGCGAACGGCTCGGCGGCCCAGTCCTTCTCGGTGCCGGGCGCCACCGGCACCACGTCCTGGTGCGCCATGAGCATGATCGGCTTGGCCGCCGGATCCGTGCCCGCCCAGGTGTAGAGCAGGCTCAGCCCGCCCACGGTCTCCCGCTTCAGGGCCGCGTGCGCCCGCGGATACTGGTGCACCAGGAAATCCTGCAAGCGGAGCAGCTCGTCCCTGGACGAACCCGATCCGTCCTCGAAGGACACGGTGCGAAAGCGGATGGCGCCCGATAGGTGCCGCGCGGCGGCCTCGGCGTCGACCGCAGGCTGCTCGATGGGCTCCACGCGCACCTGCTGCGAGCTCTTGCGGTAGGTGTTCACGAGCAACGCCGCCACGAGAAGGCCGAGCAGCGCGAGCAATCCCAACGCGATCTTCCTGATCATTGCCTTCCTCCTCTTTTGCGCTAGCGCAGGCTGCGCAGCGCGCTCGCGGTGCAGCGGATCGATTCCAGGCAGAAGGTGCTCATCGACGTGCCTTCGGGCTTGCCGCAGGAGAGCGCCGCGATCGCGTCCCCGCCGATCTGCAGCGCCCGGTATTTCGTGCGGCGGATCGCGTCCTCCCAGCTCGCGGGCGTTCCCTTGTAGGCGCGGCGGCAGGAAACGCCCGCCACGGGGCCGATCGTCTCGAAGCGGGTCGCGTCCGCCTGCGGGATCTCGGGAATCGCGTCGATGCGCGCGATCTGGGCCTCGGGAATGTCGTCGACCTTCTCCACGTTCACCGTGGGCAGCGACAGCGAGCAGCCCGCCGCGGCGAGCGCGGCGGCCCACACCGGGGCGCGCGGCCAGCTTTCCATCGGCAGCTCAATCCGGCAGCGCGAGCTCGCCCTGAGACTCGAATCGCGCCGCGCCGATCGCGGGGCCCGCGAGCTTGCCTTCCAGCCGATAGCCGACCTTGTCGACCGGCTTGCCGTCCAGGACGTGCAACGCGTGCAGCGCCACGCGCAGCACCGAGACCGTCACCGGCACGCCGATCACGGCCTCGCCGTAGCGCGGGATGCTGCCGCGCGCGTCGCTCACGCCGGTGGCGAACGGCTTGTCGAGCAGGTCGAGCTTCACGTAGACGCCGTCGTAGTCGATCGGCGCGTCGTTCGGATTCTGCACGCGCAGCTTGACGAGCATGCGCAGCTCCATCCCCTGCCCCGGCAGCGGCTCGATGCCCGCGACGGCAACCTGGAGCGGATCCCGGCCCGGCATGCCGGCGCACGCGCCGAGCGCGAGCGCCGCGACCAGCACCAGGGCCCTGCGGCATCTCGAGATCGTCCTCATTCCGGATTCCTGCCCGCAGTCTACGCCCGGCTTCAGTAGCCCGCCTTGCGGTCCACCACTTCCTTGAGCGGCTTGCCCTCCAGGAAGCGGCCCAGGTTGTCGGCGAAGAGGCGCGCGACGAAGCGGTCGCGCTGCGGATGCGGACCGCCGATGTGCGGCAGCACGATGATGCCTTCGGTGGTCCAGAACGGGTGATCGGCGGGCAGCGGCTCCTGGCGGAACACGTCGAGGATCGCGCCGGCGATCTTCCCCGCCTTCACCGCGGCGATGAGGTCGTCGTCCTTGATGAGATGGCCGCGGCCGAAGTTCATGAGCCAGGCGCCGCGCTTCATCAGGGCGAGGCGCCCGGCGTTGATGAAGTTGTCGGTCTCGGGCGTCGCCGGCAGGAGCAGCAGCAGGAAGTCCGCTTGCGCGAGCACCTCGGGCGTGCGCTCGGGCGGCAGGACCTCGGCGACATGCGCGGCCGGCTCCGGCCGGCGGCGCGTGCCGATCACGCGAAGCCCGAGGCCCGAGGCGATGCGCGCGACCTGCCGGCCGATCGCGCCGAGGCCGAGGATGCCGAGGGTCTTGCCGGTGAGCGGCTGCGCCACCGTGTGCACCCATTTGCCCTTTTTCTGGTTCTCGACGGCCGCGCCGTACGGCTTGGCGACGAAGAACAGCGCGCCGATGATGTTCTCGGGCATCGACTCCTCGTGCGTGCCGCGCGCGCAGGTGAGCGTGAGCTGCGCCGGCAGGTCGGGCAAGGCGAGCCAGGCTTCCACGCCTGCGGTCATCGCCTGCGCCCAGCGCAGCTTCGGCATTGCCGGCAGCAATCCGGGCGGAACCGTGTACGCCATCAGCGCCTCGGTCCGCGCGAGCTGCTCGGCGCTGGGTTTCTCCTTACGGGGCAGCGTCTCGATCGCCACGCGATCGGCGAGGCCCGCGGATCGGATGGCCTCGAGGTAGGCGGAGGCGCTGTCGGTCCAGAGCAGAAGGTGCGTGCGGTTCATCGCCTGACGATAAGGTTTACCTGGTCTCGGGGGACGGATTTTGCACTAGGATGCCGCCATGGGCGATGCTGCCCGCAGGGCCGGGCTCCAGATCCTGCCGGCCGGGACGGTCGGTGCCGAAATCCGCGGCGCGGACCTCGCGCGCCTGGAGGCGGCGCAGTTCGCCGCGATCGAGCGCGCGTGGTACCTGCACGACGTGCTCGTGTTTCGCGGACAGCGGCTGTCGGACGACGACCTGCTCGCCTTTTCGCGGCGCTTCGGCGCGCTGGATGCGCCGCCGAACCAGGGCACCGGCCGCAAGTCGCCGCCGGGATACCCCGATGTCTACGTGGTCTCGAACGTGCGCGACGACAAGGGCGAGCCGATCGGCGGTCTCGGCGACGGCGAGGCGCTCTGGCATACCGACATGAGCTATGCGGCGATG
>DATIYN010000243.1:0-4589 GCA_035517595.1 Burkholderiales bacterium
GGCGCGACGCGTGAAGGCCGACCTGTTCGTCTCGGTGCACGCCGACGCCTTCATCAAGCCGTATGCACGCGGCTCGAGCGTGTTCGCGCTCTCGGAGCGGCGCGCCACTTCCGAGGCGGCGCGCTGGCTGGCGAAGAAGGAAAACGAGGCCGACCTCGTCGGCGGCGTAAACATCGACGTGAAGGACAAGTACCTCGCGCAGACGCTGCTCGACCTCTCGCAGACCGCCACCATCGACTACAGCCTGCGGCTCGGCAGCTCGGTGCTGGGCGAGCTCGGGCAGGTGAACACGCTGCACAAGGGCCGCGTCGAGCAAGCGAGCTTCGCGGTGCTGAAGTCCCCCGACGTGCCCTCGATCCTCGTCGAGACCGCCTTCATCTCGAATCCGGACGAGGAAAAGCGCCTGAACGACGAGGCCTACCAGGACCAGCTCGCGCGCGCGATCCTCGCCGGTATCAAGCGCTACCTCGCCAAGAACCCGCCGCGCCCCTCGCCGGTCGCGCTGAACTGAAAATAGGGGGTCAGGCCCCCTTTCTTGCGACGCGCTCCTTCATCCAGGCGACGAGGCCGGGCGAAATCGAGATCAGCACGATCAGCAGGATCACCGCGCTCAGGTTGTTCTTCACCACCGGCAGGTTGCCGAAGAAGTAGCCCGCGCCGCACAGCGAAAGCACCCAGAGCGCGGCGCCCGCGACGCAGAACGCGATGTAGCGCGCGTAGGGCATCGCGCCGATGCCGGCGACGAAGGGCGCGTAGGTGCGCACGATCGGCACGAAGCGCGCGAGGATGATGGTCTTGCCGCCGTGCTTTTCGTAGAACGCATGCGCGCGCGCGAGGTGCCGGGGGCTGAACCAGCGCGAGCGCTCGTAGTGGAACACGCGCGGACCCGCCCAGCGGCCGATGAAGTAGTTGACGTTGTCGCCGCTGAGCGCGGCGGCGACCAGCGTCGCCATCACCGCCGCGAGGTCCATGCCGCCCGCCGCGGCGAGCGCGCCGGCGACGAACAGCAGCGAATCCCCGGGCAGGAACGGCCAGATCACCAGCCCGGTCTCGATGAAGACGATCACGAACAGCAGCGCGTAGACCCACGCGCCGTGCGTCGACACGAACTCGGCGAGGTGCGTGTCCAGATGCAGCGCGACGCCGACCAGCGCGGAGAGAAATTCCATGCCGCGATTCTATATACTCCGCGCATGAGCGACCGCGCCGGCCCGATCCGCGTTCTGCCCGAGCTGCTGATCAGCCAGATCGCCGCGGGCGAAGTCGTCGAGCGGCCCGCCTCGGTGCTCAAGGAGCTGCTCGAGAACGCGCTCGACGCCGGCGCCACCGAGATCCAGGTGACGCTCGAGCAGGGCGGCGCGAAGCGCGTGCAGGTGGACGACGACGGCGCCGGCCTCGCGCGCGAGGACCTGCCGCTCGCGCTCGCGCGCCACGCGACCAGCAAGATCGCGAGCCTGGACGATCTGCAGGAGGTGGCGACGATGGGCTTTCGCGGCGAGGCGCTCGCCTCGATCGCCTCGGTGGCGCGCCTCGCGATCACCTCGCGCCCCGAGGGCGCGCCGCACGCCTCGACGATCCGCGCCGAGGGCGGCGCCGCCGGCGCGCCGGCGCCCGCGGCGCGCGCGCGGGGCACCACGGTGCTGGTCGAGGACCTCTATTTCAACACGCCGGCGCGCCGCAAGTTCCTGCGCACCGAGCAGACCGAGTTCGGCCATTGCGAGGAGGCGTTCCGGCGCATCGCGCTCGCGCGCCCCGACGTCGCCTTCACGCTCAAGCACAACGGCCGCGTGTCGGCGCATCTCGCGGCGAAATCCGCGAGCCTTCCGCGCGCGCAGTCGGTGGCCGAGCGTGCCGCGGCGCTGCTCGGGCGCGACTTCCTCGACGCGAGCTTCGCCCTTGACGTGCAGGCCGGGGCGCTGCGCCTTGCGGGCGTCGCAGGCACGCCGCAGGCTGCTCGCGCTCGCGCCGACGCGCAATACTTTTTCGTCAACGGGCGCTTCGTGCGCGACCGCGTGCTCGCGCACGCGGTGCGCGAGGCCTATCGCGACCAGCTGCACGGCGAACGCCAGCCGGCTTTCCTGCTGTTCCTGGAGCTCGACGCGCGCGCGGTCGACGTCAACGTGCACCCGGCCAAGATCGAGGTGCGCTTCCGCGATTCGGCCGGCATCCACCAGTTCGTGTTCCATGCGCTCAGGCGCGCGCTTTCGCCCTCGGCTGCGCAGGCGCCCGTCTCCTACGCGCGGCCGGCCGACGCGGGAGGCGGCCTGCAGCCCGCGATTCAACGGGAATTCCAGGTCGCGCAGCCCGTCGCGGCCTACCAGGGCTTCATGGCGACGGCCGCGGCGGCGGCGCCACTGCCCGCGGCGCTAATAGCGCCGCCTCTCGGCTACGCGCTTGCGCAGCTTCACGGCGTCTACATCCTCGCGCAGAACGAGGCGGGCCTGGTGCTCGTCGACATGCACGCCGCGCACGAGCGAATCGTCATGGAAAAGCTCAAGGCGAGCCTTGACGCCGGCGCGCTCGCGCGCCAGAGCCTGCTCGTGCCGGCGGTGCTGCAGGTCGACGCGCTCGACATCGCCACCGCGGAAGAGAACGCCGAGGCGCTCGAGCGCCTCGGCCTGGAGGCGAGCGTCTCCGGGCCGAACGAGCTCGCCGTGCGCTCGGCGCCCGCGCTGCTCGCCGGCGGCGACGTGGCCGGCCTCGCGCGCCGCCTGTTGCGGGAGTTTCGCGAATACGGCGCGGGCCAGGCGCTCGCGGCGCGCCAGAACGAGCTGCTCGCGACGATGGCCTGCCATGCCGCGGTGCGGGCGAACCGCGCGCTCACCGTGACCGAGATGAACGCGCTGCTGCGCGAGATGGAGGAGACCGAGCGCTCCGGCAGCTGCAACCACGGGCGGCCGACCTGGTACCAGCTCAGCATGGCGGACCTCGACCGCCTGTTCCTGCGGGGCCAATAGCCGTGGGCGGCGCAGCGGAGAGCGGCGCGCCCGGCGTGCTGATCGTGACGGGCGGCGGCCGCGGCATCGGCGCGGCCACCGCCCGCCTCGCCGCCCGGCGCGGCTATGCCGTCTGCGTCAACTACCTGCGCGACAAGGGTGCCGCCGAGGGCGTCGTGCGCGACATCCGCGGCGAAGGCGGCAGCGCGATCGCGGTGGCGGGCGACGTCTCCGCGGAGAAGGACGTGCTGCACCTGTTCGACGCGAGCGACCGCTCGCTAGGGCCGCTGACCGCGCTCGTCAACAATGCCGGCATCGTCGCCACGCGCGCGCGCCTCGAGGCGATTGGCGCCGAGCGCATGGAGCGCATGTTCGCGGTCAACGTGGTGGGCTCGTTCCTGTGCGCGCGCGAGGCGGTGAGGCGCATGTCGAAGAATCGCGGCGGCCGCGGCGGCGCGATCGTCAACGTGTCCTCGGGCGCAGCGCGCCTCGGCTCTCCGGGCGAATGGGTCGACTACGCCGCCTCCAAGGGCGCGATCGACACCCTGACGATTGGATTGGCGAAGGAGCTCGCCGGGGACGGCATCCGCGTCAACTGCGTGCGCCCGGGCTTCGTCAACACCGACATCCACGCGGGCGCGGGCGAGCCCGACCGCATCGAGCGCCTGCGCGACACGATTCCGATGAAGCGCGGCGGCGAGCCCGAGGAAGTGGCGCGCGCCATCGTCTGGCTGCTCTCGGAGGAGGCGTCCTACTCCACGGGCGCGATCCTCGATGTCACGGGCGGCCGATAGGCGCCGCGCCTTCGCACGCGACAGGAGCATCGCGTTCGCGCTGCTGGGTCCCACCGCCAGCGGCAAGACGAAGCTGGCGCTCGCGCTCGCGCTGCAGCATCCCCTCGAGATCGTCAGCGTCGATTCGGCGCAGGTCTACCGCGGCATGGATATCGGCACCGCCAAGCCCTCAGCGGCCGAGCGCGAGGCGGTGCCGCACCACCTGATCGACCTCGTCGACCCGACCGAGCCTTATTCCGCCGGGCGCTTCCGCGAGGACGCGCTGCGCGCGGTCGCTGACATCCTCGCGCGCCGAAAGATCCCGCTGCTGGTCGGCGGCACGATGCTGTACTACCGGGCGCTCGCGAGGGGAATCGACGCGCTGCCGGCGGCCGACGCGCGCACGCGCGCGCAGATCGACGCCGAGGCGGCCGAGCGCGGCTGGCCCGCGATGCACGCCGAGCTCGCGCGCGTGGATCCGCGCGCGGCAGCGCGGCTCGAGCCCGCCGACGCGCAGCGCATCCAGCGCGCGCTGGAAGTGTGGCGCCTCACGGGCACGCCGATCTCCGCCCTGCAGACCGGGGCGTCGGCGCCGCTGCCCTTCGCGCTGAGGGCCTTCGCGCTCCTGCCACAGGATCGCGCCGCGCTCCACGAGCGGATCGCAGCGCGTTTCGATGCAATGTTGAAGGCGGGGTTGGTCGATGAACTGCGTTCATTGAGAAGACAGTTTGCCTTGAACGCGCAGCTACCTGCCATGCGTGCGGTTGGCTACCGGCAGGCTTGGCGCTACCTCGAGGGCGACATCTCGGCGCCGGAGCTGCGCGACGCGGGCATCGCCGCGACGCGCCAGCTCGCCAAGCGCCAGCTCACCTGGCTGCGC
>DATIYN010000244.1:0-6033 GCA_035517595.1 Burkholderiales bacterium
CGCTGGCTGTAAAACCAATCCAGGCGTTCCGCCTGGTGGTCGTCCTCGTCGTCCTGGATCGGAGGCCGATCCTGTGCAGCCGCTAACGAAAGGAAGAGCAAAAACAGACCGGTCAGTTTTGGCGCCATACCCCGATTGCAATCCTTCTCGAAACCGTACCTTAAATGCGGGCCCGTCCGCAAACGCTATCTACACCTCGAGCACGATCCCGCGCACCGGCAGTCCCGTGCCCCGGTGCAGTGCCAGCCCGTACACCTGCAACTGCGCGATGTTGCGGCTCTCGCGGCGGTCGGTCTTATAGTCGACTACGATCCACTGAGCACCGTCCGAACAGGCGAAATCGACGCGGCCATCGGCCAGCGTTCCGTCCGCCAGGCGTACCATGACCGGGAGCTCGCGACGGCGGAGGGCTTCTTGCGGAACGATCCGGTTCAGATATTCGAGGGCGGCGCGGGCGGCTTCCACAGCGGCATCGCGCTCGGCATCCGACGCGCGGTGGCGGCGTCTCCACATAGAGGCAAGGGCATCGAGATCTTCGACGCGATCCGCGCGCTGCAGGATGTCGTGAACCAGACGTCCGAAGCGGCGGCCGGAGGGACGTCCCGGTGCGGCGTCGAGCGTCACCGTCTGGACAGGGATCGTCTCGGCCTCATCGGCAGATGTGAGTCGCTCGGCGAGCACGGTAAGATATCGCGGGCGGCTGCCTGCCTCGACGCGCTGCGCGCGCGACGCTTTCCATTCGCGATACCGGTGTAGTCCTTCTTCGGCTTGCTGCGGAGTTCCGTTCAACACCTGCTCGTTTTCGACGCCTTCGGCCTTGGCCACCTCCAGCGCGAGAACCTGCGGATCGAACCACACCACCGGCTGCGTGCCGGTTTTCGGGTGGTGCAGACCGGGGCGCACCGACACTTCCTCGGGATAGTCCGGCGGGCGGTTGAGGACGGTCGTGTGGCCGAACTGCGGGCATCCGGGCGCCTGGCCGGCGTGGCGCCAACGCTCCTTCGGAGGGTACAGCGCGTCGTGCAGCGGGCTCAGCCAGCCGCCTTCCCGTTCTTCTTCGCCGATGGTGGCCACCACCAGCAGATCACGTGCACGCGTGGCGGCCACGTAAGCGACACGGAGCGCTTCCTCGCGTTCGGCGCGTGCCTCTTCTTCGGATGCCTCCAGCAATTCCCACGGCGCACACCAGAGCAGTCGCTGGGCGCACAGTCGGCGCTCCGGATCGGTGTAGCGGTCGGCGCCCTGCGGTCCCGTCAGCCTGGCGGTGAGGTCCGCCAGGATCACCACCGGAAACTCGAGACCCTTCGCCTTGTGCACGGTCATCAGCTTGACACCGCCGCCTTCCTGTTCGAGCACCGGCGCTTCGCTCATGTCGCTGGCCTGGTATTCGTTCTCCAGGTACTCGACGAATGCGCGGAAGCTGGTGGCGGCGCCGCTGACCTCGAAGCTGCGCGCGAGGTCGGTGAGCCGGTAGACATTGGCCAGCACGCGCTCGCCGCCCTTGCGGAACGCGAAGCCGGCGTGGGCGCGAGTTGTTTCCAGAAGCTCGTGGATGGTATCCGCGAGGGGCCGGTAGTTGCGCCGCCGGTGCAGCTCGCGCAGCATCTTGAGGCCGTCGCGGATCGGCTCGAACTCCACGTCGAGATCGGCGGGCAGCTCCATCATCGGATGGAAGCGGCCGTGGGCGTTCTTGAACTTGAGCAGCGTGTCGTCCAGCACCGCCACGAGGCTGCCGCGGAGCACGGCGAAGACGCTCAGCTCGTCGTCCGGCCATTCGATGGCGCGCAGAGCGGTGCGCAGCGTGCCGACCTCTTCCCGCCGGTGGAACGACTTCGACCCGACCAGAAGGTGCGGAATGCCGCGCGCCTCCAGGCAGCGCACATACTCCTGCGTGAGGTCGGTGCCGAAATTCGTGAACCGGCGGAAGAGAATGCACACGTGTTCCGGCTCGATCGGGACGCGGGCGCCGGTGGAGCGGTCGCGCACGGTCCAGCCGCTCTCCTTCCACAGCCAGTGAATGAACGCGGCCGCGGCACCGGGCGAGCACTCGTCGATGCGCACGTTCGAGAGGTTGCGGGTTCCGTAGGGGTAAGGCATGGGCAGGGCGACCACCGACGGTTGCGTGGCCGGGCCTTCCACGCCGCCTTCGAGCGGCAGGTACCCCTCGATCTGATTTTCGAAAGCGGCGTTAACGAATGCCTGGATGGCCTGCGTGGACCGCGTGCTTGCCTTCAGCTCCTGCGCGCCCACGCCCGCCGATTTCAGGTCCGTGCAGACGCGGTGGAAGAGCCGCGCGTCGGCCCGCCGGAAGCGGTAGATCGACTGCTTCGGGTCCCCTACGACGTACAGCTTGCCCGGCGCAGGGGTGACTTTGCGCCAATCGCGCTCGGTGGGGTCGGCCGCCGCGAGCAACAGCAGAATTTCGGCCTGCAGGGGGTCGGTGTCCTGGAACTCGTCCACGAAAATGCGGTCGTAGAGCTGCTGCAAGGCCGGACGCGCGGAGTCGTGGCGGAGCAGGTCGCGGGCCAAGAGCAGCAGGTCCATGAAGTCGAGCTGGCCGGCGCGGAGCTTCTCTTCCTGGTAGAGCCCGGCGACTTCCCAGAGCTCCTCGCGAAGGCCGGCGGCGAGGTCGGCGTCGGCGCGTCCGGCAAACTCGGCGATGGCCAGCTTCAACTGCTCCCAGGCGGCGAAGCGTGCGTCGCGCCCGCGGAGCCAGCGCAGCTCCTGCGGCAGGCGCAGCAGCTCGCTTTCGGTGCGGTCCCAGTCTTCGCGGCCGGCCTCGCGCGCGCGCCTGGCGCGTTCGACAAACTCGGCCAGCGGCTGCATGCCTTCCTGCCGGCCGCGCACCAGGAGCACGGCTTCGGCCTTGTCCAGGAGTCTGCGAAGCTCCGACTCGCGATCGAAGTCCCGCCGCGCCCAGGGGGCGTCGAAGTCGCGCCACTCGACCAGGTTCCAGGTGGCCTTGCGAAGCTCGTCGAGCGGCTCGCCCATGTCGCGGTCGGCGCGCCAGGCCAGCCGGGCCAGCGCCCGCGACAGGGCCGGCGAGGGCGCCGCGAGCCGGCGTTCGATCCAGCGTTGGAACACGCCGCCGAACACGCGCAGCGCGTCGGGCTGCGCCAGCTCCTGGAACACCGGGTCCACGCGCGCCTCCACGGGCCGGCGGCGCAGCAACTGCGCGCAGAATGCGTGGATGGTTCCGATGAAGGCGCGGTCGAGCGAGCGCGCCGCGGCCGCCAGCCGCTGCTGCACCGCCGGATCCAGAGTCTCCACGCGACGGCGCTCCAGCTCGTGGCGCACGCGGAGTTTCATGTTGCCGGCGGCGGCGTGGGTGAATGTCACCGCCACGATCTTCTCCACCGGCGTGCCGGCCGCGATCACGTCCGCGATGCGCTCCACAAGGGCCGTGGTCTTGCCGGTGCCGGCGGAGGCCTCGACCACCCAGCTCTGCGCGAGCGCCGGCTGTTGCGAAGGGAAGCTCACCGGTATCCTCTCAGCTCTTTCAGCTCTTTCAGCTCCGCCTGCGACTTGTGTTTTGCCGCGCGCTCCTCTTCGTAGGGCCCGCACACCGGCAGATAGTCGCAACCTTTGCAGCCATCCTTGCGCGGCGCGGCGGGCAGGAAGCCGTTGCTGACGGCGTCGCCGATGATTTGGAGGACGTGAGCCGCGCGGCGCCGTGTCCAATCGTTCACGGGCACATCAACGACGGCGTAGTTCTGCACGATGGTGGAATAGAAGAGGCGCCCGAACGAGACCGGCGCGCCGAGCATCCGCTCCGCCGCCAGCGCGTAGAGCATCGGCTGCAAGATCTCGCCCTGCCCGACGATTTCGGGGCGCGGTTCCGGGATGCGGCCGGTCTTGTGATCGACCACGCGCAGCACGCCGCTGGGATGCCGCTCCACCAGGTCGATCGAGCCGCGCAGCCTGATGCCGCCATCGATTTCGACGGCTTCCTTGCGGCTGCGCGGATCGCGTTCCGCGGGGTCGGCCAAGCCGAAGCTCAGCTCGTAGAATTGGGGCGTCCAATCCGCTTCCAGCGCGGCCTTCTGCTGCAGCCAGCCTCGCAGGTCGGCATGCATGGACTGCACCTCGCTGCGCCAGATCTGCGGAATCGCGGGTGCGAGCTCCGCCTCCTGCCGCTCCGCGACGTTCTGCATCACCGCGGCCAGGCGTTCGAGGGCTTGAGCGAGGTTGGCGCCGGTCACCGGCAGCAGCCCGGCACCGGACAGATCGCGCAGAAGTTCGAACTGCACTTCGTGGAAGATGCGGCCGCGTGTCGCCGGGTCCATGCGCTGGACGCCTGCCGGCCGCTCGGCGGGGCGCAATCCGAAAATGCCGTGCAACGCGAACCGGTAGGGGCAGCGCGCGTACTGCTGCAGCGCCGAGGGCGACCAGGAGCGCGCGCTGAGCAGATAGGGCTTGAGGGCGTCGCTGCCGATCTCTTCCACGAACAGGCCGTCGGCCGGCTTCCACGGTTTGTGCCAACGCGACCAGCGGGCACGCAGCGACGCGACCGCTCGGCCCGGGAGGCTCTTCAGGTATTGCCCGGAACCTTTGGCGAGGGGCGCCAGGGTGGCCAGGTCGAATTCGGCGTCGTCGATCGCTTCCGCCGGGTCGGCCGGGGCCGGCCACCCGATGCGGGTGCCGGTGCGCGAGCGCGCGAAATCCTCGAACTCGCGCACGCCCATCTCGCTGCCGCCGGCCGCGCGATGCGCCGCGAAGGCGTAAAACGAGGGCACGCGTTCGCGCCCGGTGAGCAGGTCGAGACGTGAAAACGACATCACCAGCCGCTCAGAGGCGCAGGCCGCTGCGATGCGCAGCAGTTCGGCATCTTCCTCGTCGCGCCGCACGCCCAGCAGGTCTTCGGATGGCGGCCGCGGAAACAGCCCTTCGTTCACGCCCGGCAAGAAGACCTGGCGGAACGCGAGGCCGCGCGCCTCGGCGATGCCGCTGACCCAGACCTTGCCGAAGCGCGAGTCTTTGGGCGCCGCGGCGAGCGAGTTGAGGCGCGGCCCCAGCACCAGCAGGACTTCGCTCAATCGGGCCGGCCCGATATCCGACATCGGCTCCAGTTCTTCCAACAGCTCGATCACGCGCTCGGGCTCGCGCAGCGTGGCTTCGGCCAGCCCCGTCAGGGCATCCAGCCACTCGCCCCAAACGGCGCGCTCGGGCAGCGCGGCCAGGCGGCCGATCATCGGAAGGGCGAACTCGCGCAGGTTGTCCAGCGAGGCGATGCGCCGCTCGATGCGCGCGCGCTCGTCTTCGTCCTCCTCTCCGCGGTACCGGCGGTGCAGCTCCTCGCGCAGGCCGGCGAGCCGCGTGGCCCAGCGCCCGGATCCGCCGATCACGGCCGCGTCCACGAGCAGGCGCTCCCAGGCGACCGGAGTAACGGGCTCTTCCTCGTCGGGCATCTGGCCGAGGGACAGATACTCCGCGAATCGCGAGGCCGAGAGGCGCTCTTCGGCGCAGTGCAGCAGGGCGAGAAAGCTGCGCCCCGCGACGTCGGGCCTCCGCGCGCCGCGCGTGCAGTGCGTCGGGATTCCGGCGCGCCGCAGGGCTTCCATCACCAGCGGCTGGTAGCGCTCCGGCGAGCGCAGCAGGATCGCGGTCTCGTCAAATGGGATGCCGCCGCGCCCGATGCGCCGCGCGATTTCGACGCACTCGAGGGCTTCGCCCGAGGTGGAGAAGATCTCAAATCCACCGTCGCGCAAATGGTCGAGAGAGAGGTCGGCCACGCCGCCTTCGCCGATGCTCAACACCAGGCGCTGGCGCGACGAGGCCAGAAGGACCTCGAGCAATTCAAGCTCGGCGCGCGTGCGCAGCGCGAGATCGAGGGCTACCACCGCCGTATCGCGCAGGCAGTCTGCAACGGCTGTGCGAGCCATGTCGACCCGCGCGGCATGATCGGCGAATCCGCGCTCCTCAAGTTCGGCTTCATAGGCGCGGAGCAGCAGGGCGAGATCGGGCTGCTCCGGCTCCACGCGATTCAGCCTGACTTCCTCGAAGGTCTCCGCGAGCGCCCGGGGAAAGCCGGGA
>DATIYN010000245.1:0-3321 GCA_035517595.1 Burkholderiales bacterium
TCTCGACCATGTGGCGCGTGATCGCGAGCGCGCCGATCGGACCCATGCCGATCGTGTAGCCGTCGGGCGCGGCCTTGGCAACCGCGTCGATGCCGATGGTCAGCGCCCCGCCCGGCCGGTTCTCGACCACTATGGGCTGGCCAAGCGGGCGCGCCATCTCGGGCGCGAGCAGGCGTGCGACCGAGTCGGTCGCGCTGCCGGCCGCCTGCGGGACGATCAGCCGGATCGGACGCTCGGGAAACTGCGCCGCGGCAGTCGCCGCCGCGCAAGCGAGCAGCAGCGCGGCAGCCGCCCTCGCGAGCGCGGCCCTCATTTCTTCAACGCGCCGAACACCTTCTTGATGATGTCGCTGCCCGCCTGCACCGGATCCTGGCGGATCTTCTTCTCCTCTTCGCCGACCATGAAGAACAGGCCGTCGAGCGCCTTCTGCGTGACGTAGTCGTCGAGGTTGGTCTGGTCCTTCTTCACCAGGCCGAACCGCGCGCCCTTCTGCGCGTACTGGTTGTATTTTTCGGCGAGCTTCACTTTGGCGGTGGCCTGCTTGACGATCGGCAGGAATTTCGCGCGCAGCGGCTCCGACGTGGTGCGCTTGAAGTACTCGGTGCCCGAGGTCTGCCCGCCCGTGAGGATGCCTTTGGCATCCTGCACGGTCATCTTCTTGATCGCATCCACGAACAGCTTCTTCGCCTCCGGCACCGCGGCCTCCGCCGCGCGGTTCATCGTGAGCACGAGCTCGTCGGCATACTTGCCCAGGCCGACGCTGTGCATGAGCTTCTCGTACTTCTTCAGCGAATCGGGCAGCGGGATCTTGACCGCGCCGTTGCCGAAGAAGCCGTCGGTGCGGCCGAGCACGTCGACCGCCGCGCCCGAGCCCTTCTCCAGCGCGGCCTTCAGGCCCGACACGGCGTCCTGGTTGGTGAGCGATTCCACGCCCGCGCGCGCCGGCGCCGCGCAGAGCGAGAGAAGGACGAGCAACAGGGCGGTCAGTCTCGGCGTCATCGCGATCCTCCCCAGGGGCGGTTGCGCAAGCTTATCCCGAAATTCTGTCGGCCAGAGGCGACGCATTCACCGCGCCGCCGCCGCCCGGCCTTCCGCTAAGGCACTGATCTTCGGGCAAAGCCGGCATTGGCACGGCAGTTGCGGGCCCTACGTCGTCACCCAACGAAAGGAGCCAACGATGAAGTTCAATCGTGCAGCAGTGCGTGCTTCCGTGATTGCGTTCGCGGCTTCGACAGGCCTGTGTGCCGCGCCGGCGCTCGCGGCGAATGCGAACGAGCACATGCCCAACGCCAGATTCGACGCGCTCGACCAGAACAAGGACGGATTACTCACGCGCGCCGAGACCAAGGACCTGCACGGCTTCGGCGCGGCGTTCGACGCGGCCGACGCCAACAAGGACGGCAAGCTCGACCGCGACGAATTCATCAAGGCCGAGTCGATCCACGACCGCATGGTCGCGGGCAAGTACGTGGACGACAGCGTGCTCACCGCGCGCGTGAAGACGGCGCTGCTGACCGCGCCGGAGCTCAAGTCGCTCGACGTCAGCGTCCAGACGCAGAACGGCGTGGTCCTGCTCTCGGGCTTCGTGCATAACGAGGGGCAGCGCCAGAAGGCGGTAACTGCGGCGCGCGGCGTGAGCGGCGTCTCGTCCGTGAAGGACGCGATGGTAGTGCGCTAGCCGGCCCCCGCCGTGCGCTCGGCCTGCCGGTCGGCGTGGTACGAAGAGCGCACGAGCGGCCCGATCGCCGCATGGCGAAAGCCCATGGCCGCCGCCTCGCGCTCGAGCATCGCGAAGCTGTCCGGATGCACGTAGCGCTCGACCGGCAGGTGATGCGGTGAGGGCGCGAGGTACTGGCCGATGGTCAACATGGCCGCGCCGCTCGCGCGCAGGTCGCGCATCACGGCGAGGATCTCCTCGTCGGTCTCGCCGAGGCCCACCATCAGGCCCGACTTGGTCGGCGTTCCGGGGTTGTCCTTCCCGAACGTCGACAACAGCTCGAGGGAATGGCGATAGTCGCCGCCGGGCCGCGCGCGCCTGTACAGTCGCGGTACGGTTTCCAGGTTGTGGTTCATGACGTCGGGCGGCGCCGCGGCGAGGATGCCGAGCGCCCGTTCCAGGCGGCCGCGAAAGTCCGGCACCAGCACCTCGATCTTCGCCTGCGGCGCGCGCACGCGCACCGCGCGGATGCAGTCGACGAATTGCTGCGCGCCGCCGTCCTTCAGGTCGTCGCGGTCGACGCTCGTGATCACCACGTAGCGCAGCCCGAGGCGCGCGACGGTCTCGGCGAGGCGCACGGGCTCGGTCGGGTCGGGCGCGAGCGGACGGCCGTGCGCGACATCGCAGAACGGGCAGCGCCGCGTGCAGATGTCGCCGAGGATCATGAAGGTGGCCGTGCCGCCGCCGAAGCACTCGGCGATGTTCGGGCAGGAGGCCTCCTCGCACACGGTGTGCAGGCGCTGCTCGCGCAGGATCGACTTGATCTCGGTGAAACGCGAGTTGGCGCTCGGCGCGCGCACGCGGATCCAGGCGGGCTTGTCGAGCCGCGCCTTTGGGACGAACTTGAGCGGCGCGGTCTTGCGTGCGCCCTTCTCCTTCGCGCCGGCCTCACGCATGCTCGAGTCGCTCGGAGAGGATCCCGGCGAGCCTTCGCCCGAGCGCGTTCACGCTTCCCGGAATGCCGAGATCGCGCGTCTGCGTGACCTTCAGGCCCGGGTAGCCGCAGGGGTCGATGGCCTCGAAGGGCGCCAGGTCCATGTCCACGTTGAGCGCCAGGCCGTGGAAGCTGCAGCCGCGCGACACGCGGATGCCGAGCGCTGCGATCTTCGCGCCGTCCACGTAGATGCCCGGCGCGCCGGCCTTTCGGTGGCCGCGTCCTTCGAGCAGGTCGATCACGGACTGCTCGAGCAGCCAGACGAAGCGCTTCACCTTCAGATTGCGGCGCGCGAGATCGACCAGCGCGTAGAGCACCGCCTGGCCGGGCCCGTGATAGGTCACCTCGCCGCCGCGCTCGACCTGCACGACCGGGATGCCGTCGTCCTGCCTCGGTCCGTGCGCGCGGTCCGCGGCGAGGCCCAGCGTATAGACCGGCGGATGTTCCAGCAGCCAGAGTTCGTCAGCCGTGTCTACGCCACGCCTACGGGTGAACTCACGCATTCGACGCAATGCAACTTCGTAATCGACCAAACCTAGCTGCAAGACTTCCATGCGCTGCAATACCTCGCTCATCAGAGCACCATCACCACCGAAGGATGGTCGCAGAGCTCCTGGTAGAGCGCGTCGAGCTGCTCGCGCGAGGTGGCGTTCACGGTCGCGGTGAGGCT
>DATIYN010000246.1:0-12040 GCA_035517595.1 Burkholderiales bacterium
GACCACCGCCTCCGCGCCCGAATTGCGCACCGCGAAGCGCTCGCCCGCGACGCCGCGGAAGTAGGCCTCGCCCTCGATGGCGCCGTACAGCGCGACGTTGCCGGTGATGATGTTCTCGGTCGGCTCGCCGCGGAACTTTGCAGAGGGCTGCACGCAGATGCGTCCGCCCGACAGGCCCTTGCCGCAATAGTCGTTGGTGTCGCCGATGAGGTCGAGCCAGACGCCGCGCGCGAGGAAAGCACCGAAGCTCTGGCCTGCGGAGCCGGCGAGACGCACGTGCACGGTTTCGTCGGGCAGGCCTTCGTGGCCGTAGCGCCTGGCGATCTCTCCCGAGAGCATCGTGCCCACGGTGCGGTTGATGTTGCGAATCGGCGTTTCGATCGTGACCTTCTCGCGGCGCTCGAGCGCCGGGCGCGCCAATTCGACGAGACGGTTGTCGAGCGCCTTGTCGAGGCCGTGATCCTGCGTTTCGCAGTGATGGCGCGCGACTTCCGCCGGAACCTGCGGCTGGTGGAAGATGCGCGAGAAGTCCAGGCCCTTCGCCTTCCAGTGCGCGATGCCCCGGCGCGTATCGAGCAAATCGCTGCGGCCGATGAGCTCGTTCATCGTGCGCACGCCGAGCTTCGCCATCAGCTCGCGCGCCTCCTCGGCGACGAAAAACAGGTAGTTCACGACGTGCTCGGGCTTGCCTTCGAACTTGCGGCGCAGCACGGGGTCCTGCGTCGCCACCCCGACCGGGCAGGTGTTCAGGTGGCACTTGCGCATCATGATGCAGCCCTCGACGACCAGCGGCGCGGTCGCGAAGCCGAATTCGTCCGCGCCGAGCATGGCGCCGATGACGACGTCGCGCCCGGTCTTCATCTGGCCGTCCACCTGCACCGCGATCCGCCCTCGCAGGCGGTTGAGCACGAGCGTCTGTTGGGTCTCGGCGAGGCCCAGCTCCCAGGGCGTGCCCGCGTGCATGATCGACGACCAGGGCGAGGCGCCCGTGCCGCCGTCGTGGCCGGAGATCGTGACATGGTCGGACTTCGCCTTGGACACGCCCGCCGCGACCGTACCGACGCCGATCTCGGAGACGAGCTTCACGCTCACCGCCGCCCGCGGATTGGCGTTCTTCAGGTCGTGGATCAGCTGCGCGATGTCCTCGATCGAATAGATGTCGTGGTGCGGCGGTGGCGAAATCAACTCGACACCGGGCGTCGAGTAGCGCAATTCGGCGATGTACTCGGAGACCTTGCGGCCCGGCAGCTGCCCGCCCTCGCCGGGCTTGGCGCCCTGCGCGATCTTGATCTGCAGCATCTCGGCCGACGCGAGATATTCCGCCGTCACCCCGAAGCGCCCCGAGGCGACCTGCTTGATCTTCGACTTCAGCGAATCGCCTTCGCGCAGCGGAATGTCGACCTCGACGCGCTCCTTGCCGAGGCGCGACATGAGGCTTTCGCCCGCCTTCACGGGCGCATAGCGCCTGCGGTCCTCGCCGCCTTCGCCGGTGTTGGAGCGGCCGCCGATGCGGTTCATGGCGATCGCGAGCACCGTGTGCGCCTCGGTCGAAATGGAGCCCAGCGACATCGCGCCGGTGGAAAAGCGCTTGACGATCTCGGCGGCGGGTTCCACCTGCTCGATGGGCACCGGCTTGCACCGGTCGAAACCGAACTCGAACAGTCCGCGCAGCGTCAGAAGCCGGCGCGCCTGCTCGTTGATGAGCGCGGCGTATTCCTTGTAGGTCAGGTACGAATTCCGGCGCGCCGCATGCTGCAGCTTGGCGATCACTTCGGGCGTCCAGGCGTGCTCCTCGCCTCGCACGCGCCAGGCGTAGTCGCCGCCTGCGTCGAGCGCGTTGGCGAGCACCGGGTCCTTCTCGCCGAAGGCCGCGCGATGCACGCGGATCGCCTCCTCGGCCAGCTCGAGGATGCCGATGCCGCTCACCTTGGACGCGGTGCCGTTGAAGTACCGATCGACGAGCGTGCGCGACAGGCCGACGGCCTCGAAGCATTGCGCGCCGGTGTAGGACATGTAGGTCGAGATGCCCATCTTGGACATCACCTTCTTCAGTCCCTTGCCGATCGCCTTGGCGTAGTTCTTGATCGCCTTGGAGCCGTCCTCGCCGCTCAGCGCGAGCAGCGTCTCGAGCGCAAGGTAGGGATGCACCGCTTCAGCGCCATAGCCCCCCAGCAGCGCGAAGTGGTGCACCTCGCGCGCCGAGCCGGTCTCGACGACCAGGCCGGTGGAGGTGCGCAGGCCATTCGCAACCAGGTGCTGGTGTATCGCCGAGAGCGCGAGCAGCGCGGGAATCGCGACGCGCTCGGCGTTCACCGCGCGGTCGGAGATGACGACGATCGAGTAGCCGCCGCGCACCGCGTCCTCGGCCTGCGCGCACAGCGAGGCGAGGCGCGCCTCGACCGCCTCCTTGCCCCAGGCGGCCGGGTAGGTGATGTCGAGCTCGAGCGAACGGAACTTGCCGCCCGTGTAGCGCTCGATGTGGCGGATCTTCTCCATCTCGAAGAAATCCAGCACCGGCTGTCCGACCTCCAGCCGCAACGGCGGGTTCATCTCGTCGATGCCGAGCAGGTTCGGCTTCGGGCCGATGAAGGACACCAGCGATGTGACGAGCTCCTCTCGGATCGGGTCGATCGCCGGGTTGGTCACCTGCGCGAACATCTGCTTGAAGTAGTGGAAGAGCGTCTTGTCCTTCTTGGACAGGATCGCGAGCGCCGCGTCGTTGCCCATCGAGCCCGTGGGTTCCTCGCCCATCTGCGCCATCGGCAGCAGCTGGAACTTGACGTCTTCCTGCGTATAGGCGAAAGCCTGCTGGCGGTCGAGCAGCGGTACGGCGGACTTCAACGGCGCGATCTTCTCGGTCTCGACCTCGTCCAGCTTCACGCGGATGCGCTCGATCCATTCGGCGTAGGGTCGCGCGCCGGCGAGGGATTCCTTGAGTTCCTTGTCGTCGACGATGCGGCCCTTCTCGAGGTCGACGAGGAACATTTTGCCGGGCTGGAGCCGCCACTTTTTGACGATCTTCTCCTCCGGGATCGGCAGGCAGCCGCATTCCGAGCCCATGATCACGAGGTCGTCGTCGGTGACGATGTAGCGCGAGGGCCGCAAGCCGTTGCGGTCCAGCGTCGCACCGATCTGCCGGCCGTCGGTGAACGCGATTGACGCCGGACCGTCCCAAGGCTCCATCATCGCCGCGTGGTACTCGTAGAACGCGCGCCGCGCCGGATCCATGAGCGCGTGGTTCTCCCAGGCCTCCGGGATCATCATCATTACCGCGTGCGCGATCGAGTAGCCGCCCATCACGAGCAGTTCGAGCGCGTTGTCGAACGAAGCCGAGTCCGACTGGCCGGGATAGATGAGCGGCCAGATCTTCTCGAGATCCTCGCCCAGGACGGGGCTGGAGATCGCGCCCTGGCGCGCACGGATCCAGTTCACGTTGCCGCGCACGGTGTTGATCTCCCCGTTGTGGCAGATCATCCGGAACGGGTGCGCGAGATCCCAGGATGGGAAGGTATTGGTCGAGAAGCGCTGGTGCACCAGCGCGAGCGCCGATTCGACGCGCGCATCCTTGAGATCCAGGTAATACTCGCCGACCTGGTGCGCGAGCAGCATGCCCTTGTAGCAGAGCGTGCGCGCCGACATCGACGGCACGTAGAACTCCCTGCCGTGCTCGAGCTTCAGCGCCTGAATCGCGTGTCCGGAGCTCTTGCGAATGATGTAGAGCTTGCGCTCCAGCGCGTCGGTCACCGTGACGCCCGCTCCTCGGCCGACGAAGACCTGACGGACCACGGGCTCCAGCTGCTTCGCCGGCTCGGCGAGGTCGGAGTTGTCGACTGGCACGTCGCGCCAGCCGAGCAGCAGCTGGCCCTCGTCCTTGATCGCGCGCTCGATCTCGTATTCGCAGGCGAAGCGACTCGCCGGATCGCGCGGCAGGAAGACCATGCCGACGCCATACTGGCCCAGGGGCGGCAACGTCACGCCGCGCCTGCCCATCTCCTCGCGCAGGAAGCGGTCCGGCATCTGGATCAGCAGGCCTGCGCCGTCCGAGAGCTTCGGATCCCAGCCCACCGCGCCGCGGTGGTTCAAGTTCTTCAGGATCGTCAGGCCCTGGTCGACGATCGCGTGCGATTTTTTGCCCTTGATGTGCGCGACAAAACCGACGCCGCAAGCGTCGTGCTCGCAGGTCGGGTCGTAGAGGCCCTGCCGACCCGGGCGATGCGCGGGCTGAAATCGCAAACTCATCGCTAAGTATCTAATGTTACGAAGATTATCGACGTTTCCGCCGCGCCGCACAAAAATTGAGGGCGAACTTTGAAATATACCCGTGGAACCACAGGCTTACAAGGGATTGGCGGCGCTTGCGCGACTACTGCGCCGCAGCAACGAGGCTCTCGCGAATGAGCCGAGCATCCAGGCCGCCACGCAGCGTCGCGCGGCCCAGCCCTTCGAGCAATACGAAGCGCAGTTCTCCCGCGGCCGCCTTCTTGTCCACCTGCATGAGCTCCAGGTAGCGCTCGGGCGCAAGCGCCGGGCCGCGCAGCGGCAGGCCGGCGCGCGCGAGCAGCGCCTTCATGCGCCCGACCTCGTCCGTGCGCAGCGTGCCCGCGCGCCGAGAGAGCTCGGCGGCCATCACCATGCCGGCGGCAACCGCTTCGCCGTGCAGCCAGGCGCCATAGCCCATGCCGGCTTCGATGGCGTGGCCGAAGGTGTGGCCGAAGTTGAGGATCGCGCGCACGCCCGATTCGCGCTCGTCGGCGGCGACCACCTGCGCCTTCAGCTCGCAGGAGCGCCGTACGGCGTGCTCGAGCGCGGCGCGCTCTCGCGCGAGCAGCTTCTCGACGTTTGCCTCGAGCCATCCGACGAACTCGAGGTCGAGGATGAAGCCGTGCTTGATCACCTCTGCGACGCCCGCGCGCAGCTCGCGCTCGGGCAGTGTGTCGAGGCTGGCGACGTCGGCGATCACCGCGAGCGGCTGATGAAACGCGCCCACAAGGTTCTTGCCGCGCGCGTGGTTGATCGCGGTCTTGCCGCCGACCGAAGAGTCGACTTGCGCGAGCAGCGTGGTCGGCAATTGCAGGAACGGAACGCCGCGCTGGTAGACCGCCGCGGCGAAGCCCGCGAGATCCCCGACGACCCCGCCGCCGAGCGCGATGATCAGCGCATCGCGCCCGACGCGCGCGGCGAGCAACGCATCGAACACGCCGTCGAGCACGGTCCAGGTTTTCGCCTGCTCGCCGTCCTCGACAAGCACCGGCAAGGATTTCGCTCCGGCGCGCTCGAGCGCCTGCTGCACGCGCTCCAGATAGAGCGGCGCTATCACGCGGTTGGTGATGATCGCGGCGCGCCGGCCCTTGGCGTGCGGGGCGTACAGGCCCGGCTCGCCGAGCAGGCCCGCGCCGATATGAATCGGGTAGGAACGCTCGCCGAGCTCTAGGCGGAGAGTTTGCATGCCGCGTCCAGGCGCGCGAGCAAGTCGCGGGTAAGCGTCTGCACGCTCTGCCTGCCGGTGTCCATTACGATATCGGCGATTTCGCGGTACAGCGGGTCGCGCTCGGCGTAGAGTTCTTCGAGCCGCTTCTGCGGATCCGGCGTCGCGAGCAGCGGCCGGTTGCGGTCGTGGCGCACGCGCTGCCACAGGTGCGCGGGGCGGGCATGCAGGTAGATCACGGTGCCGCGCGCCGCAAGGCAGAGGCGGTTCGACGCCGCAAGCACGGCGCCCCCACCCGTAGCAAGAACGATGCCTTCGAGCGCGCACAGTTCGGCGATTACCTGCGACTCGCGCGAGCGAAAGCCTGACTCGCCCTCAATGTCGAAAATCACGGGAATGCGCACGCCGCAGCGCCGTTCGATCTCCTCGTCGGAATCGTAGTAGGCGCGCTTGAGCCGGCGCGCCAGCAGCCGGCCGACGGTGGTCTTTCCGGCGCCCATCATGCCGACCAGGATCAGGTTGCCGGTCTGTGCGCTCACGCGATCATTCTACGCAGGAGGGTGCCCGAGAAAACAAAACGGCCGGGAGAGCCCGGCCGTCTGTTGTCGCTGGCTGCGCCGGTCAGCGCACGGTCATGCGCTCGTTGACGATCCTGGGGGTGATGAACACCAGCAATTCGGTCTTGCTCGAGGTATTCACCTGGTTGCGGAACATGAAGCCGATGTAGGGAAGATCGCCGAAGAACGGCACGCGTGTGTTGTCGACCCTGTCCTGCTGGCTATAGATGCCGCCGATCACCACGGTGCCGCCGTTCTCGACCAGCACTTCGGTCTTGACGTGCTTGGTGCTGATCGAAATGCCGGCCGGCGTGGTGGCGCCAGGGGTGTCGTTGTTGACATCCAGCGTCATCGTGATGTTCCCGTCGGGCGTGATCTGCGGCTTCACCTTGAGCGACAGGTTAGCCTTGCGGAACGCAACGCTGGTCGCGCCCGAGGAGGTCGCCTGCTGGTATGGAATCTCCGTTCCTTGCTCGACGATCGCCTCGACCTGGTCGGCCGTGAGCACGCGCGGACTGGAGATCGTCTTGCCCTTGCCGTCGGCCTCGAGCGCCGAGATCTCCAGGTTGAGGAACTTCGTCATCGCCGAATTGAACAGGATGAACGAGAACACGCCCGCATTGAACGAGTTCAGGCCCGCCGCCGGAAGGTTCGACGACAGGCTGCCCGGATTGAAGGACGGAGTGCCGGTCTGTGCGCCGCCGCCTGCTTGCGAAGCGACGTTGTCGAGCGAGCCGCCAATGGCGAAGCGCGGATCGTTCGAGCCGCCGCCGATCCGGTTGTTGCCGTTCAGATCTTGGTAGCCGAGGCGCGCGCCGAGGTTCTTGTTGAAGAGCTCGCTCGCCTCGACGATGCGCGCCTCGATCATCACCTGGCGCACCGCGACGTCGATTCGCGCAATGAGCTTGCGCACCTCTTCGAGGCGCGACGGCGTGTCCTGCACGAAGAGCGTGTTCGTGCGCGCATCCACGACCGCGCTGCCGCGCTTGGACAGCATGCGCTGCTGGGTGTCGGTCAGCAGCTTCTGGACGTCGGCCGCCTTCTGGTAGTTCATCTGGAAGGCCTCGGTGCGCGTCTGCTCGAGGTCGTTGATCTGCGACTGCGCCTCGAGCGCGAGCTTCTCGCGCGTGGCAATCTCGTCGCGCGGCGCGATCGAGATTACGTTGCCCGACTTGCGCATGTCGAGGCCGCGTGTCTGCAGGATGATGTCGAGCGCCTGGTCCCAGGGCACGTCCTTCAGGCGCAGCGTGATGTTGCCGCTCACCGTGTCGCTCGTGATGATGTTGAGATCGGTGAAGTCCGCGATCACGTTCAGCACCGCGCGCACTTCCACGTTCTGGAAGTTGAGCGACAGTTTCTCGCCCGTGTAGCGGCCGCGCTGCGACAGCCGCGACGGATCCTGGTTCGCCGCCTTCACTTCGACCACGAACTGCGAATCGGACTGGTAGGCGTTGTGCTCCCACTGGCCCTTCGCCTCGATCACCATGCGCACGTTCTCGCCCTGCTGGAAGGTGTTCACCGTCTGCACCGGTGTGGCGAAGTCCACCACGTCCAGGCGGCGGCGCAGGTTGTCGGGCAGCGCAGTCTTGAGGAACTCGACGACGATGTTCTGGCCCTGCTGGCGGATGTCGATGCCGGTCGAGCTGTCGGCGAGATCGACGACGATTCGGCCTTCGCCCGACTTGCCGCGCCGGAAATCGACCTCGCGGATCGCGTGCTTGGTATCGCCTTTGCCTTCGGCGAAATGCGCGGCCTCCTGGCCGGCCGGCGCGGCTGCGGCCGCGCTCAGCGTGACAACGATGTTCTTGCCGTCGAGCGCCACTTCGTGCGTCACCGAGCGGCGCAGGTTGAGCACGAGCCGCGTGCGGTCGGAGCCCTGCACGATGTTCATGCTGCGCAGCTCGCCCTGTCCGACGTCCTGCGAATTGCGGCCGAGCGCATTGGTAGTGTTCGCGAAGTCGAAGACGATGCGCGCCGGGTTGGCGACCGTGAAGCTGGCCGGAACGGCCTTGAGCGGCTCCTTAGTGGCGATGCGCACCACGATGTTGCCGCCCTGCTGCGCGACGTCGAAGGCCTCGATGCTGTTCTGGGCGAACGCCAGTCCGCAGCCGCACAGCCAGACCGCGAGCAACGCGCCCAGGGATTTCATCTGTTTAAGCATGTTCATTTCTTGACCTCCGACATTTGCAGCGTGGTACTACGCTCGACCCAGTCGCCGCCGCTGTCCTGGACCACTTCCTTCAGGTTGATGGAGCCTTCGTCGATGGCCGTGATGAGGCCAAAATTCTGGCCCATGTAGTTGCCCTTCTTGACGCGGAAGAGATTGGTGCCCGCACGCACGAGTGCGTACATATCCTTGTTCTGCTCCAGCGTGCCGACCATCTGGATCGCATCCAGCGGGAAGGCCTCGAGCGGTTCCTTCGGTCGATTCAGGTCCGGCTGGACGCCGCCGCCGCCGCCGGTGCCGCTGCCCGCGGCCGCTGCGACCACGATGCGCCCCGGCACGAAGGGATCGATCAGATTCTCGCCCTTGTAGGGCACCGGCTCGTACGTGCGCACCTGCGGCAGCGGGTCGACCTTGCCGCGCAGGTCCTTGGTCATCGCCGCGAGCTCCTGGCGCAGCTCGCCCTGCTCCTCGCCGCCGCAGGCGGCGAGCAACGCGACGGCGGCCAACGCGACGAGTTTCCTCATTTCTTGGCCCCGCCTTTCTTCGCCGCCGCCTTGCGCTGCGCCGCGAGCTCGTCCTCGTCCAGGTAGCGGAACGTGCGCGCCGTCACGTCCATCGTCAGATTTCCGTCCTTACCCGCCTCGATGGAGACATCGTTCAGCGTCACGATGCGAGGCAGCTGGCCTACGTCGGCCGCGAACCCGCCCATGTCGTGGTAGGTGCCGATGAGCTTCAGCGTGATCGGCAGCTCGGCGTAGAACTCCTTCGCTGCCTCGGCGGCCGCCGGCTTGAACAGCTCGAACTGCAGGCCGCGCGACAGGCCCGCCTGGTTGATATCGACGAGCAGCGCATCCATCTGCGCCTTGTTCGGAAGCTGCTTGAGCAGCGCGCCGAATTGCGTATCGATCTCGCGCAACTGCTGCTTGTGCAAATCGAGGTTGACGGCCTGCGTCTTCTTGTCGAGGTATTCCTTCTTGAGCGTGACTTCCTGCGCCTGGCCCTTCTCGAGATCTTCCATCTGCCCCTGCCAGAGGCCGAAGTAGCCGATTACCGGGATCACGACGAGGATCACCACCAGGACCAGCAGCTTGGGCGCGAAGGTCCAGGTACCCGGATCCTTCCAGTTGGTGCGCTTGAAGTCGTCCGCAATCTGATTGAAGTTGATCGCCATGGCTCAGCCCTTTCCCGCCGGCGCCTTCGCGGCGTCCTTGGGCGCGCCGCCCTTGGCGTCGGGCGCGGCCGGCCGCTTCATCCCGAGCTTCATGCTGAACTCGGAAATGCGCATCTTGCCCAGGTTCACCGCCTTGATCTCGATGAGGTTGGGGTTGGTGAGCCAGGGGGAGGATTCGATGTTGCGCATCAGCGTGGAGACGCGCGCGTTCGATTGCGCGTAGCCGACGAGCTCGATGCTGGGGCCACGCTGCTTGACGGACTTCAGGAACACGCCATCGGGCATCTGTCGCACCAGCTCATCGAGCAGGTATACGGTCTGCACGCGGTCGGTCTGCAAGGTCTCGATGATTCGCTTGCGCGCGAGCAGCGCTTCGATCTTTTCCTTCACTTCCTTGATTTCGTCGATTTCCTTGTCGAGCTTGGCGATCTCCACCTTGAGGAAGCGGTTGCGATCGTCCTGGTTGCTGATCCGGCCGGAGTAGAAGAGCCACACTGCGGCGACGATCGCCAGGCCGAGCGCCGCGGTCATTCCGCCAAGAACGGCGAAGTGCGCTCGCGCCCGCTTGCGCCGCTCCTCGCGGTGCGGCAAGAGATTGATTCTGGCGCTCATGGGCTGATCCGCCTCCGTCTCAAACCGGGTCGAACCGGCGCATCGCCAGGCCGCAGGCCACGATCAGCGAGGGCGCATCCTGCACGAGGCGCTTGAGCTGAATCTTCGGCGAGGTCTGCATCGCGCCGAACGGATTGGCGACCACCGTCGGCACCTGCGTGCGCGTGTGCACGACCTCGTCCAGGCCCGGGATCACCGCCGAGCCGCCCGCCAGCAGAATATGGTCGACCGTGTTGTACGAGGTTGAGGTGAAGAAAAATTGCAGCGCGCGCTGCACTTCCTGCGACAGGTTCTCCATGAACGGGCGCAGAACCTCGGTCTCGAAGTCGTCCGGCAGGCCGCCGGAGCGCTTGGCATTCTCGGCTTCCTCCGGACTCATGCCGTAGCGCGACACGATGTCGGCGGTGAGCTGATTGCCGCCGAACGCCTGCTCGCGGTTGTAGACCGACTGCTCGTTGCGAACCACGCTCACCTGCATCACGTTGGCGCCGACATCGACAATGGCCACGTTCTGGTCATGGCCGCCGCCCGGAAGCTGCTTGATCACGAGCTGCAGCGCGGACATCTGGGCAAAGGATTCGACGTCCATGACCAGCGGCTTCAAGCCCGCATTCTCGGCCACCGCAAAGCGGTCCGAAACCTTCTCCTTGCGCGTCGCCGCGATCAGGACTTCCTGCTCATCGGCGTTGTTCGGGGAAGGACCGACGATCTGGAAATCGAGGTTCACCTCTTCGAGCGCGAACGGGATGTACTGGTTGGCCTCGCTCTCGACCTGCGCCTCGAGCTCCTCTTCGCGCAGTCCGGCGGCCACGATGATCTTCTTGGTGATGACGGCGCCCGAAGGCACCGCCATGGCCACGTGCTTGGTACGGGTCGCCAGGCGCTTGTAGCCGCGTCCCACCGCATCGGCGACGGCCTCGAGAATGTTGATGTTGCCGTCGACGACGGCGTCCTTGGGCAGCGCCTCGATGATGTAGCGCTCGACCCGGTAGGCGCCTTTGCCGGCGTCCACGATCTCCAGCATCTTGACCGAGGACGAGCTGATATCCAGCCCGAACAACGGCGGAGCCTTCGGCTTGAAGAAGTCGAGGTTCATCCCTTTTTTCCTTTGCGTATCGGCCTCTTAGGCGCGATACGTAGAATTTGCGTTAGATGCTAACAACAACTCCCCCGGGTGTCTAGTGAATCCTCCACGGAGGGGGAGGTCTATAATGCGCCGTGTCCCGCCGCCCTTGCAACTTTCCCCCCGCGTCAGCGTAACCACCTTGAAGTGGCTGCGTTTTTTGGCTTTTCCGCTGGTGTTGCTGGCGGGCATGGCCGCGGCGGGCGCCTGCCTGGTTGGACTGGTCGTCCTGCTGGCCTATCCCAACCTTCCGACGCTCGAGGCGCTCACGGACTACCAGCCCAAGATCCCCCTGCGCGTGTACACGGCGGAAGGGGCGTTGATCGGCGAATTCGGCGAGGAGCGCCGGCAGCTGGTCAGCATCCGTGAGGTTCCCGAGCGGCTGAAGCAAGCGATTCTGGCGGCCGAGGACGAGCGCTTCTACCAGCACACCGGCATCGACTACATGGGCGTGATTCGCGCCGCCTACGCGAACCTCACCCAAGGGGGGAAACGGCAGGGCGCGAGCACGATCACGATGCAGGTCGCGCGCAATTTCTTTCTCTCCTCCGAGAAGACTTTGACGCGCAAGCTCTATGAAGCGCTTCTCGCATTCAAGATCGAGAACAATCTGAGCAAGGATCAGATCCTCGAGCTCTACATCAACCAGATCTACCTGGGTCAGCGGGCCTACGGATTCGCCGCTGCTTCGCAAATCTACTTCGGCAAAGCACTCGACACGCTCACGCTTGGAGAAGCTGCGATTCTCGCCGGACTACCGAAAGCACCGTCGGCCTTCAATCCTGTTGCGAATCCGCAACGCGCTCGTCAACGCCAGCAGTATGTGCTGCGCCGCATGAAAGAGCTCGGCCACATCACGGAGCAACAACTCGCAGAAGCAAGCAAGGCACCCATCTATTCTCGCAAGGAAGTTGATGATTTTGCAGGACTTCACGCGGAATACCTGGCCGAAATGGTGCGCCAGGCCGTCTTTGAGCAGTACCCC
>DATIYN010000247.1:0-5523 GCA_035517595.1 Burkholderiales bacterium
ACCGACGCGAAGATCATCTCGGTGCCGACCGACAGGCTCGACAAGGCCTCGGACGGCTGCCGCCACCACTTCGACCGCGCGTTCATGGAGATCCTCGTCGAGCGCCTGACGATGGCGAACGTGCGCCTGTCGGGCGTCTGAGCGCCCGGTCCGCCTTCGATCGGGCGGCGGCGGACATGTTCTTCGTCTTCGCCTGGTGCCTCGGGGACGAAGCCTCGTTCAACGAAGCCGTCCCGCTGGACCTGGTGGCCGAAAGTTACCGGCGCCACGGGTCCACCGTCCCGCTCAGCGTCGTCGTCCTGGAGGGCCACGCCGCGCTTTCCAGGCCCTACCTCGAGCGGCTGCAGGGCATGGGACTGCGGATCATCGATTTCAGCGCAGGCTTCACCAGGATCCTGGCCGCCTATCCCAACCTCTGCGCGCGCTACTCGCACTACGAGCGCAATTGCTTCCTGCGCTGGATCGCCTTCCAGGAGATCTGCCGGAGCCGCGGCATCGCGGGCCAGGTCTGGCACCTGGACGGCGACGTGATCCTGCACGCCTCCACCGATGCCATCGCCGAGGACACCGCCGGCAAGACCTTCGTCCTGCAGGGCTGCCCGGTGCTGGTGTCGATCTCCGATCCGGACTGGTTCTCCCTCTACGCGGGGGAACTCCGCAAGCTGGAAGCCGACATCGACGGCTACTCGGCGCAGGCTCAGGCGCGCAAGTCCGCCATCTCCGCGCGCGACCGCGAGCTCTGCAACGTGACGCCGTACCGGAACCCGCTCGGGTCCGACCAGGACCTGCTCGAATACCTGGTGTCGGCCGAGATCCTGCCCCAGGACCGCGCCGAGCGCGTCTTCGCCTCGCGTTTCTATTTCATCCAGAACCCCCTGGTGGCGAGGTACTGGGACGCCATGCAGTCCGGCGCCTCCCGGGCGCGCGTCTCGGAATCTCCCCGCGGGGAGCTTCGGATCGGCGAGAGGATCATCCCGTTCACCCACTACCAGAACAGCTTTTGCCACTATTGCGCGATCCACCTCGCGCTCGCCCGCATGGGGCTGGGCCGGTTTACGCCGCATTTCATCGCGCCGGGGGATAGCGGCGAAGGCGGCGCAACGCGCGGCTTCCGGGCGGTGTCCTCGCTATTGCGCAAAGCCGGCGTGAAGATTCCCACGCGCCGGCGACTGATCTTGGAGCTTGCGGGCAAGAATCCCGGCGCCTCCGCTACCCGGCTGGCGGAGGTCCTCAACCGACTCCTCGGGTAGCAATCCCCGGCCGGCGCGGTGCGCCGGTCAGGCCTGCTGGCGCAGGCCTTCCAGCAGCTTCTGCAGCTCGCCGGACTGGTACATCTCCTTCATGATGTCCGAGCCGCCGACGAATTCCCCGTTGACGTAGAGCTGCGGGATGGTCGGCCAGTTGGCATAGTCCTTGATGCCCTGGCGGATGTCGGGGTTCTCCAGCACGTTCACGCTGAAGAAGTCCTTCACGCCGCAGGCGTTGAGCGCCTGCACCGCGAGCGCGGAAAAGCCGCACTGCGGGAATTGCGGCGTGCCCTTCATGTAGAGCACCACGCGGTTGCCGGTGACCTGCTGCTTGATCTTGTCCTGAGTGTCCATGGCCCGATTCTAGCCCTTTCCGCCCGATACGCGCGGAATGCCGGCCAGATCGGGCCAGCTGCGCGCCGATTCAAGGCCCGCCGCGTGCAGGATGTCGCGCACGGCGGCGTCCTGCCCCTGCCCGTGCTCGAGCAGCAGCCAGCCGCCCGGCTGCAGGTGCCGCCCCGCGTCGCGCGCGATGTCCCTGATGCAGTCGAGGCCATCGAATCCGCCCAGCAGCGCACCCTGCGGCTCGAAGCGCAGATCGCGCAGATGCGGATCTCCGATCGCGACGTACGGCGGATTGGACACGACGAGGTCGAAGCGCCGGCCCGCGACCGGCGCGAACCAGAGGCCGTGACGGAAGTCGATTTCGAGGTCGAGCCTGGTGGCGTTGCGTTGCGCGGTCTGCAGCGCGGACAGGTCCGCGTCGACCGCCGCTACAGTGCAATTCCTCCTGTGGAACTTGACGGCGAGCGCGATCGCGCCGCTGCCGGTTCCCAGATCCAGGACGCTTTGCGGCTTGCGCTCCAGCGCGAGATCCACCAGCAGCTCGGTCTCCGGGCGCGGGATCAGCACCGACGGGTTCACCGAGAGCTCCAGGCCGTAGAACTCCTTGCGGCCCAGGAGATAGGCGACCGGCACGCCCGTCTTTCTCCGGTCGACCAGGTCGAGAAAGGCGTTTTCGGCGTCGAAAGGGATCTCTTCTTCCGGAGAGGCGGCGAGGCCCGCCTCGGAGAAGCCGCAGACTTCGGCGAGCAGGAGGCGGGCTTCCCTCAGGTCGATGCCGGAAGCGCGGATGGCTTCCGAGACCGTCACGCCGCTTTCTCGGCGAGCTGCGCGAGCTGCTCGGCCTGGTGCTCGGCGGCGAGCGCGCCGACGATCTCGTCGAGCTCGCCGTCCATGATGCGCTCGATCTTGTAGAGCGTGAGATTGATCCGGTGGTCGGTGACGCGGCCCTGCGGGAAGTTGTAGGTGCGGATGCGCTCGGAGCGGTCGCCCGAGCCGATCAGCGACTTGCGCGTCGATGCGGTCCTGGCCGCCAGCTCCTTCTCCTGCTTGTCCTTGATGCGCGCGGCGAGCACCGACAGCGCGCGCTCGCGGTTCTTGTGCTGCGAGCGCGAGTCCTGGCACTCGACGACGATGCCGGTGGGCAGGTGCGTGACGCGGATCGCCGAGTCGGTCTTGTTGACGTGCTGGCCGCCCGCGCCCGAGGCGCGGAAGGTGTCGATGCGCAGCTCGGCGGGGTTGAGCACCACTTCGCCGACCGCATCGGCCTCGGGCAGCACCGCCACCGTGCAGGCCGAGGTGTGGATGCGCCCCTGCGTCTCGGTCTCGGGAACGCGCTGAACGCGATGGCCGCCCGACTCGAACTTGAGCCTCGAGTAGGCGCCCTGTCCCGCGACGCGCGCGATGACCTCCTTGTAGCCGCCGAGCTCCGACGGGCTCTCCGAGATCAGCTCGACCTGCCAGCCCTGGCGCTCGGCGTAGCGCGTGTACATGCGGAACAGGTCCCCGGCGAACAGCGCCGACTCGTCGCCGCCGGTGCCCGCGCGGATCTCGAGGAACAGGTTCTTGTCGTCGTTGGGGTCGCGCGGCAGCAGCGCCGCCTGCAGCTCGGCCTCGAGCCGGTGCATCGCGGCCTGCGCCGCCTTCAGCTCCTCGTCCGCGAGCGCCTTCATCGACGGATCGCCCGCCATCTCGCGCGCCTCCCCGGCGTCGCGCTCGGCCTTGCGGTAGCGGCCGTAGAGCTCGACCTTGCCCGCGACCTCGGCGTGCTCGCGCGAGAGCCTGCGGAACGCGTCCATGTCGCGCGTCGCCTCCTCGGCCGACAACAGCCGGTTCAGCTCCTCCAGCCGCGCCTCCAGGCTGTCGAGCTTCGAACGAAGGGAGGACTTCAATCGCGAGGCTTCACGGCCGGATGCGGAACAGGCGCGCGAGCGTGTCGGCGAGCGTGCGCCGCTCCTCGCCCGTGGCTTCGTTCAGCGCCTGCGTGGGCGCGTGCATCAGCTTGTTGGTGAGTCCCTGCGAGAGCGCCTCCAGCACCTGCTTCGGATCGTCGCCGCGCGCGAGCAGCTTGAGCGCGCGCTCGACCTCGTGCCGGCGCGCCTCCTCGGCCTGGTCGCGCAGCGCGCGGATCAGCGGCACCGACTCGCGCACCTGCATCCAGTGCATGAACCGGCCGACCTGCGTGTCGATGATCGCCTCGGCCTGCTCGACGGCCGCGCGGCGCGCGTCCAGGTTCCCCTGCACGATGCCATTGAGGTCGTCGATGGTGTAGAGGAACACGTCGTCGAGATCGGCGACCTCCTGCTCGATGTCGCGCGGCACCGCGAGATCCACCATGAACATCGGCAGCCGGCGGCGCGCCTTGAGCGCGCGCTCGACCAGGCCCTTGCCGAGGATCGGCAGCGAGCTCGCCGTGCAGGACACCACGATGTCGTGCTCGTGCAGGTGCTCGGCCAGCTCGCGCAGCTCGATCGCGCGCGCGCTGAAGCGGTGCGCGAGCGCCTGCGCGCGCTCTAGCGTCCGGTTCGCCACCGTGATGCGCGCCGGGCCCTGCGCGGCGAAATGCGTCGCGCACAGCTCGATCATCTCGCCCGCGCCGATGAGCAGCACCTTCTGGTCCTTCAAGCTCGGAAAGATTCGCGCTGCCAGCTTGACTGCCGCAGCCGCCATGGAAACGCTGTTCGCGCCCACCTGCGTCGTGCTGCGCACCTCCTTCGCCACCGCGAAGGAGCGCTGGAACAGCTTGCCGAGCACCGTGCCGAGCGTGCCGGCGGCTTCGGCCGTGCGCGCGGCCTCCTTCATCTGGCCGAGGATCTCGGGCTCGCCGAGCACCATCGAGTCCAGGCCCGAGGCCACGCGGAAGGCATGGCGCACCGCCTGCTCGCGCGGCAGCATGTAGACGTAGCGCTGCAGCTCGTGCGCGTCGAAGCGGTGGTAGGCGGCCAGCCAGTCGGCGGCCGCGCGGTGCTTGGCCTCGTCCAGGTCGCCCGACAGGTAGAGCTCGGTGCGGTTGCAGGTGGACAGGATCGCCGCCTCGGGCGCGAGCACGCGCTTGGCCTCCGAGAGCGCCTCCGCCAGGCGCTCGACGTGGAACACCACGCGCTCGCGCACGCCGAGCGGCGCGGTGTGGTGGTTGAGTCCGAGCGTGTAGAGCGACATGCGGCCGATGCGAGCTAAGGCCGCAGATTATAAGCGGTTTTCCGCCGATCCGGCCTCAGGCGCCCGGGGCGCGCAGCATCGCGCCGATCTTGTCGTGCGGCTGCGGCGGGCTGAACAGGTAGCCCTGCATCTGGTCGCAGCGCAACAGGCGCAGCAGGCGCGCCTGCTCCTCGTCCTCGACGCCCTCGGCGACGACCTTCAGGCGCAGCGCCTGCGCGAGCGAGATGATCGTCGAGACGATGCTGGTCGCATCGGCGCTCTGGGTCATCGCGTGCACGAAGCTGCGATCGATCTTCACCGTGTCGATCGGCAGGCGGCTCAGGTAGGCGAGCGAAGAGTGCCCGGTGCCGAAATCGTCCAGCGCGATGCTCGCGCCCGCCTCGCGCAGCGCGCGCAGCTTGCGGATGCTCTCCTCGATGTCCCGCATCAGCAGGCTCTCGGTGATCTCCAGGTCCACGCCGTTGTCCGGGCCGCCGAGCGCCGCCTGCACGTCCTCGACGAAGCCGCGCTCGCGCAATTGCAGCGCCGAGACGTTGACCGCGATGCGCGGCGGCTGCAGGCCCTGCGCCTGCCACTCGCGGTAGGTCTGCGCGGCGATCTCGAGCGCGATGCGCCCGGCCTCGAGGATCATGCCGGTCTCCTCCAGCACCGGCACGAAGCGCGCCGGCGACATGAGAAGGTTGTCGGGTCCGCGCCAGCGCATGAGCGCCTCCAGGCCGACGATACGCTTCGATACCAGCTCCACCTTGGGCTGGAAGTGCAGGAAGATCTCGCG
>DATIYN010000248.1:0-3985 GCA_035517595.1 Burkholderiales bacterium
GCCTGGGGTTTGACCAGGCGAACACGGGTGAATTCGCTTCGCACGCCCCGTACCAGCTCCTGAAAGCCGCTTCCCTGGAACACCTTGATCAGGGCATCCCCGCCGGGCTTCAAGACACGCCTCGCCATGTCGAGGGCCAGCTCCGCCAGGTGAATTGACCGCGGCTGGTCGACCACGTCAATCCCGCTGAAGGGGGGCGCCATGTCCGACAGCACCACATCCACCTGTCCCTGCGGCAAGAGCGCCAGTACCTGCTCGAAGACTCCCGCCTCGCGGAAGTCACCCTGCACGAACTCGACCCCGGAGAGGGCCTCCATGGGCAGGATGTCGGTGGCGACCACCCGACCCCTGGGTCCCACCCGGCTGCGGGCGTACTGGCTCCAGGCTCCGGGGGCCGCCCCGAGATCGAGGCACACCGCGCCGGGCTTGAGGAGCTTCTCCTTCTGGTCGATCTCCTCGAGCTTGAACACCGCCCGCGAGCGCCAGCCGCCGCTCTGCGCCTTCTGCACGTAGGGGTCGCGGAAGTGCTCCTTCAGCCACCGGTCGCTGCTTTTCGATCGCCGGGCCATCGGCCGCGAATCTCCCTCTAGAATGACCTCATGAAGCGCCCTGCCTCCCCGGGCTCCCCACCCGCCGCGACTGCCCAGGCGACTGCGGCGCCGCCGCCTGAGCTCTCCGAGCGCCAGATGCGCCACCTGCGGGGGCTGGCCCATCCGCTGAAGCCGGTGGTCCGCTTGGGGAACGCGGGACTCACCGACGCGGTGACACTCGAGACACAGCGCGCCCTCGCCGATCACGAGCTGATCAAGGTCAGGGCGCCGGGCGGCGACCGCGAGAAACGCAACGCGCTCTTCAACGCTCTCGCCGAACGCACGGGCAGCGCCCTCGTGCACCGCATCGGCAACGTCGCCGTGCTCTACCGTCCGGATCCGAAGCTGCCGCGCATCATGATCCCCGATACATGATGTCCGCCGAAATCGCTCTCCGCTACGCAGCGGGCGAAAGTCGCGCCTTTCGCCCGCGGTCTACGGAGTAATGTCTGCTGAAATCGCCCTCCGGGCGATTTCAGCCAATCCAATCAGCTCAGCTTGACCGCGACGATCTCGTAGGAGCGCACGCCACCGGGGGCGGCGACATCCACCACGTCGCCCTCGGACTTGCCGACCACGGCACGCGCGATGGGCGAGGTGACCGAGATACGGCCGGCGCGGATCTCCGCCTCGTCCTCGCCGACGATCTGGTAGACGAGGCGGGCGCCGTCGGCCTGATCCTCGAGCTCCACCGTCGCGCCGAACACCACCCTGCCGGTGTGGGGAAGGGTCGCGGTGTCGATGATCTCGGCGTTACCGAGCTTGCGCTCGATCTCGGTGATGCGCCCCTCGATGAACCCCTGCTGCTCGCGCGCCGCGTGATACTCGGCGTTCTCGGAGAGATCGCCGTGGCCGCGGGCGTCCGCGATCGCCTTGATCACCGCCGGGCGCGCCTCGGACTTCAGGCGCTTCAGCTCCGCACGCAGCGCCTCGGCGCCGCGCGAGGTCATCGGAGTGCGTTTCATATGCCGGACGCCTCGAGGTGCAGGTCCTGCAGCCGGTTGACCTCGACCTCGTCGAGGTGATCGAGCGCCTCCAGCGTCGCGACCCCGGCGGCGAGCGTCGTGTAATAGGTGACGCGGCGGTGCACCGCCTCGCGGCGGATCGAGTTCGACTCGCGGATCGCCTGCTTGCCCTCGGTAGTGTTGACGATGAGGTCGACCTCGTCGTTCTTGATCATGTCGACGATGTGCGGGCGCCCCTCGCGCACCTTGTTGACGCGGCGGCAGGCAACCCCGGCCTCGGTGAGCGCGCGCGCCGTGCCCTCGGTGGCGAGCAGCTCGAAGCCGCGCTCGGTGAGCTTCTTGCCGAGCTGCACCGCGCCCGGCTTGTCGCGCTCGCGCACGCTGATGAAGCACACGCCCTTGCGCGGCAGCGTCACGCCCGAGGCGCTCTGTGCCTTCGCATAGGCCTCGCCGAAAGTGCGCCCGGTACCCATGACCTCGCCGGTCGATTTCATCTCCGGACCCAGGATGGGGTCGGCCTCGGGGAACTTGTTGAACGGAAACACCGCCTCCTTCACCGAGAAGAAATGCGGCACGCGCTCCACCGCGCCGACCAGCTGCTTCAACTTGCGCCCGGTCATGACGCGCGCGGCGACCTTGGCGAGGGGGAGCCCGGTCGCCTTGGAGACGAACGGCACGGTGCGCGAGGCACGCGGGTTGACCTCGAGCACGTAGATGACGCCGGCCTGGATGGCGTACTGCACGTTCATGAGGCCGACGACATTCAGCGCGCGGGCGAGCTTGCGCGTCTGCTCGCGCAGGTCCGACTGCATCTCGCGGGACAGGCTGTTGGGCGGCAGCGAGCAGCCCGAGTCGCCGGAATGCACGCCCGCCTGCTCGACGTGCTCCATGATGCCGCCGATCAGCACGTCCTCGCCGTCGCACACCGCATCGACATCCACCTCGATGGCGACGTCGAGGAAGCGGTCGAGCAGCACCGGGCTGTCGTTCGAGACCTTGACCGCGCTCCCCATGTAGGCGCGCAGATCCTCCTCGTTGAACACGATCTCCATGGCACGGCCGCCGAGCACGTAGGAGGGCCGCACCACCAGCGGAAAGCCCACCTCGCGCGCCAGCGTCACCGCCTGCTCCTCGGCGCGTGCCGTGGCGTTGGCCGGCTGCTTGAGATTGAGCTTGCGCACCAGCGCCTGGAAACGCTCGCGGTCCTCGGCGACGTCGATCGAATCGGGGGAAGTGCCGATGATCGGCGCCCCGGCCGCCTCGAGCGCCCGCGACAGTTTGAGCGGCGTCTGGCCGCCGAACTGCACGATGACGCCCTCGGGCTTCTCGACCGCCAGGATCTCCAGCACGTCCTCGAGGGTGAGCGGCTCGAAGTACAGCCGATCCGAGGTGTCGTAGTCGGTGGAGACGGTCTCCGGGTTGCAGTTGACCATGATGGTCTCGAAGCCGTCCTCGCGCAGCTGCAGCGCGGCGTGCACGCAGCAGTAGTCGAACTCGATCCCCTGGCCGATGCGGTTGGGTCCGCCGCCGAGGATCACGATCTTGCGCTTGTCCGTCGGCTGCGCCTCGCACTCCTCCTCGTAGGTCGAGTACATGTAGGCGGTGGAGGTGGCGAACTCGGCGGCGCAGGTGTCCACGCGCTTGTAGACCGGCAGCACCTTGAGCTCGTGACGCTTGTCGCGGATCGCCTTCTCCGGCATGTCGAGCAGCCTTCCCAGGCGGCTGTCGGAGAAGCCGCGGCGCTTGAGCGAGCGCAAACGGTCGGCCGTGAGCGCGCCGAAGCCGTGAGTGCCGACCTCCCGCTCCTCGCGCACCAGCTCCTCGACCTGCGCGAGGAACCAGGGGTCGATGCGCGTCAGCTCGCCGACGCGCGCGCGCGTCCAGCCGGCGCGGAAGGCATCCGCGACGTACAGCAGGCGATCGGGCCCGGGCGCGCGCAGCTCGTGCGCGAGGCGGTCGCGGTCCTCGTCCGAGAGCGGCATGGCGAGCTGCGGGGTGAGGCCGTCGAGGCCGGTCTCGAGGCCGCGCAGCGCCTTCTGCAGCGACTCCTGGAAGGTGCGGCCGATCGCCATGACCTCGCCCACCGACTTCATCTGCGTGGTGAGCCTGTCGTTGGCGGCCGGGAATTTCTCGAAGGTGAAGCGCGGGATCTTCACCACCACGTAGTCGATGCTCGGCTCGAAGGCGGCCGGCGTTGCCCCGCCGGTGATGTCGTTCTTCAGCTCATCGAGCGTGTAGCCGACGGCGAGCTTGGCGGCGATCTTGGCGATCGGGAAGCCGGTGGCCTTCGAGGCGAGCGCGGAGGAGCGCGACACGCGCGGATTCATCTCGATCACCAGCAGCCGCCCGTCCTGCGGGTTGACGGCGAACTGCACGTTCGAGCCGCCGGTGTCGACGCCGATCTTGCGCAGCACCGCCACCGAGGCGTCG
>DATIYN010000249.1:0-8527 GCA_035517595.1 Burkholderiales bacterium
CCTTGACCATGTCGTACACCGTGAGCAGCCCGACCGAAGCCGCGCACAGCGCCTCCATCTCGACGCCGGTGCGTCCGCGGCACTCGACCGTGGCGACGATCTCGATCTCGCTCGCCGCCGCGTGGAAGCGGAAATCGACGCTCACGCGCGTGAGCGCGAGCGGATGCGCGAGCGGCACCAGCCCGGCGGTGCGCTTGGCCGCCTGGATCGCGGCGATGCGCGCGACGCCGAGCACGTCGCCTTTCGCGGCGCTGCCCTCGATCACCGTGCGGAAGGTCGCGGGCCGCATCGCGATCCGGCCCGAGGCGACCGCGACGCGGTGCGTCTCGCCCTTCGCGCCCACGTCCACCATGCGCGCGCTGCCCTTGCGGTCGAAGTGCGTGAGTTTGGGCGAAAGCCGGTGCGCCAAAGCGTCCTCCGAGGACTCGTAACCAGACGTAACCGGGCCGGAACCCCGGGGGTGCGAACGGTATCATAACCGCATGCGTTTTCTCGCCTGGCTGCTGGCCGCGTCCCTGGTGGCGGCGCCGCGCGCGTTCGCGCAGGACGCCTCGCTGCCGCGCTTCGGGCGCGGCGATTCGACGGCGCCGTACGCGCCGCCGCCCGCGCCGCTGCCCGACCTGGGCGACGCCAGCGCGGCGGACCTGCCGCCCGCGGCCGAGCGGCGCATCGGCGAGACGGTGATGCGCGACATCCGCCGCGATCCCGCCTACCTCGACGACCCCGAGGTGGCCGAGTACCTGAACGCGGTGGGCGCGCGCCTGGTCGCCGTCGCGCCCGGCGCGCGCCAGGACTTCGAGTTCTTCGCGATCCGCGACCCCACGATCAACGCGTTCGCGCTGCCCGGCGGCTTCATCGGCGTGCACAGCGGCCTGATCACGATGACCGACAGCGAGTCGGAGATCGCCTCGGTGCTCGCCCACGAGATCGCGCACGTCACGCAGCACCACATCGCGCGCCAGATCGGCATCCAGAAGCAGATGCAGGTGCCGATGATGATCGCCATGGCGGCGGCGATCCTGCTCGGCCGCTCGCGCCCGGACCTCGCGAGCGGCGCGATCGCCGCGGCGCAGGGCGGCGCGATCCAGTCGCAGCTCGCCTACAGCCGCGACTTCGAGCGCGAAGCCGACCGGCTCGGCTTCCAGACGCTGCTGGCCTCGGGCTACGACGTGCGCGCGATGGGCCAGTTCTTCGAGAAGATGCAGCGCTACACGCGGCTGCAGGACAGCGGCGCCATCCCGGGCTACCTGCGCACCCACCCCGTGACCACGGAGCGGATCGCCGACGCGCAGGCGCGCGCCGAGGGCCAGCCCTACCGGCAGTACGTCGATCCCATCGACTACCACCTGGTGCGCGCCAAGCTGCGCGCCGAGGCGGTCGAGCCGCGCGACGCGGTGCGCATCTTCACCGACGCGGTCGGCGACAAGCGCTACGCCAACGAGCCGGGCGCGCGCTACGGCCTGGCGGTGGCGTACCTGCGCGCGGGCGAGCCCAAGCGCGCCGAGGCCGAGGTCGCGCGCCTGCGCGCCGACAAGGTCTCGAGCCCGATGATCGACATGCTCGCCGCGCGCGCGCGGCTCGCGCAGGACGACCAGGCCGGCGCGCTCGCCATCCTGAAGGCCTCGCTCGCGCGCAACCCGCACCGGCGCTCGCTGCTCTACGCCGTGCTCGGCGTGCTGCAGGACCAGGGGCGCTACGACGAGGTGCTCGCGATGATCGCCGAGCCGCTGCGCCTGTATCCGCGCGACGTGAAGCTGCACGAGGCGCGCGCCAGGGCCTACGCGGGCCAGGGCAAGCGCCTGCTGCAGCACCAGGCCCAGGCCGAGGTCTACTTCCTGCAGGGCAGCCTGCCCGCGGCGATCGAGCAGCTGCAGCTCGCGCAGAGCTCCGGCGACGGCAATTTCTACGAGCTTTCGGCGGTGGACGCGCGCCTGAAGGAGCTGCGCGCCGAGCACGCGCGCGACCTGCAGGACGAGAAGAAGAACCGCTAGCGGCTAGGGCTTCGGCGAATCGAAATAGGCCTCGTAGAGCAGGTCGAAGGTCTTCTCGGCCTCGGCGAGCAGCTCGTCCTCGTTGGTCGCGCGCCGCGAGGCCCCCTGCAGCAGCGTCTGCACGCCGGCCGCCTCCGGCACCGGCGCCTCGCGCGTCTCGAGGAAGTGCACGATGCCGCCGATCTTCGCGAGCGCGGCGTTGTCGCCGAGGCCGAAGTGCCGCAGCATGACCTCGAACGTGACCTGCGAGGCGCTGTTGCCGAAGCGCGCGCCGTCGAACGCGAAGCCGACCGCCTGGCCCGGCGCCGCCTGCGCCTTTTCCAGCCATTGCACGCTGCCCTCGGGGTCGACGAAGCGCCGGATCAGCCAGGCGCAGGACAAGCGGTCCGCCCAGAGCGGCTTGCGCGTCGCCCAGACGCGCCGCAGCAGCGGCGCATCCGGCTGGCGGCCGACCTGGGACTGCGTGGGAAACATGAGCTTGTGCACGGCGCCTTCGGTGGCGGCGAGCGCCGCGCGCGCGCGCTCCTGCCCCTCGGTGGGGAAAAAATCGAGCGCGCTGATCGCCTCGAAGTCGCGCCGCTGCTTGTGGAGCACGCGCGAGAGCGCGCTCGGGTCGGAGATGCCGTAGCCCACCTTGAGGCTCTCGACCACCTTGACGAGATCGGCGTAGCGCGCCGAGCGGTCGAACAGGCCGCGGAAGTACCGGTCCTGCGCCTCGGAGGCGGGCAGCACCTGCAGCACCTGCGCGCTGCCGGCGCCCTTGGCGATGTACTCGGCGAGGCGGTCGAGGCCCTGGCGGCCGGCGGCGTTGTCCGGCAGCAGGTAGGCGCCCTCGCGGATCACCGCGGCGCCGAGCGACTCCAGCGTGCGCAGCATCCGCATGCGCGCGGCCGGATCCTCGGTCGGCAGGCTCGCGATCATGACAAGCCAGCGCCCGGGCTCCGTTGGCGGCGGTTTGCTCATCGGAACGATGATAGCCCAGCCCTCGCGCGGCCAGTAAGATGCGCGCGGTGAGCGCCGAAGTGAAAACGACGACCTGTTACATGTGCGCCTGCCGCTGCGGCATCCGCGTGCATCTGCGGGACGGCGAGATCCGCTACATCGACGGCAATCCCGCGCATCCGATCAACCGGGGCGTGATCTGCGCCAAGGGCGCGAGCGGCATCATGAAGCAGAAGTCGCCCGCGCGGCTGACGCGGCCGCTGCGCCGGAAGGCGGGCGCCGAGCGCGGCGCGGGCGAGTTTGAGCCTATTTCCTGGGAAGAGGCGCTCTCCGTTCTTGAACGGAGATTGAAGAAAATCAGATCGCAGGACCCGAAGCAATTCGCCTTCTTCACCGGCCGCGACCAGATGCAGGCGCTCACGGGCCTGTTCGCGCGCCAGTTCGGCACGCCGAACTACGCGGCGCACGGCGGCTTCTGCTCGGTGAACATGGCCGCGGGCATGAACTACACCATCGGCGGCTCGTTCTGGGAGTTCGGCGGGCCGGACCTCGATCGCGCGAAGCTGTTCGTGATGATCGGCACCGCCGAGGACCACCACTCCAATCCGCTGAAGATCGCGATCTCGAAGTTCAAGCGCGCGGGCGGGCGCTTCGTGTCCGTGAATCCGGTGCGTACCGGCTATTCGGCGATCGCGGACGAGTGGATCCCGATCCGCCCGGGCACCGACGGCGCGCTCATGATGGCGCTCTGCGCCGAGCTCGTGCGCGAGGGCCTGTGCGACCGCGAGTTCCTCGAGCAGTACACCAACGCGGGCTACCTGGTGAACGTGGACGCGGCGAGCCGCGACGAGGGCCTGTTCGCGCATGCCGCGCTCGAGGACCGCACCAATCCGTTCCGGCGCCACGACCAGCTCTGGTGGGATCGGCGCTCGGGGAGGCCGGTGCGCAACCACAGCGAGGGCGCCGAGCCGGCGCTCGAAGGCGAGTACCGCCTGGACGACGGCACGCCGGTGAAGCCCGCGTTCCAGCTGCTGCGCGAGCGGCTGGAGGCGCACACGCCGGAATGGGCGGCGCAGATCACCGGCATCCCGGCGGCGCGCATCCGCGCGCTGGCGGCGCAGATGGGCAGGACCGCGCGCGACGAGAGCTTCGAGCTGCCGATCGCCTGGACCGACAGCTGGGGCCGGCGGCACGAGCGCGTGCGCGGCAACCCGGTCGCCTTCCACGCGATGCGCGGCATGGCCGCGCATTCCAACGGCTTCCAGTCCATCCGCGCGCTGTCCATCCTGATGTCGCTGCTCGGGACGATCGACCGGCCCGGCGGCTTTCGGCACAAGGCGCCGTTTCCGCGCGGCACGCCGCCCGTCTACGCGCGCATCCCGAACGGCCCGGACGCCGTGAAGCCGGACACGCCGCTCGCCGGCGCGCCGCTGGGCTTCCCGGCGGGGCCCGAGGACCTGTTCGTCGACGCCGACGGCGGGCCGGTGCGCATCGACAAGGCCTTCTCCTGGGAATACCCGCTCGCGGTGCACGGCATGATGCACAACGTGATCGGCAACGCCTGGCGCGGCGATCCCTACCGCATCGACACGCTGCTGCTGTTCATGGCGAACATGGCCTGGAACTCCAGCATGCGGCCGGCGGAGGCGCGCCGCATGCTGAACGACAAGGACGAGAACGGCGAGTACCGGATCCCGTTCGTCGTGGTCTGCGACGCTTTCAATTCGGAAACGGTCGCCTACGCGGACCTCGTGCTGCCGGACACCACCTATCTCGAGCGCCACGACGTGATGTCGCTGCTCGACCGGCCGATCTCGGAGTTCGACGGACCGGTGGACTCGGTGCGCGTGCCGGTAGTGCCGCCGACGGGAGAGTGCCGGCCTTTCCAGGACGTGCTCGTGGATCTCGGCAAGCGGCTGGGCCTGCCCGCGTTCCAGGGGTACCGGGACTACGTCGATTTCATCACCCGTTTCGAGACCGAGCCCGGCTCGGGCCAGGGCTTCCTGATCGGCTGGCGCGGCAAGCTGGGCGACAAGGCGCTCGTGGGCGAGCCGAATGCCGCGCAGTGGGACCGCTACGCCGCGAACAATTGCTTCTTCCACGAGCGCATGCCCGAGGAGCTCCAGTACATGCGCAACTGGAACCAGGGCTACCACGAGTGGGCGCAGAAGATGAAGCTGCGCCGCCATCCGGATCCGATCATGATCCAGCTCTACGCCGAAGTGCTGCAGCGCTTCCGGCTCGCGGCGAAGGACAAAGGGCCGTCGGCGCGCCGCCCGCCGCCGCACCTCAAGGAGCGGGTGGCGGTCTACTTCGATCCTCTCCCTTTCTTCTATCTGCCCCTGGAACAGCAACAAACGGAAAGCACGGCCTATCCGCTTGCCGCGGTCACCCAAAGGCCGATGGCCATGTACCACTCCTGGGACTCGCAGAACGCCTGGCTGCGCCAGATCCACGCGCACAACGACCTGTACGTGAACCCGGGGACCGCGCGCGCCGAGCGCATCGGCGACGGCGACCGGATCCTCGTCGAGTCGCCCTGGGGCGAAGTGCGCTGCACCGCGCGCTACAGCGAGGCCGTGGAGCCGGGCACGGTGTGGACCTGGAACGCCATCGGCAAGGCGCCGGGCGCCTGGGCGCTCGCGCCCGACGCGAACGAGGTCACGAGGGGATTCCTGCTGAATCACCTGATCTCGGACCGCCTGCCCGGACCGGCGGGCGGCCTCTCGAATTCCGACCCGATCACCGGGCAGGCCGGCTGGTACGACGTGCGCGTCAGGATCGCCCGGGCGTGACGACCTCTAAGCAGCTCGCGCTGGTGATCGACCTGGACGTCTGCGTGGGCTGCCACGCCTGCGTGACGAGCTGCAAGGAATGGAACGACGGCGGCAGTGCGGGCCCGCTCACCGACCGGAACGCCTACGGCAAGGATCCGACCGGCACCTTCTTCAACCGCGTGCAGACCTACGAGGTGGGCGAGTTCCCGCACACCGAGACGGTGCACTTTCCCAAGTCCTGCCTGCACTGCGAGGAGCCGCCCTGCGTGCCGGTCTGCCCGACCGGCGCCTCCTACAAGCGCGCCGAGGACGGCATCGTGCTCGTCGACTACGACAAGTGCATCGGCTGCGGCTACTGCGCCTGGGCTTGCCCCTACGGCGCGCGCGAGCTCGATCCGGGCGAGAAGGTCATGAAGAAGTGCACGCTGTGCGCGGACCGCGTCGCCGACGCCTCGCTGCCCGAAGCCGAGCGCAAGCCCGCCTGCGTGATGGCCTGCCCCACGAGCGCGCGCCTGTTCGGCGACGTGCACGACCCGGAATCGGCGGTCTCCCAGGCGATCCGCGAGCGCGGCGGCTACGCGCTCATGCCGGAGTGGGGCACGCGGCCCGCCAACCGCTACCTGCCGCGGCGCAAGCGCACGGCATGAAGCCCGCCTGGTCGGTGATCCTGCTCACGACCTTGATCGGCGCGGGGCAGGGGCTGTTCCTGGTTTCCTTCCTGCTGGCGGCGTTCCGGGCATCGCCCGGGGAATTTTCAGTTCTTTCAAATGAAGTTTCCCTGGGGCTGCTCGCCGCCGGCCTGCTGGCTTCTTTCTTTCACCTCGGCCGGCCCGGGCGCGCCTGGCGCGCAATCACGCAGTGGCGCACCTCCTGGCTTTCGCGCGAGGTGATCGTCCTGCCCGCCTTCATGGCGCTGGTCCTTCTGTTCGAGGTTTCGGGCTGGTTCCTGGCCGGAGCAATCGCGGCAATTCTCTGTGTCGCGCTCTTTTTCTGCACCGGCATGGTCTACGCGTGCCTGAAGTTCCTGCAGGAGTGGGCGACCTTCCTCACGCCGCTCAATTTCACGCTGCTCGGCATCGCCTCCGGCGTCACGCTGTCGGTGCCGCTCGCGACGCTCGCCTGGCCGCAATTTGCCGGGCCGCTCGCGCTCGGCGCATTCGCGCTGTCCGGCCTCGCCTGGCTCGTGCGCGGCGCGACCTTCCTGCGCAACGCGCGCCTGCGGCCGAAGTCCACGACCGCGAGCGCGATCGGCGTTGCGCACCCGCGCATCGCGCAGACCTCGCAGGGCTTCGCCGGCGGCTCGTACAACACGCGCGAGTTCTTCCACCGGCGGCCGGCGGCGATCGTGCACGCGGCGCGCTGGACGTTTCTCGTGCTCTTCTTCCCGCTGCCGGGCTGGCTGCTCGGCTGGGGCGGCGGGTCGCCCGCGGCGTTCTGGACGGCGTTCGCTCTGCAGTTCGCGGGCCTCGTCGCCGAGCGCTGGGTGTTCTTCGCCGACGCGCGCCATCCGCAGAACCTCTACTACCAGGCGGGGGCGTGATAGATTAGAAACGCCATGCAGCACGACCGGGAAATCGACACGCGCGGCCTGAATTGCCCGCTGCCCATCCTGCGGACCAAGAAGTCGCTCGCCGACGTGCAGTCGGGCCAGGTGCTGAAGATCGTCGCCACCGACCCGGGCTCGGTAAAGGACTTCGAGACCTTCGCGCGCCAGACCGGGCACACGCTGCTCTCGCACGCCGAGGCGAACGGCGAGTTCACCTTCTTCCTGAAGAAGAAGTAGCCCGCGGCGCGTCGCGCGCCCATGCGCGAAACCTTCCACCTGTTCTGGCAGCCCGAGACGCCGTACCTCGCTGCGCTCGCGCTGGCGCTCGCGCTCGCGCTCGCCATGCTGCGCCCGGCCGAGCGCGGCTCGTACCTCAATACGCTGTGGCTGTTTCTCGCGGGGCTCGCCGGCCAGTGGGCCGCGTCCGCGGCCTCGGTGATGGAGTTCGCGCGCACGGCCGAGGTGCTGCGCGCGCTGTTCCAGGTGCTCGCCTCGGTGGCGCTGCTGCGCCTCGCGGGCTTCGCTCTGTTCCGCCTGCTGCTGCCGCTGATGCGCCTGCACCCGCCGCGCATCGTCGCGGATCTCCTCGTCGCCTCGGCCTACGCGGTGCTCGCGGTCGTGCAGCTGCGCGCGGTCGGGCTGCTGCCCGGCGAAATCATCGCCACCTCCGCGGTCGTCACCGCGGTGCTCGCGTTCGCGATGCAGGACACGCTCGGCAACGTGCTGGGCGGCCTCGCGCTGCAGCTCGACGACTCGATCCGGGTGGGCGACTGGCTCAAGGTCGACGAGGTGGCCGGGCGCGTGGTCGACATCGGCTGGCGCTCCACGCTGGTCGAGACGCGCAACTGGGAGACCGTGGTGATCCCGAACAGCCAGCTCATGAAGGGCCGCGTGACGATCCTCGGGCAGCGCGAGGGCGAGCCGCTGCAGTGGCGGCGCTGGGTGTTCTTCGACGTCGACCCCTCGGTGCCGCCCGCGCGCGTGATCGCGATCGCGGAGAGCGCCATCCAGGAGGCCGACCTCGCCAACGTCGCGCGCGCGCCGCTCGCCAACTGCGTGCTGATGGGCTTCCAGGAGGGCAACCTGCACTTTGCGCTGCGCTACTGGCTCATCGACCTCGCCGCGGACGACGCCACCGATTCCATCGTGCGCGTGCACCTGTTCACGGCCCTGCAGCGCGCCGCCATCCGCGTGGCCGAGCCGCAGGAGACGCGCCACCTGTTCCAGGAGAACGAGGAGCACGCCGAGGCCGTGCACCGGCGCGAGGTGCA
>DATIYN010000250.1:0-13469 GCA_035517595.1 Burkholderiales bacterium
CAGCTCGGGGCCGGACAGCTCGCCTCGCGTGAATGCGATGCCGATGCTGGTCGTCACGCGCAGCAGCCTGGACTCGATCGTGAAGTCCTCGCGCGCGGCTTCGACGACGGTGGTCGCGACCGCATCCGCGTCCTTGGGCTCGCGCAGGTCCTCGACGAGGACGACGAACTCGTCCCCGCTCATCCTCGCGACCGTGTCGCCGGTCCGCACCGTGCGCCGCAGGCGCTCGCCGAACTGCCTCAGCAGCGCGTCGCCGGCGGCGTGCCCCATGCTGTCGTTGATCGACTTGAACCCGTCGAGGTCGAGGTAGAAGAGCGCGAGGAGCTGGCGGCTGCGGCGGCTTCGCGCGAGGACCTGGTCGAGACGGTCCATCAGCAGGTTGCGGTTGGGCAGCCCGGTGAGCGCGTCGTACCACGCCGCGCGCTCGAGCTCCATACGGCTCCGCGCGAGCTCATGCTCGGCGCGCTTGCGCTCGGTGACGTCGGCGGTGGTGCCCACCATCCGGGTCGCATACCCCGTGGGATCGCGCGCGGTCACCTGCCCGTGAGTCTGGACCCAGATCCAGCCGCCGTCGCGGGCGCTCACGCGGTGCTCCGCGCGGTAGTGCGAAGTAGCGCCCTTCAGCGCGGCGCGGAGCAACCCCTGGATGAGGGGCCTGTCCTCCGGATGCGTGATCTGCTCGAGCGCGGAGAACGTGGTGCGGGTCAGCTCGGGCTTGCCGCCCAGTATCACGGACCACCGTTCGCTCAGGAAGATCTCGCCGGTCCTGACGTTCCAGTCGAACAGTGCGAGCTCCGAGCCTTCCAGGGCTAGGCTGAGCTGTTGCTCGCTTTCACGGAGCTGCTCCTCGGATTTCTTGAGCGCGCTGACGTCGCTTGCGAGCACGTAGAAGCCCGCGACGCTCCCGTCGGCGCGGCGGTCGGGCACGTAGCGCGTGTGGACGTAGCGCCGGAAGCCGGAAGGCGCGGGGTCGAGCTCGAAGTTCGCTTCCCTGCCCGCGAGCGCCTCGCGGATGTGCGGCTCGCGCACCGCGTACGCCGCCTCGCCCAGGACCTCGCGCATGCTTCGTCCCAGCATGTCCTCCGGTTTCCTCCCGAACCAGTCGAAATAGGTGGCGTTGGCGTAGCGGTAGCGGAGGCTCGAGTCGACGTAGCCGATCAGGGCGGGCGTATTGTCGGTGATCATGCGCAGGCGATGCTCGCTCTCCCTCAGAGACGCCTCCGCCTCGGTGCGTTCCCGGATGAGATTGTTGAAGTCCGCGGCGAGTTCGCCGATTTCGTCGCGGCCGCGGACCGGCACTTCGGCGGCCGCGCCCGGATCGCCACGCGCGCGGCGGATGGCGTCGTGCAGTCCCAGGAGCGGCGCGAGCAGGTACTGCGTGCCCAGCCACACCAGGGGCGCGATCAGCAGCGCGAGGAGCACGCCGATGCGGGCGATGTCCTTTTGCGTGGCGACCACGGGGGCGAACGCCTCCTCGACGGGGAGCGCGGCGACCAGCACCCAGGGAACGGTCTCGAGCGGCGAATAGCTGAACAGCGCGTGCAGCCCGCGGCTGTTGATCGCTTCTTCCCACCCTTCCTCTCCCGCCACGGCGCGATCGAAGTAGGGAGACACCCCCGGCGCCGGTCCGGGCTGCATGATGCGCTCGGCGTCGCGCGAGATGATGATGGTGCGGTCGCGGCCGAGGAGCGCGAACGACCCCGTATTGCCCACCCTCGCAGTGCCGAGCTTGCCGAGGAAATTGGGCCTCAGCAGGTTCAGCGAGCCTCCCAGGATGGCCGCCACCTCTCCCCGGCCGTCCAGTATGGGCGCAGTCAGGAGGACGAACGGCCGCTGCGTATTTCTTCCGAGGAAGGGCTGCGAGATGTAGGGCTTGCGCTCGCTCATCACCTTCCTGAAGAACTCGCGATCGCCGACGCTGGCGCCCTCGAGCCCCGTTCCGCGGAAATCGACGAGGGTCGTGCCGCCGGGGGAAAAGACTACGAGATTGTCGAAGAGCACCTGCAGGGCAGTACGGAATTCGAGATTCTTTCTGAGCCGGGCGGCGCTGCGGGCGACGTCGGGCGGAATCATCTTCGACGCCCCGATCAGGACCGCGTGCGCGGAGCCGAGCTTCTCGTCGATGTCGTCGGCCATCCTGGCCACGAGGGTAAGCTGCTGGTTCCCGAGGACTGCGCTGAAGTCCGACTTCACCCGGACCATCTCGATCGCGGAGACGAGCACGAGCAGCGCCACCACGCCGGTCGTGACGATCAACGTGACCCGGGTCTTGATGCTCTTAAGGCTCGCAAGCACGCCGCCTCACGCGCGCAGCTTGAATCTCTGTATCTTCCCTGTCGCCGTCTTCGGCAGCTCGGGGAGGAATTCTATCCAGCGGGGATACTTGTAGGGCGCGAGGCGGTCCTTCACGTGCTGCTGCAGCGCGGCCTTCAGGGCGTCGCTGCCGGAGGCGCCTGGCTTGAGCACGACGAAGGCCTTGGGCTTGACGAGCTTATTCTCGTCCTCGGCGCCGACCACCGCCGCCTCGAGGACCGCCTCGTGTCCGACGAGCGCCGCCTCGACCTCCGCGGGCGACACGTAGATTCCGGACACCTTCAGCATGTCGTCCGAGCGCCCGCCGTAGACGTAGTAGCCGTCCTTGTCCTGGGTGTATTTATCGCCGCTGCGCGTCCATCCCCCGTGGAAGGTGCCGCGGCTCTTCTCGCGGTTGTTCCAGTAATAGGCGGCGCTGGTGGGCCCGCTGATCTGCAGCTCGCCCATCTCGCCGGGCTTCACCGGCTCGCCCTGCTCGTCGACCAGCCGCAGCTCGTATCCCGGAACGGGCTTGCCGGTCGTGCCGTAGCGCAGATCGTCGGGCCGGTTGGAGAGGAAGATGTGGAGCATCTCGGTCGACCCGATCCCGTCCAGTATCTCGACGCCCGTCCTTTCCTTCCAGGTCTTGGAGATCTGCGGCGGCAGGGCCTCGCCCGCGGAGACGCACAGCCGCAGCGCCAGCTGCTCCCTTCCGGGAAACTCGGGGCTCGCCAGCATCGCGGCATAGAGCGTGGGAACGCCGAAGAAAATCGTCGGCTTCCTTTCCTTGAGGCGCTTGAACACGGACGCCGGCGTGGGCCGCTCGGCCATCAGCACGGAGGTCGCCCCGGCGGCGAGAGTGAAGGTCAGCGCGTTGCCCAGGCCGTAGGCGAAAAAGAGCTTCGCCGCCGAGAACACCACGTCGCTCTCCTTGTAGCCGAGAACGCCTCGCGCGTACAGCTCGGCGGTCAGGATCATGCTCGAATGCACGTGGACCGTGCCCTTTGGCATTCCGGTGGAGCCCGACGAATAGAGCCAGAAGCAGGCGTCGTCGCAGTTCGTCGGCGCCGGCGCGAGCTCGGGAGATCCCTTCGCCAGCACGTCCTTGAACGAGGTGTGTCCCGCCGCACCGCCCGACACGATGACGTGCTGCAGGAACGGCAGCTTGCCGATCAGCGGCGCGAACTGCGGCAGCAGCGCCTCCGATACGACGAGCGCCTTCGCCCGGCTGTCGGAGAGCATGTACTCGTAGTCCTTCGGCGTGAGCAGCGTGTTGACGGCGATCGGCACGATGCCCGCCTTGATCGCCCCGAGGAATGCCGTCGGGAAGTCGACCGTGTCCGTCAGCGCGAGCAGCACGCGCTGCTCCATGTCCAGGCCGAGCGCGCGCAGCCCGGACCCGAAGCGGTTGACGCGCTCGGCGAGCTGGGAGAAGGTGCATTGGCCCGCGTCGTCGACATACGCGACCCGCGCGGCGCGACCCGCCGCGAGGTTGCGCTCGATAAGGTCGTACGCGGCGTTGTAATCGCGGGGAATCCTGACGCTCGGCGGGCTCACCGAATGATCGGCGCTGCTGCGGGACGGCACGGCCCCTCCTCTGTACGCGCTCTCGTCTGGCATTGTTCGCTCCCGCGCACAGAGCGTCAAGACGACCGGACTAGAAGCCGACGGCCGCGCCGTCGCTCCTGGGGTCGGCGCCTCCGACGCGGGCGCCGGACGCCGGGTCCAGCGTGATGCCGTGCGCGTGGCCGGCGAGCTCGCACCAGGCGGGCCAGCGGTTCACTGCATGGCCGCGGCGCTCGAGCTCCCTGAACGTCGCCTCGGGGAAGCGCCCTTCCATGTTGAGCAGGTCGCGCGGGTCGCCGATGTTGAACCGCCCCGACAGCCAGCGCGGCGTCTCCAGCGCCTGCTGCACGTCCAGGCCGAAATCGATCATGCCGACGTAGCTCTGCAGATGGATCTGCGGCTGGCCGTCGGCGCCCATGCAGCCGAGCACGTGCCGCAGGCGGCCCCCGGCGAGCGCCATGGACGCGATCAGGGTATGCATTGGGCGCTTGCCTGGCTCGAGGTGGTTGGGGTGCTGCGGGTCGAGCGAGAAGTACGCCGAGCGGTTCTGCAGCACGATCCCGGTGTCGCCCGCGACCACGCCCGAGCCGAACGTGAAGTACAGGCTCTGGATCAGGGCGGCGCCGTTGCCCTCGGCGTCGACCGCGGCGACGAAGACGGTGTCTCCCGCAAGCGTGCCGTACGAGGGAATCCTGTCCCAGGGGAGCGTGCGATCGGCGCGCATCAGCTTCCTGCGCTCCGCCGCGTAGCGCTTGGAGATCAGCGTGCCGACGGGCACGGGCTGGAACTCGGGGTCGGCGAGGAGGCGGTCGCGGTCGTTGTACGCGATCTGCTTCGCCTGGACGAGTAGGTGCACGAGATCGGGGCCAAGCGGATCCATGCTCCCGATCCGGGAGCTCTCGACCAGGTTCAGCATCTCGATCACGGTGAAGCCCTGCGTGGGCGGCGGAGTCTCGAGGATCTCCAGGCCGCGATAGGTGCCCGAAAGCGGCTCGCCCCAGGCCGCGCGCTGGGCGCCCAGGTCGGCTTCGTCGAAGAAGCCGCTGCCCGCGCGCGAGAACGACGCGAGCGCGCGCGCCGTCTCGCCTTCGTAGAAGCCCTCGCGGCCGCCCTGCGCGATCCGCTCCAGCACCCTCGCCAGGCCGCCGTTTCTGAGCCTGTCGCCGGCGCGCGGCGCGGCGCCTCCGGGGGCGAAGATCGCGAGGGCCCCCGCGTCGAGCGACCCGTCCGAGGCGTGCAGCTCGATCGCGCGCGCGAGCCGGCCCGTCACCGGGAAGCCCTCGCGCGCGTAGCCGATCGCAGATTCGAGGTCGCGCGCGAGCGGCAGCCTGCCGTACTCGTCGTGCGCGGCGCACCAGCTCGCCACGGCGCCCGGCGTCGTCAGCGTCGCCGGTATGAAGCCGCGCAGGGGAACCTCGCTCATGCCGCGCGCGCGGAACCAGTCGATCTCCGCGGTCCGCGCCGCGCGTCCGCCGCCGTTCAGGTAGCGCACTCGCCGCCCGCGCGCGTCGTAGACGAGCCAGAACGCGTCGCCGCCGACGCTGGTCATGTGCGGGTAGAGCACCGAGAGAGCGGCGCCCGCGGCGATCGCCGCGTCGACCGCAGAGCCGCCGGCGCGCAGCGCGTCCGCGCCGGCCGCGGAAGCGAGCGAGTGCGGCGAGACGACCATGCCGCTCGGCGCCATGACTGCGGGCCTTCCAGTGGTGATCGGAAACACGCGATGCATTTTAGTGCATGTCCCGCTCGCACCCGCTTCGGCTATCCTAGCGGCGGACCACGAAGCCGGAGCGCGAATGAAAACCCTGCGCAGCTATCTGAGCGGCCGCTGGATCGAAGGATCGGGCGCGCCGCAGATCCTCGTCAACCCCGCGACCGAGGAGCCGCTCGCGCAGGTTTCGAGCGAGGGCGCCGATGTCGCTGCGGCGCTCGATCACGCGCGCAGGAAAGGCGGCCCGGCGCTGCGCGGCCTGTCCTTCGCCGAGCGGGGCGCTCTCCTCAAGGACATGGCCAAGGCGATGCAGGCGCACCGGGACGAGCTGCTCGACCTCTCGGTCGCCAACGGCGGCAACACGCGATCGGACGCGAAGTTCGACGTGGACGGCGCGATCTTCACCCTGCAGACCTATGCCGAGCTCGGCGAGAAGCTCGGCGCGGCCAAGTTCATCGTGGACGGCGAAGGCGTGCAGCTCGGGCGCTCGCCGAGGTTCCATGGGCAGCACGTCTGCGTGCCGCGCCACGGCGTCGCCGTGCACATCAACGCCTTCAATTTCCCGGCGTGGGGGCTGGCCGAGAAGGCGGCCTCGGCGCTCCTCGCCGGCATGCCCGTCCTCTCCAAGCCGGCGACGAGCTCGGCGCTGGTCGCGCAGCGCCTGATGGAGATCCTCGTCGAGAAGAAGGTCCTGCCCGACGGCGCGCTCTCGCTCCTAGTCGGCGCGCCGCGCGACCTGCCGGCGCTGCTCGGCGGCCAGGACGTGCTCGCCTTCACCGGTTCGGGCGACACGGGAATGCGCATCCGCGCGCTCCCCAACATCGTGCGCGACTCGGTGCGCGTCAACGTCGAGGCGGACAGCCTGAACGCCGCCGTGCTCGGGCCCGACGCGGAGCCGGGCGGCGACATGTACGAAACCTTCCTCAAGGACGTGCTGCGCGACATGACGCAGAAGGCGGGGCAGAAATGCACCGCGATCCGGCGCGTGCTCGTGCCCGAGGCGCACGCGGCGACGGTTCGCGACGACCTCGCCGAAGGCTTGAAGGCCGTGCGCGTAGGCAACCCGGCGCAGGAGGAAACGCGCATGGGACCGGTCGCCACGGGCGCCCAGCTCGCCGACGTACGCGAGGGGGTGGCCCAGCTCTCTGCCGAAGGAAAAACGGCTTTCGGAAGCGCCGCGCCGGTTGGAGCGAAAGGTTTCTTCATCTCGCCAGTGCTGATGGAATTCGCGAAGAACGCGCTCGCCGCCGCAGTCCACTCGCGCGAAGTGTTCGGGCCGGTTGCCTCGCTTCTGCCCTATTCGGGCAAATGCGCGGACGCGGCGGCGATCGTCGCGCGCGGGAACGGCGGGCTGGTGTCCTCGGTGTACTCGGAGGACGCGGACTTCCTCGAGGAGACCGTCGCGGGCATCGCGCCCTACCACGGGCGGATCTTTCTCGGGCACCCGAAGATCGAGATGTCGCCCGGGCCGGGAACCGTACTGCCGCAGCTCGTGCACGGCGGCCCCGGGCGCGCCGGCGGCGGCGAGGAGCTGGGCGGCGCGCGCGGCCTCGCCTTCTACATGCAGCGCGTGGCGCTGGAAGGCTCCCGGCCGGTGATACAGAAGCTGATCGGGGCTCCGCCCGCCTAGCGGCCGGCGGTGAACTCGATCGCGCCCTGCGGCAGCAGGTACAGGACGATGGCCTTGCCGCCGCTCACCGTCGGGCTGTGCGCGCTGTCCGGGCCGTAGACCATCCAGCCGGAGCCGCGCCCGTCGAATTTCGCGCCGGGATCGAGCGGCATGATCATGTCGATCTCGCCGTTGGGATGGCGATGGCGTGGACCCACGACGTCGTACATCTCGACCACGTCCACGCTGAAGCCGTGCGTCTCCGCGCCCGGCTTGATGACGCGGCCGAACCTGATCCCGCCCGCCTCGCGATTGCACATCCACCCGGCCGCGATCGCGTCGCGGCAGGCCCGGAATACGCCCTGAAACGCCGCTCCGCCCGGCGGGTAGCTCTTGTTCAGGTCGGCCTCGAGCTGCCCGTCGAGCGCCCTGCCCCGGACGAAGTCGGCGAACGGCATGACCAGCGCGCGGAACTGCTCGGGCGTCATTTCAGCTTGCCTCCCTGAGTTCGTGGCGCGCGATGCGCACGCGCGTCGCGCTCATGTCGTCGCCCCGGATCTCGCGCAGCGCGTAGCCGACGAAGTCCGGCGTGACTTGCTTGCGCCAGTAGATGTCCAGGTCCGCGTTGTCCATGGGCTTGGCGCGAGAGCCCACCGCCGCGGCGACCTCGGCAATCACATCGTCGCCGAGCTTTCTGCCGACGAGCAGCTCGGCCGCCCTGGGCACGAGGAAGGGCCGCGAAGCGACGGCCCCCAATGCGATGCGCGCCTCTTCGACCGTGCCGTCCTTCCCCAGCTTCGCGGCGGCCGCCACACCCAGCACGGGAAAATCGAACGACCCGCGCCGGCGAAGCTTCCAGTAGCTGCTCTTCCAGCCCGCCGCGTCCGGCAGCCGGATCTCGCTGAGGATCTCGTCCGGACGCCGCGTGAGGTAGTCGATGCCATCGTTGTTGTAGAGATCTGCGAGCGCCACGTCCCGTTCCCCCTGCGTGGAAACCAGCCTCACGCTGGCGCCCAGGGATATCAGCGCCGGCGCGCAGTCGGTCGACGACACCGCCACGCAGCGCTTGCTCGCGGTCGCCACCCAGCAAATCTCGCCGTCCTTCTTCAGGCAGAAATCGATCGCCTTGCGCCATTCGTAGCTCTGGTCGTAGTAGCTGCAGCGCGTGTCGAGGCAGAGATTGCCGCCGAGCGTCGCCATGTTGCGCAGGTGCGGCGTGGCAACCTGGGCCGCCGCCTGCATGAGCCCGGTATAGTATTCGCGTACCGGCTTGCTGCCCGCCACTTCGGTCAGCGTGACGCCCGCGCCGATCCTCAGTCCGCTGCCGTTGGCGATGCCCTTCAGCTCCGGCACGTCGCGCAGCGCGACCAGTGTCGCGGGCGTTTGCTGGCGGCGCTTCATGTTGGGCAGAAGATCGGTGCCGCCCGCGAGCAGCATGGAGCGCGGGCCTTCTCCGGCGAGAATGCGCGCCGCTTCCGCGATCGAACGCGGCGCGCGGTAATCGAACCACGGCAGGCGCATCATGCGGCGGCCACCTCCTTCTGCGTGCGCCGGACCGGCTTGCCGTCCGGACCCTTCAGCTCGTCGCCGTCGCCGCCTTCCCACGGCGGCAATACGAACGTCGGCGCGGGATAGGGCACCGCGGGGAAGCTTTCCGGGCCGACGCGCGGGGTCTCGCCCTTCGCCTTCTTCTCCAGGGCGGCGAGCACCTTGTCCGGTGTGATCGGCACCTCGTCGATTCTCACGCCGACCGCGTCGTAGATCGCGTTTGCCACCGCCGGCATCACCGGCAGCAGCGGGCCCTGCCCGGCTTCCTTCGCGCCGAACGGGCAGTTGGGATCCGGGTATTCGACGATCGCCACGTCCACCTCGGGCATGTCGAGCGCGGTGAGGCTCTTGTACTCGAGCATCGAAGGGATCTTGTGCACGAGCGCGCTGGACAGCTTCTCGGGCAATCGCCGGAAGGCCTGCTCCTCCATCAGCGCTTCGCCCAGGCCCATGTACACGCCGCCGATCACCTGCCCGCGAACGTGCACCGGGTTGATCGAGCGCCCGATGTCGTGCGCGACCCAGATCTTGGGCACGGTGATCCAGCCGGTCTTCGGATCGACTTCGGCCTCGACCACGCAGGCCGTGAAGCTGTACGCGGGAGAAGGGCCGACGCCCGCGCCCTTGTACTTGCCTGGCGCCTTCGGCGGCGCGTACGAGCCGACCGCGCCGAGCGTGCCGAACTTCGTCTCCGCCGCCGTCACCGCCTCGATAAAGCTCATCGTCTTCGCCGCGTTCTCCGCCGCGAATACCTTGCCCCGCGAGAGGATCACGCGCTCGGGCAAGGTCTCGAGCTTCTCGGCCGCCGCCGCGGCGATCTGCTCGCGCAACCGCGTCGCCGCCTGCAACGCGGCATTGCCCATCATCACCGTGACGCGGCTCGAGTACGAGCCGAGGTCGACCGGCGTCAGTCCGGTATCGCCGGTGAGCACGCGCACCTCCGCCGTGCCGATGCCGAGCACCTCGGCGACGATCGCAGCGAGCACGTCGTCCGACCCCTGCCCGATTTCAGTCGCGCCGCAGAGCACCGTCACCTGCCCGCTGCGATCGAGCAGAAGCTGCACGCCAGAGTGCGGCATCTTGTTCCAGTAGATCGACACGCCGGCGCCGCACATGTAGGTGCTCGCCGCGAGCCCGACGCCGCGTCCCTCCGGAAGCTTGCGGTGCTTCTCCTTCCAGCCGGAGCGCTCGACCACCTGGCGGATGCACTCGGCGAGCCCGGTGCTGCCGACCTTGAGCCAGTTCGCGGTGAGCGCGTTCTCCTTCGTCACGATGCCGAGGCGGAGTTCGGCCGGATCGATCCCCAGCTTCTCGGCGATCTTGTCGAGCTGCACTTCCTGCCCGAAGCGCGGCTGCGGCGTCCCGTGGCCGCGCTTGGGGCCGCAGGGAGGCTTGTTGGTGAAGACCCGGCACGCTTCGAACTTGAAGCGCGGCAGCTCGTAGGTCACCGGCGTCAGCACCCCGGTGTAGAAGGTGCTCGCGGGACCATGCGAGCCGTATCCACCGCCGTCGAGCAGAGTCTGAAGATGCATTCCGGTCAGCTTTCCGTCCTTGCTGACCCCGGTCCGGAACTTCATCAGCACCGGGTGCCGGCCGCGGTGCTGGTAGAAGACCTCCTCGCGCGTAAGGCAGATCTTCACCGGGCGCCCGAGGATCATGGCCGCTTTCGACACCACCATCTCGTGATTGGCCGGGTCGCATTTGCCGCCGAAGCCGCCGCCGTTCTGCGTCGCGATCACGCGGACCTGCGAGGCCGGGACCTGCAGCACCCGCGCGAGCTGCCGGTGCAGGTAGTGCGGATTCTGGGTGCTGGTCTGCAGGAGCAGCTTGCCGTCGCCCTCGATCGAGGCGAGCGAGGCCTGCTGCTCCATCGGAAGGTGAGTATTGCCCTGGTAGAAGAACGTATCCTCGAACACGTAGTCGCTCCTCGCGAGCGCCTCCTCGACGTCGCCGAATTCGTAGGACTGGTTGCGATGGATGTTGCCCTGCTCGCCGTAGTCGTGGATGCGTGGCTCGGGACGCGCGAGCGCTTCCGCCGGATCGGAGATCGTCTGCAGCTTGCGGTACCTCACGTCGATCAGCTCGATCGCCTCGAGCGCCGTGACTTCGTCTTTCGCGATCACCGCGGCGAGCGGATCGCCGACGTGGCGCACCCTCTCGGGCGCGAGCGCGTATTCGTCGAGCGACACCGGCATGATGCCGAACGGGACCGGAAAGTCCTTCCCGGTCAGCACGAGATGCACTCCGGGATATTCCCTTGCGCGCGAGCAGTCGATCGATTCGATCACCGCGTGGGGATGGGGCGAGCGCAGCAGCTTGCAATGCGCCATGCGCGGCAGCGAGAGGTCGTCGGCGAAGCGCGCCTGGCCGGTCGTCTTGCCGCGCCCGTCGACCCGCCGGCGCGGCTGGCCGACTACCTCGAAGCGTTTCTTTTCCGCGCTCATTTCGAATTCCTTATTTCGGCGGCGGCTTGCTCGATCGCCTCGACGATCTGGTTGTAGCCGGTGCAGCGGCAGATGTTCCCCGAGATCGCCTCCTTGATGCGCTCGCGGCTCGGATTCGGCTCGCGCTCGAGCAGCGCCTTCGCCGTCATCAGCATGCCGGAGGTGCAGTAGCCGCACTGCGAGCCGCCGCAGTCGGCGAACGCCGCCTGGAGCGGGTGGAGCTTCGTGCCGCTCGCCAGGCCCTCGACCGTCTCGATCTCGCGCCCTTCGCACTCGAGAGCCAATGCCAGGCACGACAGTACCGGCGCGCCGTCGACGAGCACCGCACAGGCGCCGCATTCGCCGAGCTCGCACCCATGCTTGGTCCCGGTGAGGTTCATCTCCTCGCGCAGCACCTCGAGGAGCGTCTTGTACGAAGCGAAGGAGACTTCCTGCGGCTCGCCGTTCACTCGCAGGACCAGATGCACGTTCTTGGGGGCCGGGGCGTTCATTTGCCCTTCCTCGCGGGCAGCAGCCCGCGCACCAGGTAGTCGGAGAGCGATTCGGCGATCTCGGCGACCGATCGCGCGCCGTCGTGCCGGTACCACCGCGCGGTCCAGTTCACCGCACCCAGCATCGCGCGCGTCACGAGCGCGGGGTCCACGGGCGCGAACTCGCCGGCCCTGACGCCTTCGGCGACCAGCGCGCGCACGGCGCGCTCGTAGGCGTCGCGCTTCTGCACGACGCCCGCGCGCATGTCCTCCGGCAGCGCCTCGACCTCCAGGTGCGCGGTGGCCCCTTCCAGCTCGTCGAGCATGCAGTGCACATGCCCGGCGAGCACCGAGCGCAGCCGGCCGGCCCAGGAGCCCGGGACCGCGCGCGCGGCCTTTACGCCGGCCGCAAGGCGCTCGAGCGTGCGCTCCTGGCAGAACAGCAGGAGCTCGTCCTTGCCGCTGAAGTAATAGTAGAGGTTGCCCGGCGAGAGGTCGGCTTCCTCGGCGATCTCGCGCATGCCGGTCGCCGACACGCCGAGGCGTCGGAATACGCGCGCGGCGGCGCGCAGAATGTCCAGGCGGCGCGCATCGTTCCTGCGCTGGACACGCTCGGAGAAAGCGGCTTCGTTCGAACTGCGATTCAAAACTTGAACCATTGTTCGAATTCTAGGCGAACGCGCGGCGGGGCACAAGCGTCCGCGGTCAAGCGCGCAGCTTGAAACGCTGGATCTTGCCGGTGGGCGTCTTGGGCAGCTCCGCGATGAACTCGATCCAGCGCGGATACTTGTAGGGCGCGAGCCGGTCCTTGATGTGCCGCTGCAGTGCGAGCTTGAGCTCGTCACAGGGCGAGGCTCCATCCTTCAGCACGACAAAGGCCTTGGGCTTGACCAGGCGGTTGTCGTCCTCGCGCGCGACCACCGCGGCCTCGAGCACCGCGTCGTGGCTGGCGAGCGCGGCCTCGACCTCGGCCGGAGACACGAACAGGCCCGAGACCTTTATCATGTCGTCGGACCGTCCGGCGTAGACAAAGTAGCCGTTCTCGTCCTGCCTGAACTTGTCCCCGCTCCGGAACCAGGGGCCGAGGAAGGTCGAGCGGCTCTTTTCACGGTTGTTCCAGTAGAAGGCTGCGCTCGTCGGCCCGCGCACCTGCAGCTCGCCGAGCTCCCCATGCTTGACCGGCCTGCCCTCCTCGTCCACGAGCCGGAGCTCGTACCCCGGCACTGCCGTTCCTGTCGCCCCGTAGCGCACGTGGCCGCGGCGCGCGCTGATGTACATATGCATCATTTCGGTCGTTCCGATTCCCTCGAGGATGTCGACGCCGGCCTTGTCCCTCCAGCGCTTTCCGAGCTCGGCGGGGAGCGCCTCGCCGGCCGAGACGCACGCACGCAGCCCCAGCTCTCCCTTCCCCGGAAACTCCGGGCTGGCGAGCATCGACGCGTAGAGCGTGGGCACTCCGTAGAAGACGGTGGGCTTTCTCCCGACCAGTCGCTTGAATACCGCGGCGGGCGTGGCGCGCTCGGCCATGAGCACGGCGGTGGCACCGGTGGCGAGGGTGAACGTGAGCGCGTTTCCCAGACCGTAGACGAAGCACAGCTTCGCCGCGGAGAAAAGCACATCCGACTCAGCAACTCCCAGCACGGCCTTGCCATAGAGCTCCGCGGTGATCGCCATGCTCGAGTGGACGTGCACGGTGCCCTTAGGCGCGCCGGTCGAGCCCGAGGAATAGAACCAGCAGCACGCGTCGTCCGAGGTGGTGGGAGACGCATCGAGGACGGGCGAGCCCGAGGCGAGCACGTCCTCGACCGAAACGCGTCCCTTCGCGCGGCGGC
>DATIYN010000251.1:0-5294 GCA_035517595.1 Burkholderiales bacterium
CTTGTCGTCGTTCTTGATGTCCTGCAGCACCTCGCGCCCGTCCTTCTTCGGCAGGTTGAGGTCGATCAGGATGATGTCCGGGCGCGGCGCCTTGGCGTGCCTGCCCTGGCGGCGCAGGAACTCCAGCGCCTCGACGCCGTCCTTCGCCCAGTGCAGGTTGTTGTAGACCTTGCCTTCCTTGAGCGCCTCCTGCGTGAGCCGCACGTCGGCGGGATTGTCCTCGACGAGCAGGATCTCGACCGGGGCCCCGACCCTCCTAGCTGCCATGATTGCCTCTCTTCCTCGGTAGCGTGAACACGAACCGGCTGCCCTTGCCGGGCGCCGACTCGACCCAGATGCGCCCGCCGTGGCGGTCGACGACCTTCTTGCAGATCGCCAGGCCGATGCCCGTGCCCGGGTACTGGCCCTTGTCGTGCAGGCGCTGGAACACCATGAAGATGCGCTCGAAGTACTGCGGCTCGATGCCGATGCCGTTGTCCTGGACCGCGAAGGCGAATTCATCTTCTTTTTCGGAACAGGAAACATGGATGCGAGGCTCGGCCTCGGCGCGGAACTTGATCGCGTTGCCGATCAGGTTCTGCATCAGCTGCACCAGCTGCGACTCGTCGCCCTCGACCTCGGGCAGCGGGTCGTGCGTGAGCTCGACGCCGCCCTCCTCGATCGCGGCGCGCAGGTTGGCGCTCGCGCGCTCGAACACCTTCTCCATCGGCGTGCGCCGGAACGCCTTGCCGCGCGTGCCGACGCGCGAGTAGGCGAGCAGGTCCTCGATGAGCTGCTTCATGCGCGCCGCGCCGTCGACGATGAAGGCCATGAACTCCTTCGCGTCGCCCTGCAGCTTGTCGCCGTGGCGCCGCTCGAGCAGCTGCGTGTAGCTCGACACCATGCGCAGCGGCTCCTGCAGGTCGTGCGAGGCGACGTAGGCGAACTGCTCGAGCTCGGCGTTGGAGCGCGCAAGCTCGTCGTGCGCCGCGCGCAGCGCCTCCTGCGCGGTGCGCCGCGCCGTCACGTCGCGGCCGACGCCGCGGTAGCCGCGGAAGACACCGCGCTCGTCGAACACCGGCTCGCCGCTCGCGCTGATGTAGTGCACGCGGCCGCGCGCGTCGCGCCGGCCGTACTCGAACTCCGCGAAGGGCCGGTGCGCCTCGAGCAGCGCGCGGTGCGCCGCCGCGTCCTCCTCCGAGACGCCCAGCATCGGCCCGTCCCAGCGCGTGCGGCCGATGAACTCCCCGGGCGCGATGCCGAGGCTCTCCTCGATGCCGCCCGACACCAGGGTGAAGCGCAGCTGCGCATCCTGCTCCCAGTACCAGTCCGACGACAGCGCCGTGAGGCTGCGGAAGCGGGCCTCGCTCTCGCGCAGCGCAGCGTCGGCCGCCTTGCGCTCGGTGATGTCGTCGAACACCGCGATCTCGTAGAGCGGCTGCCCGTCGCCGTCGCGCACGAGCGCCACCGTGAGGTCCACCCACACGGTCTCGCCGTCCTTGCGCCGGTAGCGTTTCTCGAAATGCACCGAGTCGATCGCGCCCTCGCGCATGCGCGCGCGCTCGGCGTCGGTGACGCCGCGGTCCTCCGGATGCGACACCTCCCGCACGGTCTTGCCGACGAGCTCCTCGGCCGTGTAGCCGAGGATGCGGCACAGCGCGCGGTTCGCGCGCGTGAAGCGGCCCTCGAGGTCGACGTGCGCGATGCCCGAGGCGGCGAGCTCGAAGGTCTGGCGGAAGCGCTCCTCGCTTTCGCGCAGCGCGCGCTTGGCCCGCTTGCGGCCCGTGACGTCGATGATCGTGCCCATGAGGCCGGCGACCTTGCCGTCGGGGCCCGGGAACGTGGCCTTGTGGTAGATGGTGCTGCGCGAGCCGCCCGCGCGGGTGGCGATCTTGATCTCGTAGCTCTGGCTGCCGGGCGCCTTCCAGAGCTCTTCGTCCATCGCACGGTGTTCGGCGGCCACCCAGGGCGCGCCCGGATAGAGGTCGGCGACCTGCTTGCCGGCGAACTGGTCGCGCGTAACGCCGAAGAACTCTTCCCAGGCGCGGTTGACGGCGAGATAGCGCCCGTCACGCGCCTTGATGTAGACCGGCACGGGCAGGATGTCGATGAGCTCCTGCGCGATGCGCTGCGCCTCGCCCAGGTCGCCCCCGGCCTGGGCGAGCACCGACAGGATCGACTGCGACACGCCGCGGCGCGCGGCGGCCGCGCCGGCGGCGTTGCTGTGAAGCTTGCGGGCGCGCTGCGCCTTGGCCATCCCCCCCTGCTCCTCCGGGGGGATTCTAAACCCAACCCCCCCGTTCTACGCCCGCGAAGAAAGTCGCAACTTCCCGATTAAAGGCCTCGGGCTCCTCCAGGTTGATCGCGTGTCCCGTCCGAGGGCAGGTCCAGAGCCCTGCGTGAGGCAGGGTGCGCTTGAGGAACACGCTCGGCTCGATGCAGGGCGCGTCCTCGTCGCCCACCGCGATCAGCGCCGGAACCGACATCTTCTTCAACTCCGCCTCCCAGGCGTAGACCGGATCGCGCTCGCCCTGGTAGCGGCGCTGCGTGAGCGCCGTGCCCTTCACCGAGTGCTCGCGCAGGTGCGTCATGAACTCGTTCCAGGCGCGCAGGTTCTTCTTCTTCAGCTGGATGCGCGTGGGGCTGTGGCCGGTCTCCTCGGCGATGTTCGACCAGCCCTCCTTCAGCAGCTGGTCGGATTTCTCGCGCTGCGTGCGGCGCCAGAGCTCGAGCTCGGCCAGGTTCGAACCGGAGCCGATGCCCGCGAGCACGAGCGCGCTCGCGAGCCCCGGGTGGCGCAGCGCGAAGCGCAGCGTCGCGAAGGCGCCCATCGACAGCCCGACCACGTAGGGACGCTGCAGGCCGAGGCCCCGGATCACCGCGGCGATGTCGTCGGCAGAGTGGTCCTGGCCGTAGAGCTGCGGGTCCTCGGGCACGTCCGAGGGCGGATAGCCGCGCGCCGCGTACGCGACGCAGCGGTACTCGCGCGAGAAGAAGCGCACCTGCAGCTCCCACTCGCGGTGGTCGGATCCGAACTCGTGCACGAAGACGATCGGGTGGCCGCGGCCCGTCTCCTCGTAGTACAGGCGCGCGCCCGTGGATGCGATATGAGGCATGATGCGCATTCTAAGGGGGGACCTGGTGTTCGCTGGCAAGAACGTCGTGATCACGGGCGCGGCCTCGGGCATCGGCCTGGGGCTCGCGCGCGCGCTCGGCGCGCGCGGCGCGAACGTCGTGCTCGCCGATCTCAATTTCGCCGGCGCGCAGGCGGGCGCCGAGGCGATCGCGCGCGAGTGTGGCAGCGCGGGCGGCAAGGCGCGCGCCGCGCAGCTGGATGTCGCCGACGAGACGGCCGTTGCGCAGCTGCTCGCTTCGGTGGAGCCGCTTGACTACGTCTTCAACAACGCCGGGTTCGCCCTCATCGGCGAGTCGCGCGACCAGACCTACGAGCAGTGGCACCGGCTGGTCCAGGTCAACCTGCTCGGCGTGATCTCCGGCTCGCTCGCCGCGTACGGGCGCATGGTGCGCCAGGGGCACGGCCACATCGTCAACACCGCCTCGCTCGCGGGCCTCTCGGGCTCGCCGATCCTCAACGCCTACTCGACCACCAAGGCCGCGGTGGTGACGTTCTCGCGCATGCTGCGCGCCGAGGGTGAGGCGCTCGGCGTGAAGGTGAGCGCTATCTGCCCGAGCTTCATCCGCACCGGCATCTTCGACGCCGCGCACTACGCGGCTTCCGACAAGGACACGATGATGAAGAGGATGCCGCTTCCGGTGATGCCGCTCGAGCCCGCGATCGGGCGCATCGTCGCGGGCGTCGAGCGCAACGAGGAGCTCATCGTCTTCCCCTTCCACGCGCGCCTGCTCTGGCGCCTCACGCGCTGGCTTCCGGCGCTCGGCCGCCCGATGGGCCGCAAGGCCCTGGGCGAATTCCGCAAGATCCGCAGGCCGGGCTAGGAAAGGCCCAACGAAGGACGCGGGCCCAAAGAAGAAGGGCCCGCGGTGGCGGGCCCTTCCGGTGCAGCTAAGACAAGACCGGCGAACTAGCCGGAGATGCTCCTGCGAGTTGATCCGGAGCGACTCGTGCCGGACCTGCCTTGGTGGACTCTCACTGGATCACCTCCTTTCGTGATTGAGGAAGCCGCAGTTTAGCAAAACTCGCGCAGCGTGACTTGGAGCGGCAGGCCGCCGCCCGGCTGCAGCGTGACGCGCGCGAGCGGCCGCGGCTCGTGCCCGGGCACCGGCGCGAAGCGCGCCTTCTGCAGCAGCGTCGCGAGCATCGCGGTCGCCTCGAGCATCGCGAAGGCCATGCCGATGCAGATGCGCGGCCCGGCGCCGAACGGCAGGTACTGGTAGCGCGGTATCTTCGCCTCGCGCTCCGGCGCGAAGCGCCCGGGATCGAAGGCGTCGGGTTCCTCCCAGCGCTTCGCGTGCCGGTGCATCGCGTAGATCGGCATGACGACGGTGGCGCCGGGCACGATGTCGATGCCGTCCAGCCGCGCAGGCGCCACGCATTGCCGGCTCATCAGCGGCACCGGGGGATACAGCCGCATCGACTCCTTAAGCACCTGCTGCACGAGCACCAGGCGCTCGAGGTGCGCGCTCTCGACCGGCTTGCCGCCGGTCACGCGCTCGATCTCCTCCTCGAGCCGGCGCGCCCATTCGGGCGACTGCGCGACGAGGTACAGCGTCCAGGCGAGCGCACGGGCCGTGGTCTCGTGGCCGGCGAGGTAGAAGGTAAGCAGGTTGTCGACGAGCTGCTCTTCGTTCATCGTTTGCCCGGACTCCGGGTCGCGCGCGCGCATGAGCCGGTGCATGAGATCGTCGGGGCTCGCGCCCTGCTTCGCCTCGGACTCGCGGCGCTCGCGCAGCATCGCCGCCGCCGCGCGGCGCATCAGCACGGTGCCGCGCGCGCCCGAGACCATGCCGGGGCGCGGCAGCCAGTGCGGCGCGCCGGCCATCGCATAGAGCTGGCCCCAGCCACCCGCGCGCTGGAAGAGCGCCATCGATTCCTCGAGCACCGAGCCCAGGGTCCGGTCCGCGGACGGCAGCAGCGTCGCCTGGATCACGTCGAAGGTCGCGCGGGTCATGTCGCGGTCGATCGGCTGCGCCGCGCCCGGCGCCGACGCGCGCCAGCGCTCGATCACCGTCAGGGTCGCGCGCACGAACGCGGGCACGAAGCCGAGCAGCTCCTGCTGGCGGAACATCGGCGCCGAGGCCTGGCGCTGCCATTTCCAGTCGGCGCCCTCGCTGGTGAGGATGCCCTTGCCCAGCAGCGGCGCGAGCAGGCGGATCTGCGCGAGCTTCTGGAATTT
>DATIYN010000252.1:0-8733 GCA_035517595.1 Burkholderiales bacterium
CGCCGGGCAAGGCCGGCTACGAGCTCTACCTCGCGCGCACGCTGAAGAGCGCCACGCTCGTGCGCACCAGGAGCTTCGCCGAGTCGATCGAGGTCTTCAACGCGCGCGGCGCCGATGCCGTGGCCGCGCTCAAGCCGAACCTGCTCGACGCGATGGCAAAGATGCCGGGCGGGCGCATGCTCGAGGGCAAGTTCATGACGGTCAACCACGGCCTGGGCACGCCGCGCGCGCGCAGCGCCGGCGCAGCGTACCTCAAGGCCTTCGTGGAGGATCTGAACGCCTCGGGCTTCCTCGCGCGCTCGATCGGGCGGCACAGGGTGCAGGGCCTCTCGGCCGTCCGCTAGCGTGCGGCGCCGCGTCCTCCTCGCGCTGCTGCCCGCCGCACTGCTCGCGGCCTGCGCGCCCGCGCCGATCTCGCCGAACGACGCGGGGACGCTCCTGCAGGGGGCGAACCGCAGCCCCGGCAACGTCGCGCGCGATCCCTATCGGCACCCGGCCGAGACGCTCGCCTTCTTCGGCATCCGCGCCGACAGCCGGGTGGTGGAGATCCTGCCGGGCAGCGCCGGCTACTACCTGGAGATCCTCGCGCCCTTCCTGCGCGAGAAGGGCCAGTATGTCGCGGCGGACCGCGACGAGACCGCCGCGCCGCAGTACCGCGCGGACCACGACAAGCTGCTCGCGCGGCTGCGCGCGGAGCCCGCGCTCTACGGCAAGGTGCTCGTGACGCAGTTCAACGCCGACCGGCACGAGATCGCGCCGCCGGGCAGCGCCGACTTCGTGCTCACCTTCCGCAACCTGCACAACTGGATGGAGCGGGGCGAGGCCGAGGCCGCGCTGCGCGCCTTCTACAAGGCGCTCAGGCCGGGCGGCGTGCTGGGGGTGGTGGACCATCGCGGCCGCACCGATCGCACTCAGGCCGAGCAGATGAAATCCGGCTACGTGCGCGAGGATTACGCCATCGCGCTCATCGAGCGCGCGGGCTTCGTGCTCGCGGGCCGCAGCGAGGTGAACGCCAACCCCAGGGACACGAAGGACCATCCCGAGGGCGTCTGGACGCTGCCGCCGACCTGGCGCCTGAAGGACAAGGACCGCGCGAAGTACGCGGCGATCGGCGAGAGCGACCGCTTCACGCTGAAATTCGTCAAGCCGTGAAGCGGGTCGCGCTGCCGTCGGGCGAGCAGGTGCCCGCGTTCGGCATGGGCGCCTGGAACATCGGCGACGGCAAGGCGACGCGCGCCGAGGAGATCGCCACGCTGCGCCTCGGCCTCGACCTCGGCGCGACGCTCATCGACACCGCGGAGATGTACGGCGACGGGCGATCGGAAGAGCTGGTCGGGGAGGCGATCGCGGGCCGGCGAGACGAAGTGTTCCTCGTGAGCAAGGTGCTTCCCTCGAACGCCTCGCGCAAGGGCACCGTCGCCGCCTGCGAGCGCAGCCTCAAGCGCCTGAAGACCGAACGCATCGACCTCTACCTGCTGCACTGGCGCGGCAGCGTACCGTTCGCCGAGACCCTCGAGGCCTTCGAGGCGCTCGAGCGGGCGGGCAAGATCCGCCACCACGGCGTGAGCAACCTCGACCTCGCCGACATGAAGGAATGGTGGACGCAGCCCGCCGGCCGGGCCTGCGCGGCGAACCAGCTGCTCTTCAACCTCTCGCGCCGCGGCATCGAGTACGACCTGCTGCCCTGGCTGCGCGAGCGCAAGCTGCCGGTGATGGCCTACTCGCCGATCGAGCAGGCGAGGCTGCTCGTCGACCGCGGACTCGCGGAGTTCGCGGGCAGGCACGGCATGACCGCGGCGCAAGCGGCGCTCGCCTGGCTGCTCGCGAAGGACGGCGTGATCGCGATCCCCAAGACCGGCCGGCGCGAGCGCCTGAAGGAGAACCTCGGCGCGCTCGATGTGAAGCTGACGGCCGCGCAGCTCGCCGAGCTCGATGGCCTGTTCCCTGCGCCCGCCAGGCCCGTGCCGCTCGAAATGCTCTAGGCGATCTGAAGGAAAGTCCATGATTCGAATCCTCGGCCGGGCCAATTCCTTCAACGTGCGCAAGGTCCTCTGGACTTGCGGCGAGCTGGGACTCGCGTTCGAGCGCGAGGACTGGGGCCGGGGCTACCGCCCGACCGCGGATCCTGCGTTTCGCGCGATCAACCCGATCGGCCTGGTGCCGGCGGTGATCGACGGCGACGCGGTGCTGCGCGAGTCGAACACGATCGTGCGCTATCTCGTGAGCAAGTACGCGCCCGGATCGTCGATGTATCCGGCCGATCTGCTCGAGCGCGCCCGCGCCGAGCAGTGGATGGACTGGGCGAACTACGAGACGTCGATATCGCTGCGCGGGGCGTTTCTCGGCGGCATGCTGAACGAGCCGCCCTGGAACCATCCCTGGTTCGTCGAGCGGGGCCGCGCGCAGATCGCCAGGGAAGTCGGCCAGCTCGACGAGCATCTCGAGGGCACGGGTCCCTTCGTCACGGGCGCGACCTTCACCGTCGGCGACATTCCCGTCGGCCTCGTCGTGAACCGCTGGTTCCACCTGAATATCGAGCGGCCGCGCTATCCGGCGGTGGAGAGATACTACGAGGCGCTTTCCACGAGGCCCGCCTACCGCACGCACGTGCGCAACGGCCTTCCCTGAGTGGATGGAATACCTCTTCGTCGTCGCGGTAGGACTGCTGGCCGGCACCCTGAGCGGCATCGTCGGCTTCGGCTCCTCGATCATGCTGATGCCGGTGCTCGTGATCGCCTTCGGGCCTCTGCAGGCGGTGCCGATCATGTCGATCGCCGCGATCATGGCCAACCTGTCGCGCGTCGCCGCCTGGTGGCGCGAGGTGGACTGGCGCGCGATGGGCGCGTACTCGGCGACCGGCGTGCCCTGCGCGGCGCTCGGGGCGGCCACGCTGCTGGTGCTGCCGACGCGGCTCATCGAGGCCGCGCTCGGGCTGTTCTTCCTCGGCATGATCGGCGTGCGGCGCTGGATGGCCGCGCACGACCTGAGGCTCGGCCGCGCGCAGCTCGCCGCGCTCGCCGTGCCCGTGGGCTACCTCACGGGCATCGTCGTCTCGACCGGGCCGATCACGGCGCCGATCTTCCTCGCCGCCGGCCTCGTCAAGGGCGCGTTCCTCTCGACCGAGGCGGCCGCCTCGCTCGCGGTCTACCTCGCCAAGGCGACGGTGTTCCGCAGCCTCGGCGCGCTGCCGCTCGAGATCATCGTCAAGGGCCTGATCACCGGCTCCACGCTCACGGCGGGCGCCTTCATCGCCAAGCGCTTCGTGCTGAAGATGGAGCCCGAGCGCTTTCGCCTGGCGATGGAGGGGCTCATGCTCGTCTCCGGGCTCACGCTGCTGGGCGCGGCGATCGTCTGAGTAGAATGCGGCCATGGCTTCGTCCCTCCCGATCGTCGGCCGCGGCTTCGGCTACGAGGACCTCCCGGTCGGCTTCCGCTTCCGCACGCACCGGCGCACGATCGCCGAGTCCGACGTCGCGAATTTCGTCAACCTGACCTGGCTCACCGAGGAGCTGTTCGCGGTGGCCGACGACTCGAACCGCGCGATCAAGGGCCGGCCGGTGCCCGGCGCGCTCGTCTACGCGTTCGCCGAGGGCCTGCTGCTGCCGACCATGCAGGACACGGGGCTCGCGTTCCTCAACGCCACGCTCGACGTCAAGGCGCCGACCGTGGTGGGAGACACCATTCACGTCGAGGCCGAGGTCACCGAGGCGCGCCTCACCTCGAAGGGCGACCGCGGCCTCGTGCGCTTCGCCAACAGGGTGGTCAACCAGCGCGGCGAGGCCGTGCTCGAGTACAACCCGCTGCGCATGCTGAAGAGGAAGTGATGATCGACCATATCGACCATGTCGTCCTGACCACGAGGGATTTGCCTGCGTGCCTGCGTTTTTATTCTGAAATACTGGGAATGCGCCTCGAGAAATTCCAGACGCCGACCGAGACGCGCCTCGCGCTCAGGTTCGGCAGCCAGAAGATCAACGTGCACGAGTGGGGCAGGGAGTTCACGCCGCGCGCGCACGTCGCCGCGCCCGGGACTCTCGACTTGTGCTTTATCGCTTCCGTTTCCTTGGAAGATGTCGTTGCAAAGCTGGAAAGCGCGAACATTCCGATCCTCGAAGGCCCCGTGATGAAGACGGGCGCGACCTCGAGGATCCGCTCGGTCTATGTGCGCGACCCGGACCTGAACCTGGTGGAGATCTCCGTTCCCGCCTAAGCCAGCAGCTCGACCTTGATGCGCTGGGCGGCGAGCGCGGCCACCAGCGCCTCGGTGTGCCCGCGGTCGCGCGTCTCGACCACGAACTCGACTTCGGGCGACTTGATGGAGGCCACGCCGAACACGCGCTGGTGCTGCACCTCGACGATGTTGCCGCCGGCCTCGCCGATCAGCGTGGCGACGCGCGCGAGGCTGCCGGCGACGTCGGTCATCACCACGCGTAGGCGCACGAGCCGCCCGTCGCGCACCAGGGCGCGCATCAGCACGGAGGAGAGCACGCGCGTGTCGATGTTGCCGCCGCAGACCGGGACGCCCACGCGCCTGCCCGCAAAGCGCGCTGGATGCTCGAGCAGCGCGGCGAAACCCGCCGCGCCGGCGCCCTCGGCGACGGTTTTCTCGATTTCAATCAGCGAGACAATCGATTTCTCGATGCTTTCTTCCTCTACCAGGAGCATTTCGATCCGCAGGGACGAAAGAATCGAAAACGTCAGATCGCCCACGTCACGGACGGCCATGCCCTCGGCGATGGTGTCGCCGCCGACCTCCACCGGCAGGCCGTTCAGGCGCTGGTGCATCGCGCACCAGGTCTTGGACTCGACGCCGAGCACCTCGATCGACGGCTTGAGCGCCTTCGCCGCCACCGCCATGCCCGACAGGAGGCCGCCGCCGCCGACCGGCACGACGAGCACGTCGAGCCCCGGCGCCTGCTCGAGCATTTCGAGCGCGACCGTGCCCTGGCCCGCGATCACCGCCGGATCGTCATAGGGGTGGATGAAGGTGAGGCCCTCCCGCGCGGCGAGCTCGTGCGCGTGCTGCGCGGCCTCGGCGAGCGTGTCGCCCTCGAGCACCACCTCGGCGCCCAGCACCTGCGTGCTGCGCAGCTTGGTGTTCGGCGTGCCGCGCGGCATGACGATCACCGCGCGCGTGCCCAGGCGCGCCGCGTGGTAAGCGACGCCCTGCGCGTGGTTGCCCGCGCTCATCGCGATCACGCCGCGCCGGCGCTCCGCGTCGCCGAGCAGCAGCAGCTTGTTGAGCGCGCCGCGCTCCTTGAACGAGGCCGTGAACTGCAGGTTCTCGAACTTGAGCCAGACCTGCGCGCCCGCGAGCTGCGAGAGCGTGCGGCTGAGCAGGCAGGGCGTGCGCTCCACCGCGCGGCCGAGCCGCTGCGCCGCGGCGCGGATGTCGTCGAGCGTGACGCTCATGCCTATAATTGTTTCATGAAGGCGCAGGGTCAGGTCCTCGTCATCGGCGGCGGCATCGGCGGGCTCACGCTCGCGCTGTCGCTGCACGAGGCGGGCATCGCCTGCCGCGTGTTCGAGGCGGCGCCGGCGATCCAGCCGATCGGCGTCGGCATCAACCTGCTGCCGCACGGCATGCGCGAGCTCACCGAGCTCGGGCTGCAGCAGCCGCTCGCGCGCGTCGCCGTGGAGACGCGCGAGCTGCGCTTCTACAACCGCTACGGGCAGTTCATCTTCAGCGAGCCGCGCGGCCGCTACGCCGGCTACGAATGGCCGCAGCTCTCGATCCACCGGGCGGATTTGCATGCGGTCCTGATGAATGCGGTGCGGGAGCGACTGGGTGCCGGCGCCGTTGCCTTGGACATGAAGTGCGTTGCCGTCGAGGAAGGCCGGGGCAAAGTCACCGCGCGATTCCAGAATGGTTCCACCGTGGACGGCAGCTGCGTCGTCGGCTGCGACGGCATTCATTCGGCGGTGCGCAAGCAGCTGTTCCCGGGCGAGGGGCCGCCGGCCTACCAGGGCATCAACATGTGGCGCGGCACGACGCGCATGAAGCCCTTCCTCACCGGCGCGAGCATGGCGACCGCCGGCTGGCTGGAAGTCGGCAAGCTGGTGGTCTACCCGATCCGGCGGCAGGAACACCCGTCGCTGGACGGCTCGGGCCTCCAGCTCGTCAACTGGGTGGCGGAGATCCAGTCGCCGCGCAACGTGAGGCAGGACTGGAACCTGGACGGCCGCATCGAGGACTTCTACCCGACCTTCGCGCAGTGGTCCTTCGACTGGCTCGACTGCGCGGCGCTGATCCGCGACGCCGACCAGGTTCTCGAGTACCCGATGGTGGACCGCGACCCGCTGCCGTACTGGACGCGCGGGCGCGTCACGCTGCTCGGGGACGCCGCGCACCCGATGTACCCGCGCGGCTCGAACGGAGCCGGGCAGGCCATTCTCGACGCGAGAACGCTGGCGGGGATGCTTTCCAGGCATTCTTCCGCGGAGCAGGCATTGAAACAGTATGAGAGCGCCAGGCTGAAGGCCGCCAACGACCTGGTCATCATGAACCGCACCAATCCGCCGGACGCGATCCTGCGCGAGGTCTGGAAGCGCAGCGGCGACCGGCCCTTCGAGCGCGTCGAGGACCTCATCAGCAACGCCGAGCTCGCGGCGATGTCCGAGGCCTACAAGCGCGTCGCGGGCTTCGAGCGCGACAGCCTCGCGCGGCGCGGCCCGCTCGCCTGAGATGCGGCCGCATCTTCGCCTGCTTGCGGCCTGCCTGCTGGCGCTCTTCTCCGGGAACGCGCGCGCGGACTGGACCGCGGTAGGCGAGGCCAACGAGATCTACGCGGCCTACGCGGACGCGGGCAGCATCCGCCGCAACGGCGCCCTCGCGACGATGCACGGCCTGTACGATTTCCGCCGGCCGGACTTCACGCCCGAGGGGCGCGGCCTGCTGTCCACCGTGGTGCTGCGGGAGTACGACTGCGAGGGTCGGCGGGTCCGGCTGCTGTCCTCGATCGACTTCGCCGGGAACATGGGGCGGGGGGAGGCCGTGAAGACGAGCACGCATTCGGGCCGCTGGGAATCGGTGCACGAGGAGGGCATCGATGACGCATATTTGCGCGTCGCCTGCGCCGCGCGCTAGCCGGCCGGACCGCTAGGCGCGGCGCGGCGCGCCGCGCGCGCGAGCGTCGCGCGCGCCTGCTCGGCGACCGGCGCGTCGATCATGCGGCCGTGCAGCGCGAAGGCGCCGCGGCCATCCTTCACCGCCGCGTCGAACGCCTGCACGATCTCGCGCGCGAGAGCGAGCTCGGCTTCGCTCGGCGAATGCACGCGGTTGGCGGCCAGCACCTGCTTCGGATGGATGCAGAGGCAGCCCGTGTAGCCCATCGCCTTCGACTTTTCCAGCAGGCGCGTATACGCATCCATGTCGGCAATCTCGGACACCGGACCCGGCAGGCCGAACGCCGCGAGCCCGCGCGCGCGCGCCGCGGTCGCGACCAGCTGCGCGGGCCAATCGAGCGCCGCCTTGTCCGAGGCGACGCCGAGCGCGCCGCAGTAGTCCTCGCTGCCGAACGCGAGCCCCGCGAGTCGCCCGCCCGCGCGCGCGAGCGCCGGCGCGTCCAGCACCGCGGCGGGGGACTCCAGCATCGCGACCACGCCCGCCTCGCAGCCGTCGAGCAGGAACGACGCGGCCTGGACCTGGTCCGCGCTCTCCACCTTCGGCAGGAACACCGCTGCCGCTCGTGCCTGCACGGCCGCCTTGAGATCGTCGGAGAGATGCTGCGCATCATTGTTGACGCGCACCATCACCGCGGCGCCCGCATCGGCGAGGTGCCTGGCCGCCTGCGGCAGCCGCGCGCGCGCCTCCGCCTTCTGCGCGGGCGGCACCGAGTCCTCGAGGTCGAGCAGCAGCGCGTCGGCACCGCGCTCGTGCGCTTTCGCGAGGAAACGCTCGTCGGCGAGCGGCACGAACAGCGCCGAGCGCACGGACAGGAGTTCGAGCGCATTCATTGGATCGGATGGGTGGGCGATGCGGGGCCCGGCTGCTGCTGCCGGGTTGCCATGGCAACCGGAAGAGATCGTTCGACCATTTGCGGGAATCGCGGCAGGTTCATGAGGATTGCATGCTAGCCAATCATCTCAAGAAATTGTCGAAGTCGCTGAAGCGGCATACGGAGGCGAGCAAGGCCCCGGTCCGGCTTCTCGACGAAGTGCGCAAGTTGAATGATCTCCTCCTCGAACAGGAAGTCAATGCGTTTCGATCGGCGCATCCGGACCCCCTCGCACGCTTCGGGAGGAAGTGCTTCTCGCAAGGCGACGAGGGCGGAATCACCCTCGAGATGCTTCGACGGATCGGACTGCTGGAACGCGGGGCCGCCGAGGCGGCGACCTACGCGGAATTCGGTGTCGGCGACGGCACGGAAAACAACACGCTCATCCTCGCCTCGCTCGGTTGGTGGGGATTCTGGGCCGGCGGGCAGAAGCTTGCGTTCGAGCATCGGCCGGGTGCGCGCTTTTGCTTCTTCAACGAATGGATCACCCGCGAGAAAATCGTTGGCATCGCGCAACGCGGCCTGTCGCACCTGGGATCCCCGGGGCTGGACGTCGTCTCGATCGACGTGGACGGCAACGACTACTACTTCGCGGAGGCCCTGCTCCGGGCCAACGCGCGCCCGAGGCTCTTCATCGTCGAGTACAACGCGAAATTCCCCCTCCGGCGCGCTTCAAGATGCCCTACAGCGCCGATCATGTCTGGGACGGCGGCGATTTCATCGGTGCCTCGTTGCA
>DATIYN010000253.1:0-8030 GCA_035517595.1 Burkholderiales bacterium
GCTGCGCAACCAGTTCATGCGCGAGCCGGATGAAGCGAAGAAGAAGAAGCTCGCCGACGCGGTGCAGACGCGCGCCTTCGAGATCGGCACGCACGCGCCGCTCGGGGAGTACATGCAGCCGATGGCCGTGCGCAAGAACATCAGCGGGTTTTTCGTCACGAACGGAAACATCTACTGGAATTTGAAGAAGAACTAAGCAGTTGTTCTCCTTCATCGCGCGGAGGGTCCTCGCCACCGTCCCGGTCCTGCTGATCGTCGCGGTGCTGGTGTTCCTGCTGCTGCGCCTGACGCCCGGCGATCCCGCCGCGATCCTCGCCGGCGACGCCGCCAGCACCGAGCAGATCGCGCGCATCCGCGCGAGCCTCGGCCTGGACGAGCCGATCGTCGCCCAGTTCGCGATCTGGATCGGCCAGGTGCTGCAGGGCAACCTCGGCGAATCGTTCTACTACAAGACGCAGGTGACGGCGCTGATCGGCCAGCGCCTCGAGCCGACGCTCTCGCTCGCCGCGCTGACGATCGCGATCACGGTGCTGGTCGCCGTGCCGCTCGGCATCCTCGCCGCCTGGCGCCACGGCGGCTGGCTGGACCGGGCGCTCATGGGCTTCTCGGTGCTCGGCTTCTCGGTGCCGGTGTTCGTGCTCGCCTACATCCTGATCTGGCTGCTGTCGCTGAAGCTCGGCCTGCTGCCGGTCCAGGGCTACGAGCGCATCGGCGACGGCGTCGGGCGCTGGCTGTTCCACCTCGTGCTGCCCGCGACGACGCTGTCGGTGCTCTACGTCGCGCTGATCGCGCGGGTCACGCGCGCCTCGGTGATGGAGGCGCTGGGCGAGGACTACATCCGCACCGCGCGCGCCAAGGGGCTCACCGAGCTGCGCGTGCTCGTGCGCCATGCGCTCGCGAACGCGGCCGTGCCGATCGTCACTGTCATCGGCATCGGCATCGCGCTGCTGATCGGCGGCGTCGTGGTGACCGAGTCGGTGTACGCGATCCCGGGCCTGGGGCGCCTGACGGTGGACGCGGTGCTCGCGCGCGACTTCCCGACGGTGCAGGGCCTGATCCTGTTCTTCTCGTTCGTGTACGTGCTCATCAACCTGCTGGTCGACCTGTCCTACGTCTTCCTCGATCCACGGATCCGCTATTAACAGGATCTTCAGCAACTGGTCCGTGCGCATCGGCGCCTCCGTGCTGGCGCTGATGGTGCTGATCGCGATCGCGGCGCCCTGGCTGGGCACCGTGGACCCATCGCTTTTCGACGCCGGCAGCCGCGACCTGCTGCCCGGCGCGAGCGGCGAGATCACCACCCTCGAGGGCGAGACGCTGCGGCACACCTTTCTCATGGGGTCGGACTCGTACGGCCGCGACATCTACAGCCGCGTGCTCTACGGCACGCGGGTGTCGCTCGTGGTCGGCGTCGCCACGGCGCTGCTCGCGCTCGCCGCGGGCATCGTCTGCGGCCTCGTCGCGGGCTACCTGCGCTGGCTGGACGGCATCCTGATGCGCTTCATGGACGGCGTGATGGCGATCCCGGCGATCCTGATCGCGATCGCGCTGGTCGCGCTCTGGCGCGGCAGCCTCGCCACGGTCGTCGTCGCCATCGCGGTGCCGGAGATCCCGCGCGTCACGCGGCTGGTGCGCTCGCTCGTGCTCAGCATCCGCGAGGAGCCCTATGTCGAGGCGGCGATCGCGCTCGGCACGCCGACGCGCAAGATCCTGTTCGGCCACATTCTGCCCAACTGCATGGCGCCGCTCATCGTGCAGGGCACCTTCACCTGCGCGTTCGCGATCCTCGTCGAGGCGGTGCTGTCCTTCCTCGGCGTCGGGCTGCCGCCCGACATCCCGACCTGGGGCAACATCATGGCCGAGGGCCGCGCGCAGTTCGTCTCCTTCCCGCACAACGTGTTCTTCCCGGGCGTGTTCCTCGCGGTCACGGTGCTCGCCGTGAACATCCTCGGCGACGGACTGCGCGACACGCTCGACCCGAAGATGGCGAAGCGCGTATGAACGTCCTCGAGGTCTCGGGGCTCACCGTCGGCCTGCCCGCCGGCGGCGACCGCCGGCACGCGGTGCGGGACGTCGCGTTCGGCGTCGGCCGCGGCGAGATCGTCTGCCTGGTGGGCGAGTCGGGCTCCGGCAAGTCGGTGATTGCGCAGGGCGTGATGGGCCTGCTGCCTCGCGCCCTGCCGCTCGCGGCGGGCTCGATCCGCCTGAACGGCGAGGAACTCGTCGGCATGCCGGCCGAGACGCTGCGCGAGCACCGCGCGACGCGCATGTCGATGATCTTCCAGGAGCCGATGACCGCGCTGAACCCGGTCATGACCTGCGGCGAGCAGATCGACGAAGTGGTCCGCTTTCATGCCCGGCTGTCCGCGATCCAAAGAAAGCGGAGGATCCTGGACATCATCCGCGAAGTCGCGCTCCCGGACCCGGAGCGCATCGTCGCGTCCTATCCGCACCAGCTCTCGGGCGGCCAGCGCCAGCGCATCATGATCGCGATGGCGCTGGTGCTCGAGCCCGCGCTGCTGATCGCGGATGAGCCGACCACGGCGCTGGATGTAACGACTCAAGCCCAGATCTTGAGCCTGATTCTCGCGCTGCAAAAGAAGCACGGCACGGGCGTGCTGTTCATCACGCACGACTTCGGCGTGGTCGCGGAGATCGCGCACCGCGTGGCGGTGCTGCGCCTGGGCGAGCTCGTCGAGCTGGGCGCGCGCGACGAGGTGCTGCGCGCGCCGCGGAACGACTACACGAAGATGCTGATCGCCTCGGTGCCCGCGATTCATCCCAAGCCGCGGCCGGCCGCGCGGCCTGCGGGCGGCGAGGCGCCGCCGGTGCTGCAGACGCGCAAGCTCACGAAGACGTACCGCAGCGGCGGCTGGCTGGGCGCGCGCCGGGAGGTGCGCGCGGCGGTCGACGTCGACCTGGAGCTGCGCCGCGGCCAGACGCTCGGCATCGTCGGCGAATCGGGCTCCGGGAAGTCCACCGTGGCGCGCTGCATCGTGCGCCTGGTCGACCCGAGCGCGGGCGAGATCCGCCTGGACGGCGTAGACATCGCGCGCGCGCGCGCCAGGGCCCTGCGGCCGATGCGGCGCAAGGTGCAGATCGTGTTCCAGGACCCCTATCGCTCGCTCAACCCGCGCCGCACCGTGGGCGAGGCGATCCTCGAGGGGCCGCGCAACTACGGCGTGCCGGCCGACGAGGCGCTCGAGCGCGCGAAGAAGCTGCTCGAGCTCGTGCGCATGGACGCCTCCGCGCTCGGGCGCTACCCGCACCAGTTCTCGGGCGGCCAGCGCCAGCGCATCTGCATCGCGCGCGCGCTGGCGATGGAGCCCGAGCTGCTGATCGCCGACGAGGCGGTCTCGGCGCTCGACGTCTCGGTGCAGGCGCAGGTGCTCGCGCTGTTGGAAGAGATCCGCTCGCGCCTGAACCTCGCGATGCTGTTCATCACGCACGACCTGCGCGTGGCAGCGCAGGTCTGCGACCACGTGGCGGTGATGCAGCGCGGCCGCGTGGTCGAGTACGGCGAGGCCGAGGAGGTGTTCCTGCGGCCGCGGCACGAGTACACGCGGGCGCTGTTCGAGGCGGCACCCGGCCGCGGCTTCGCCTTTGGAACAACTTAGAATCCGGGGCATGGATCGTCTGGAGGAGCGGCACATCCGGGTGCCCGGGCTGCAGGTGCGCGTGGTCGGGCGCTGCACGTCGACCAGCACGCTGCTGCGCGAAGCGGGGTCCGCCGTGCCCGAGCTGCTGGCGGCCGAAGAGCAGACCGCGGGCCGCGGCCGGCTGGGGCGGCGCTGGCGCTCCGCGCCCGGCGCGGGCGCGACCTTCTCGATCCGGCGCCCGATGCGCTGCGAGCAGCGAAGGCTGTACGGGCTCTCGGTCGCGGTGGGCGTCTCCTCGGCGCGCGCGCTGCGCAGGCTCGGGGCGCGCGGCGTCGCGCTGAAGTGGCCCAACGACCTGATGGTGGACAAGCGCAAGCTCGGCGGCATCCTGATCGAAACGCGGCCCCTGCCGCGTCCCGACTCGCGGCGCGCCGAGCCGGGAAGCGTGGTGATCGTCGGCATCGGCATCAATTGCCGCACGCAGCCGCGCTTCGGCGCCCGCCTGGGGCGCGGCGTGGCCGCGCTGGACGAGGTGCTGCAGCGCCCCATCTCGCGCAACACGGTGATCGGCGCGGTCGCGCGCGAAGTGCTGGGCGCGCTTTCGGCCTGGGAGCGGGCCGCATGATCCTCGCCATCGACGCCGGCAATTCGCGCGTCAAGTGGGGCTGGTACGCGGGCGGCTGGTCGTCCATCGCCAACGTCTCGCTCATCGAGTTCGCGGCCTCCAGCGACCACGTGAACCCCTTCTCGGCGACGCACGAGAACCCGGAGCGCATCCTCATCTCGAACGTCGCCGGCGACGGCGCGCACCAGCTCATCGTCAATTGGACCAGCATCTTCGACGCGGCGCCGGAATGGATCCACGGCGAGCGGGAGCTCTGCGGCGTTCGCAACCTCTATGAGCGCCCCGAGCAGCTGGGGCCCGACCGCTGGGCCTCGCTCATCGCGGCGCGCGCGCTCGAGCCCGGCCGCGCCTGCCTGGTGGCCAACGCCGGCACCTGCACGACGATCGACGTGCTGAGCGCGGCGGGCGAGTTCACGGGCGGCCTCATCCTGCCGGGCATCGACCTCATGCGCTTCGTGCTGCACGAGCACACGGGCCGCCTGCCGCTGCAGGAGGGCAGCTTCGTTCCCGCGCCGCGCCGCACCGTGGACGCGATCGAGACGGGCTGCCGTCACGCGCAGGCGGGCGCCGTGGAGCGCATGTTCCGCGCGATGGAGGCCGGCGCGGTCTGCATCGTCTCGGGCGGCGGCGGACCTGCGCTCATCGAGCGGCTCGACCTGCCCTGCCGCTTCGTCGAGAACCTGGTGCTCGAGGGACTGGCGCGGATCGGCGCCGCGTCGAGCGCATGAGGACCGTGTTTCTCCTGCTGGTGGCGGCGAACCTCGCGCTGTTCGCCTGGTTCCAGTACTACTCGCCCGCCGAGAGCGCCTCCGACCCCGCGCCGGCGCGCCGGCAGCTCAACGCGGAAAAGATCCGGCTGCTGGAAGGCAAGGAGCTGAAGAGCCTTTCCTCGGTCAAGCCGCCGCCGGCCCCGGCGGCGCCCGCGGCGCCGGCCGCGCCTGCGGCCTGCATCGAATGGGGCGGGTTCGCGGTCGCCGAATCGCCCAAGGCCGAGCAAGCGCTCGCGCCGCTCGCGCTCGGGCCCAAGCTCTCGCAGCGCCGCACCGAGGAGACCGCCGGCTGGTGGGTGTTCATCCCGCCGCAGGCCAACCGCGCCGCGGCGCAGAAGAAGACCGCCGAGCTCAAGTCGCTCGGCATCGACGACTTCTTCGTCCTGCAGGACGAGGGCAAGATGCGCTGGGCGGTCTCCCTCGGCGTGTTCAGCAGCGAGGACGCCGCGAAGGCGCGGCTGGAGGCGCTGCGCGCCAAGGGCGTGCGCAGCGCGCAGACCGGCGAGCGCGACACGCAGGTGGCGAAGGTCTGGTTCCAGCTTCGCGGCGGAGACGCCGCGCAGCAGGCGGCGCTGCGCGAGACGGTGCAGGGCTTCCCCGGCACCGACGTGCGCCCCTGCCCGTAAGGCTCAGCCGATCGGGATGGCGCCGCCCGGCACATGCTGCGCGACCAGCGCGAGCAGGCGGTCGGCGCGCACCGGCTTGGTAAGGTAGCCGACCGCGCCGAGCTCCTTGCCGCGATGGTCGCCGTCCTCGAGCGAGGTGAGGAAGATCACCGGGATGTAGGGCAGCGTGGTGTCGGACTTGAGCGCCGCCAGGAACTCGAAGCCGTCCATGTGCGGCATGTTGATGTCCGTGAGGATCAGGTCGGGCGGGCTCTTCAGCACCAGGTAGCCGGCACTGATCGCGTCGGCCGCCGTGCTGACCTCGTAGCCGGCCGCGGCGAGGTGCATGCGCAGCAGCTCGCGCAGGCTCTCGTCGTCGTCCACCACCAGGATCTTCGCCGCCATGGCCCCCCGTGTGCAGGTAGATGGTGCTGATGGCCCGAATCGAACGGGCGACCTACTGATTACGAATCAGTTGCTCTACCAGCTGAGCTACATCAGCGCGCAGTTTCCAGCGGGAGGCGGATTATACCCCCCGGGTCGGCGCCGGCCTCCCGCGGCGTGAACTAGTTCCGCCCCGCCGCGCAGCGCGCGCCGTTCGCCCGGCAAATCCGGCCGCCGGTCCGCGCAGGTCTTCCCCTGGCGGCGCCGGGTCGCATAATTCGAAGCCAATCGACAGGGAGCGTAGCGGCATGTTTCGGCGGCAGCCTGCAGCGACCGGCCAGCGGGGCTTCACGCTGGTGGAAGTGATGATGGTCCTCGCGATCCTGGGCATCCTCGCCGGGATGTCGATGCCGTATCTGCAGGACACCGTGAAGAACTGGCGCATCACCTCCTCGACCAACGACCTGCTCGCCGACCTCACCTCGGCGCGCGGCCAGGCGGCCGGCAAATCCACCATCGTGACCGTGTGCGCGAGCTCCGACGGCGCGACCTGCACCGGGACCTGGAGCCAGGGGCGGCTGGTCTTCACCGACGCGAACGGCGACGCGTCGATCGGCACGGGCGACGCGATCCTGCGCCTGGCGCCCGCCATCAGCTCGTCGAACACGCTCACGGTGGCCAATCTGAGCAACGCGGGCCGCATCCAGTTCCGCTCGACCGGCATGGCCTCCGGCGTGACGGGCTCGGGCGCGACTTTCAAGTTTTGCGACGACCGCGTGGGCGCCTATGGCCGCACCATCACCGTTGCGCCGACCGGGCGCGCGAGCTCGGCGACGGCGACCTGCCCATGAAACGCGCGCGCGGCTTCACGCTCATCGAGGTGCTGATCGCGATCCTGATCACGTCGATCGGCGTGCTCGGCATCGCCGGACTGCAGGCCTACACGCTGAAGGGCACGCACGGCTCCAACCTGCGCTCGGTCGCGACCCGCCAGGCGTATGCGATCGCCGACGCCATGCGCGCGAACAAGAACGGCCTGGACAACGGCTACTACAACAACCAGCAGGGCATCGAGAATGATACCTGCTATCAGACCGCGGGCTGCACGTCGCAGCAGATGGCACAGATGGACGTCTGGCTCTGGAACCAGTCGAACGCCGCGCTGCTGCCCGCGGGCAAGGGCTTCGTCTGCTCGGACAGCACGCCGAACGACGGCACCCCTGCCGCGCCCGCCTGCGACAACCTGCCGAACGCGCCCTACGTCGTGAAGATCTGGTGGGACGAGCGCGACGCCAGCGGCCAGCTGCAGCGGTTCATCTTCACGTTCCGGCAATCCTGACGACGATGCGCGCCCGACGCCGCCAATCCGGCCTTTCGCTGATCGAGCTGATGATCGCGATGACGCTGGGCATGATCCTCGCGCTCGCCATCGGCCAGATCTTCCTCAGCTCGCGCTTCACGAGCACGAGCACCAACGAGAACGCGCGCATGCAGGAGAACGCGCGCTTCGCGCTGGGACTGCTCGAGCGCGAGCTGCGCATGGCCGGCTACCTGGGCAACGGCTCGACCGGCACCTTCAGCGGCACCGTGCCGGTGATCGCGGTGACCGACGGCACGGGCCTGAACAGCAGCGACGAGATCAAGGTGAGCTTCTACGGCTCGGACAGCACCACCGTGGGCACCGCCGACAACACGATCTTCAACTGCATCGGCGAGGCGGCCGCGCTCAACCAGGCGGTGGTGGACCGCTTCTACATCGCGACCGGCTCGAACGGCGAGCCTTCGCTGTTCTGCGACAGCGTGCAGCCCGCCAACAATGCAGTGACGACGACCACCGAGCTCATCAACGGCGTCGAGTCCATGCAGTTTCTGCTCGGCGAGGACACCAACAGTGACACGGCGGCGGACCGCTACCTCGGACCCGCCGACCCCGCGCTCAACATCTCGAACGCCGTCGGGGTGAAGATTTCCCTGCTGCTGCGCAGCTCCGCGAACGTGACCGAGGCCAGCGACAATCGCAAGTTCAACCACTTCGGCCAGGGCTACG
>DATIYN010000254.1:0-16787 GCA_035517595.1 Burkholderiales bacterium
CTTCGCGAGGTCGATGATGAACTGCGTCATGCCGGCGTGGCGGTCCTCCTGCTTCGGCGCGGTGCGCGCGAGCGTGATCTTGTAGTGCGCGCGATGCGCGTTGCTGGTCCAGACCTTGGTGCCCGAGAGCTTCCAGCCGCCCTCGACCTTGACGCCGCGCGTGCGCACCGCGGCGAGGTCCGAGCCGGAATCGGGCTCGCTCATGCCGATGGCGAAGAAGCAGGTGCCGGCGGCGATCCGCGGCAGCAGCTCGCGGCGCGCGCGCTCGCTGCCGTGGCGCAGGATCTGGTGGCCGCTCTGCCGGTCGGCGACCCAGTGCGCGCCCACCGGCGCGCCGCCCGCGAGCATCTCCTCGGTGACGACGTAGCGCTCCAGCGCCGAGCGCTCGTGGCCGCCGTACTGCTTCGGCCAGCGCATGCCGATCCAGCCGCGCTCGCCGCACTTGCGGCTGAACTCCGCGTCGTAGGTGTTCCAGGAGTTGCGCGTCGGCTGGTAGCTGCCGCGCGCCGACTCCTCGGCGAGGAACGCGCGCACCTCGCGCCGCAGCCGTTCGGCCGCCGGGGGCATCCTGACGGGCTCGAACCTGAATTCGTGCATGCGAGCTCCTGTTGCCAATCCAACCGGATCCGGCACAAGATACTCCAACCATGACGATCCTGGGCAGGGACATCGCGGTCGATTTGCAAAACCGCGTCGGCACGGTCGAGATCCGGCGCCCGCCGAACAACTTCTTCGACAAGTCTCTCATCGCGCAGATCGGCGACGCCTTCGACGCCTTCGACCGCGACGAGGCCTGCCGCGCGATCGTGCTCGCCGCCGAGGGCAAGGCCTTCTGCGCGGGCGCCGACTTCGCCAGCCGCCCGGCGACCGGCGCCGGCGCGGAAGGCTCGGGCAAGCATCTCTACAAGGAAGCCGTGCGCCTGTTCCGCGCCAGGAAGCCCATCGTCGCCGCGGTGCACGGCGCCGCGGTGGGCGGCGGCCTCGGCCTCGCGCTCGTGGCCGACTTTCGCGTCACCTGCAAGGAGGCGCGCTTCTCGGCCAACTTCGCGCGCCTGGGCTTTCACCCGGGCTTCGGGCTTACCGCGACTCTGCCGCGCCTCGTAGGCCCGCAGAAGGCGGCGCTGCTGTGCTACACGGGCCGTCGCGTGCCGGGCGACGAGGCGGTGGCGATGGGGCTCGCGGACCTGCTGGTGCCGCAGGCCGAGGTGCGCGCCGCGGCGCTCGATCTGGCGCGCGAGATCGCCGAGTCCGCGCCGCTGGCGGTGGCGTCGATGCGCGAGACGCTGCGCCGCGGCCTCGCCGACGCAGTGGAGGCGGCGACCGAGCGCGAGCTCGTCGAGCAGGAATGGCAGCGGCGCACGGAAGACTTCAAGGAGGGCGTGAAGGCCATGGCCGAGCGCCGCCTGCCGGACTTCAAGGGCCGCTAGCCGGCGCTCGCCGTCATCGGACCGATGACATTGCGCACCTCGGTGATCCTGTTCGCCGGGAAGCCGGACAGGCGCGCGTGCTCCTGCACCGCCGCCTCGCTCTCGGCGAGGTAGATGCAGAACGTCTTGTCCGCGACGACGAAGGACTGGATCCATTGCGCCTTGCCGGCCAGCTTCGCGAGCGCGGCGTTCGAGGTCGTCGCGACGTCCTTGAACTGCGCTCGGTCCAGGCCGCCGACGCCGGGGATGTTCCGTTCGATCACGTATTGCTTCATGCGGGCTTCCTTTCGTTGAGAGGAGCGCCCAGCATGCGCGCGGTCCGCTTCCGCCGGATGTCAGCGGCGAATCAATCGTTTCAAGCGGGTTGCGGAAAGGAAAAGGCTGCCCGCGCGCCTATTTCCGATCGGGGTAGCTGACCGCCATGCCGGCGCGCACGTCCTGCTGGATGCCGTACTGCGGGAACGGGTAGCGGAAGCCGTTCTTGGCGAGCGCTTCCATGCCCTCGATCGCCTTGGCGAGCTGCCCGGGCGGCAGAGCCATGAGCATCTCGTCGTCGAGCACGCCGCCGTAGCGGCGCTCGGCGAAGCAGGGAATCGACAGGCTCGGTTCGCGCGTGCGCAGCGCGCGCCCCCAGGAGTCGGCGCAGGCCGACTCGCCGACCACGCTCCAGTCGAAGCGCTTGTAGCCCGTCCACTGCAGGCCGTTGATGAAGTAGATCATCGCGCCCGGCGTCGCGTAGAACAGCGCGATGTCCGGCGGATCGAGCCGGCCCGAGGCGAGCGGCGCCACCGCGAGCGCCTTGAACGTCCCCTTCGGCACCACGTTCATCGCCGCCTGGTGCGCGCCGGCGTCCGCCGGCGTCGCATACCACACGCCGACCATGTGGCGTCCCGAGTACCACTTGTCGTCCTGGCCGCCGAGGCCTACCACGGAGCGGCACTGGTCGCCGACGAGGTCCTCGGCGGTGACGCCGACCGTCCAGCCCAGGCGCGCGGCCTGCGCGACGACCTGGTCCAGGGTGTGCTGCGTGCCCTTCGGCCGGCGGATATTGGGGATCGCGGCCATCTGCTCGACCGTCTCGAACAGCTTCATGCCGAACGGAATCGAGCGCAGGCGCAGCAGCTGTTCGAGCTTCGCGACGAGTGGCTTCATGGGGCGGCGTCTCCGGGATCAGCGCCGGCCCTTCTTCACGTACTCGAGGGCCTGCTGGACGAGATCCATGTCCTTGGAGAAGTCGGCCGGGTCGTTCCGGGCGATCTGCACCCACTCGCGCGTGGTCGCCATGCCGCCCGGCGAATACGGCCCGACGTACTCGCAGGAGAACTGCAGCTCGGTGGCGACAGCCACCGGCAACCGCAAGCCGAGTCCCTTGTCCCCGACGCAGGCGAACATCTTGTCGCCGACGACATAGGCGTCCACGCCTCCGATCTTGCGTGCGCTCACGCCCGGCAGCTTGAGCAGCAGCGCGTCGAGGTGCTCCTTCACGCCGCGCTCCTCGCCGCGCCCGCCACGGCAGCCATCTCCTGCCGCCCGATCGTGAAATAGAACGTCGCGCCGGCGCCCGGAACGGATTCCGCCCAGATGCGTCCGTCGTGGCGCTCGACGATGCGGCGCACGAGCGCGAGGCCGATTCCGGTGCCCTCGAACTGCTCGGGCGCGTGCAGCCGCTGGAACACGCCGAACAGCTTGTTTGCGTACGCCATGTCGAAGCCGACGCCGTTGTCGCGCACGTAGTACGCGGTCTCGCCGCCTTCGCGCTTCGCGCCGAACTCCACCGTGGGCGGGCGCGCCCGCGCCGAGTACTTGAGCGCGTTGGAGAAAAGGTTCTCGTACACCTGCCGCAGCAGCAGCGCGTCGGCGTGGCAGGGCGGCAGCGCGCCCAGCTTGACGACCGCGCCGCGCTCCTGGATCGCCGCCTCGCTGCCCTGCAGCACCGCGCGCACGACCTCCTCGGGCCGGACCGGATCGCGGTGCAGCGCCTGGCGCGAAAGGCGCGCGAACTCGAGCAATCCCTCGATCAGCACGCCCATGCGGCGCGCGCTCTGCGAGATGCGCGCGAGATACGGATCGGTGCCCGCCGGCAGCTGCGCGCCGAACTTCATCTTCATGATGCCGGCCGCGCCGTCGATCGCGCGCAGCGGCGCCTTCAGGTCGTGCGACACCGAGTAGGAGAAGGCCTCGAGCTCGCGGTTCGCGGACTCCAGCTGCGCGGTGCGCTCGCGCACGCGGTCTTCCAGCGAGGCGTTGATGTCCTCGATCTCCTTTTGCGCCGCGCGCTCTGCGGTGATGTCGCGATTGATGCCGAGCAGCCCGGTCATCGCGCCGTCGGCGCCGAACAACGGGATCTTGCTGCTGTGGAACGGCACCGGCGTGCCGTCCGGCTTCTGGATCCAGGTCTCGTGCACCAGGGCCCGGCGGTTCTCGTACACCCAGCGGTCGTCGCGCAGGGACTGCTGGCGCGTCGCCTCCTGGCTCGGCAGCTCGGAAGTGTGGCGCTTGAGCAGCGCCTCCTTCGCGGTGCCGAAGAATTCGACCATGTAGCGGTTGACCATCACGTAGTTGGAGTCGAGGTCCTTGGCGAAGATCGACATCGGGATCGCGTCGATGACCTGCTCGAGCAGGCGCCGGCTCGAGCGCAGCTCCTCCTCGGTCGCCTTGCGCGTGGTGATGTCCAGCCCGAAAGTGATCGCGCCGCCGTTCGGCAGGCGCTGGTCGGTGACCAGCAGCCAGCGGCCGTCCTGGCGCTGGACCTCGGCCGTCCCGCCCTTGCGCCGCCGCGCGAGCCGCTCCTCGAGCCACGCCTCCTCGCGGCCGACTGCCTCCGGGAAGTTGCCGATCGAGATGCCGTGCCGCAGATGCTCCGCGTACAGCCGGCCCGGAGCGTCCAGGCCCGTGATGCCGTTGAGCTCGCGGAAGACGCGGTTGGAGACCACGATGCGGTCGTCGGCATCGGTGACCGCGATCGCCTCGTTCAGGTGCTCGATCGCCTGCTGCAGCCTTTCGTCGGCCGCGCGCGCTTCCTGCATCGCCAGCACGCGCTGCGTGATGTCGCTCGCCACGCCGCGGTAGCCCGCGAACGCGCCCGATTCGTCGAAGAAGGGCTCGCCGGAGGCGTTCAGGTAGTGCACCTTGCCCTCCCGGCTCGTGCGCCGGAGCATCAGGTCGCGGAACGGCCTGCGCTCGGCGAGCAGCCGCTGGTGCTCCTCCCAGGTCTGGCCGAGGATCTCGGTGCCGGGCAGCTCCCAGCGCCGCCGGCCGATGTGCTCGGCCGCGAGGATGCCGCCGCGCTCCTCCCCCTGCCCCACGGTCGAGACGAACTTCAGCTCCCGGTCCTGCTCCCAGTACCAGTCCGAGGACAGCGCCGTCAGGTGGCGGAAGCGCTCCTCGCTCTCGCGCAGCGCCTGGCGCGACTGGCGCAGGCGCTCGATGCGCGCGCGCTGGCTCATCGACACGAAGTATGCGATCCCCGCGCTGCCGCACAGCACCACCAGGTACACGACGAGCGCCTCGTAGGGCGACTTCTCGTGGTGGCCCGGAAGCATCGATTCGCTCGCGAGGTAGGCCAGACCGGCGAACAGCGCGAGGCTCGCGGCCGAGAGCACGAGGACGGCGCGGTTGTCGATCCAGGCCGCGAAGAACAGCAGCACCGGGAACGCGATCGCGATCGGCGCGGCGAAGCCGCCCCCCACGAGCGCGCCGCCGGCCGAGCCGAGCCAGGCCCCGGTCAGGAGCACGAGATAGCCCGCCTTGCTGCTCCGGCGCAGCAGCAGCGCGGTGCCGACCGCGCCGAACACGATGATCATCGACAGGTTCGCCGCGCGCAGCCACTCCTGCGCGTGCACCGCGATGGCCAGCACGATTCCCGCGCCGATCGTCATCGCCGCCCCGAGCGAGAGCGCGATGCGCCGCTCGAACGGGTCGTTGAACGCGGGAGCGCCGCCCTCTTCGCGCCTGATCCTAGCCGTCAGCATGGCCGCGCCGTCAGAACAGCGAATAGCCGCCGTCGATGAGGAAGGTGTCGCCGGTGTGGTAGCTGCTCGCGTCGCTCACCAGGTAGACGGCGATCGCGCCGAAATCCCCGGGCCTGCCCCAGCGGCGCACCGGCACGCGCGGCAGCACCTTGTCGCGGAACTTCTCCCAGTGCAGCGCCTTCTCTGTCATTGCGGTCTCGATCCAGCCCGGCAGGATCGCGTTGGCGCGGATGCCGTGGCGCGCGAACTCCACCGCGAGCGCGCGGATCATCGAGATCAGGCCGCCTTTGGTCGCGGCATAGTGCTCGCCGCGCGGCTGGCCGGAGATCGCCGCGAGGCTTGCCGTGCCGGCGAGCGCGCCGCCCTGGCCGTGCGCAACCATGTGCTTCGCCGCCGCGCGCAGCGTGAAGAACGCGCCGTCCAGGTTGACGCGCGTCACGCGCTTCCACTCCTCGGCGTCCATCTCGGTGAAGGACTTCACGTTCGCGCGTCCGCTCACGCCGGCATTGGCAAAGCAGGCGTGCACGGGCCCGAGCGCAGCGACCGTCTCGGCGAAGCGCGCCTCGACCTCCTTCTCGTCGCCGACGTCGCAGTGCAGCGCGAGGGCCTGCGCGCCCAGGGATTGGAGTTTCTTCAGCGCCGTTTCGTTCTTCTGGGGATTCGTTCCCCAGATGCAGACGGCGGCGCCCGCCTGCGCGAGCGCCTCGGCCATGCCCAGGCCGATGCCGCTGTTGCCGCCCGTGATCAGCGCGGTCTTGCCCGTGAGGTCGAACGGCTTGTAGGTCATGGCGGGGGCGGCCCTTTAGAATCCGGCCATCATGAACGAAAAATACGGCATCGGGCAATCGGTATCTCGCTTCGAGGACCCGCGCCTGCTGCGAGGCGAGGGGCGCTTCATCCACGACTTGTCCCTGGAGGGGATGGCGCACATCGCCTACGTGCGCTCGCCGCACGCGCGCGCGCGCATCCGCGCGGTCGACGCGGCCGCGGCGCTCGCTGCGCCCGGCGTGCTCGGCGTGTTCACGATCGAGGACCTGGAGCGCGACGGCCTCGGCACCACCGCGCCGACGCTCAAGCGCAGCCGCCCCGACGGCAAGCCCGGCTTCTGGCGCCCTCACCCCGGCCTCGCCAAGGGGCTGGTGCGCCACGTCGGCGAGGCGGTCGCGGTGGTCGCCGCCGGCACGCTCGCGCAGGCCAGGGATGCGGCCGAGCTGGTCGCCGTGGACTACGACGCGCTGCCGGTCTCCGAGCCGGTCTGGGACGAGTGCCCCGACAACGTGAGCAGCGTGTTCGAGGTGGGCGACCGCGCCGCGACCGACGCCGCGTTCGCGGGCGCGGCGCGCGTGGTCGCGCGGCGCTACGAAGTCTCGCGCGTGCACGCGCAGTTCATGGAGCCGCGCGGCGCGCTCGGGGAATGGCACGCCGCCGAGGGCCGCTACACGCTGCACTGCGACGTCCAGTACCCGCACCGCGTGCGCGAAGTGCTCGCCGGGGTGCTGAAGGTGCCCGAGAACCGCATCCGCGTGGTCAGCGAGGACGTCGGCGGCGCCTTCGGCGCCAAGGGCTGGGCGCACCTGGAGCACCGCCACGTGCTGTGGCTGGCGCGCAGGCTCGGCCGTCCGGTGAAATGGAGCTGCGACCGCAGCGAGGCGATCCTCGCCGACGAGCACGCGCGCGACGTGAGCACCGAGATCGCGCTCGCGTTCGACGCCGGGAACCGCATCCTCGCGCTGCGCGCGAAGAACGTCAGCGCGCTCGGCGCCTACGTTTCCAGCGACCGCAACATCCTGCCCAGCTTCGCCAACCTCGGCTCGCTCGCCGGCATGTACGCGATCCCGGCGGCGCACGTGACCGTCACCGGCGTCTTCAGCCACACGCACGCGCTCGCGCCCTACCGCGGCAACGGCCGGCCCGAGGCGATCTACGCGCTCGAGCGGCTGCTCGATGACGCCGCGCGCGAGCTCGGCGTCGACCGCGTGGAGCTGCGCCGCAGGAACCTCATCCGCACCTTTCCGTACAAGACGGCGATCACCTTCACCTACGACTGCGGCGACTTCGAGAAGGGACTGGACCAGGCGCTCGCGCTCTCCGGATGGAAGGATTTTGAAAGCAGAAAGGCAGCGTCAAAGGCAAGCGGCAAGCTTCGCGGTATCGGCCTGGCCAACGCGATCGAGCGCGCGGCGGCGCCGGGAATGGAATACGCCGAGATCCGCTTCCAGCCGACGGGCACGGCGACGCTGGTGGTCGGCACCAAGAGCCAGGGCCAGGGCCACGAGACCATGTACCGCCAGGTCGCCGCGACGCGGCTGGGGCTCGCGCCCGAGGACTTGCGCGTGGTGGAGGGCGACACCGAGGCGGTCGCCTTCGGGGCGGGCAGCTTCGGCTCGCGCTCGGCGGCGATCGGCAGCAGCGCGCTCTGGGCCGCCGCCGACAAGGTCATCGCGAAGGGCAAGCGCATCGCCGCGCACCTGCTCGAGTCGGCCGAGGCCGACATCGCCTTCGAGCGCGGCCGCTTCTCGATCGCGGGCACCGACCGCGGCGTGTCGATCAAGGAGGTGGCGCGCGCCGCATTCGCGTTCGCGACGCTGCCGCGCGGCATCGAGCCCGGCCTGTTCGAGAGCGCCACGTTCTCGCCCGTGCAGGAGACGTTCCCGAACGGCACGCACGTCTGCGAGGTCGAGGTGGACCCGCAGACGGGCGCCGTCGAGCTGCTCAACTACGTGGTCGTCGACGACGTCGGCACCGAGATCAATCCGCTCACGCTGGCCGGCCAGGTCGTCGGCGGCATCGTGCAGGGGCTCGGGCAGATCCTCATGGAGCGGATCGTCTACGACGACGAGGGACAGCTGCTCACCGGAACGTTCATGGACTACGCGATGCCGCGCGCCGGCGACCTCTGCGGCTTCGCGATCGGCCACAACGCGGTGCCGACCCGGCTCAACCCGCTCGGCGCCAAGGGCGCGGGCGAGGCCGGCACGGTGGGCGCGCTCGCGGCGGCGATGAACGCGATCGTCGACGCCATCGGCACCGAGGCCATCGAGATGCCTGCGACGCCGGAGCGCGTCTGGCGCGCGCTGCGCGCGCGCGACGGCGCGCCGCTCAGAGCGCGATGATCACCAGCAGCCAGTTCTGGTCGGACATGCCGCCGGCGGGCAGCGCGTCAGCGCGCGTTCGCGACGCGCGCGTTGGCGAGCACCAGGCGATCGACCGCGTTGCGCAGTAGCGTGCGCGTGAGATAGAGCTGCGCGCCGAGGCTCATCTGCTGCACGGCCTCGCTGCCGAACTCCGAGATCAGCAGGTCGGTCATCGCGTCGGCGGTGGCGTGGCGCGGCTGCTCGTCGGCCCAGATGTAGCCCATCTCGCCGAAGAACTCGCCGCCGCCCACCATGTTGAGCAGGCGCCCCTGGCGGTGCACCTTGACCTCGCCCTTGGCGACGAAGAAGAAGCTGCCGCCCGGCTCGCCTTCCTTGACGATGTTCTTCGCGCGCTCCAGCCGCGTCCACTTGCCGGCGCGGGCCATCTCCCAGATCTCGGCGTCCGACAGCCCCGACAGGTTCGGCACGCGCTTGAGCGCCACGAACTTCTCGCTGTCCGGGATCGCCCCCGGCGGCAGCACCAGCGCGCCGAGCCGCGACAGATCCAGCGCCAGCTCGTTCCAGGTCGGGTAGCGGTGCTCGGGCTTCTTGCCGAGCAGCCGCAGCATCATCATGTCGATGTCCTTGGGCAGGCCCTTGCGCAGGCTCGAGGGCGGCACCGGCGCCTCGGTGAGGATCTTCTTCACGAGCGCCTCGAGGCTGTCGGCGACGAACGGGCGCTTGCCCGTGAGCAGCTCGTAGAGCACCACGCCGAGCGAGTACATGTCGCTGTGGAACGTGAGCTCCTTCTGCTCGATCTGCTCGGGCGACATGTAGAACGGCGAGCCCATCGCGGCGGTCTGCACGTTCTTGCTCTTGCGCAGGAAGGCGGCGCCGAAGTCCGAGATCTTCACGTCGGTGCCGTGCACGATCATGATGTTCGCGGGCTTGATGTCCCGGTGCACGATGCCCTGTGCGAACGCGTACTCGAGCGCGCCGCAGCACTTGAAGCCGATCTGCAGCACGTCCTCCACCGGCAGCAGGTGGTCGGGCTTGACGAACTGCGAGAGGTCGCCGCCGCTGACCACCTCCATCGCGATGTGGCCCGAGTTCTCCTCCACCACCGCGTCGAGGATCGCGACGATGTGCGGATGGCGCAGCTTGCCGGCGAGCGAGGCCTCGTTGAGGAACTGCGAGCGGTAGACGGTGCCGAACTCCGGGTCGCGGAACACCTCGGGCTCGATCGTCTTGAGCGCGACTTCCCGGCCGGAGAACGTGTCCTTGGCGAGGTAGACGGTGCCGGTCGCGCCCTTGCCGAGCAGCTTCTGGACATCGTACTTCCCGACCTGAAGGCTCAGGTCGAGCGTGAAATCGCCGGCCATGCGCCCGAATTTACCCTAAATCAATTGCAGGAAAATCATCGCCAGCCCCACGATCGAGACCGCCCACACGCCGGTGCGCACCCACGGCAGCCCGATGAGGTAGACGAGCGCGTAGGCGACGCGCGCCCAGAAGAAGATCTGCGCGCCGAGCAGCGTCGTGTCGTTGGTCTTGCCGGCGAGCAGCGCCGCGATCACGAGGATCGCGAACAGCACGAGGTTCTCGAGCATGTTCCGGTGCGCGCGCGCCGCGCGTCCGCCCCAGCCCTTGATCTCCGGTAGGCCTTCGCGGTTGCCCGCGAGCGTCGGCAGGCCGACTTGCATCATCGCGCCGTGCACCGCGATCACCGCCTGCACCAGCGTCAGCAGCACCGCCCAGACCAGCAAGTTCAGCTCAGGCTTCATGACCTTTCCCCTCCCTCGGAATGAGACTCATAGCATACGCTGGGTTACAACTTGAAACACTTGATTACCAAATCGTCCGCCTGCGAAGGAACCGCGGAGTTATGCTGCGCTTCCAAGAGGTAACCATGAAAACAGCTCGCATTCTTGCAGTTCTTGTTTTCGCGCTCGCGGCCGCGTCGGCGTCGGTTCCGGCGAGCGCCCGCGGCTACTATCACGGCGGCCCGCGTTTCGCCTTGGGCGTGGGCGTAGGGCTCGGCCTGGGCTATCCCTACTGGGGCTACGGCCCTTACTACAATCCCTATCCTTACTACTATCCGCCGTACCCGTATTACCCGCCCTACGCGGTGCAGCAGCCGCAGGTGTACGTCGAGCAGCCGCAGGCGCAGCCGTCGCAGCCCTCGGGCTACTGGTACTACTGCGCCGATTCGCGCGCCTACTATCCCTACGTGAAGGAATGTCCGGCGGGCTGGCAGCGCGTGGCGCCGCAGCCGCAGAACTGACGCCATGAAAAGACCGGCGAAGATCGTCATCGCGTTGGGCGCGCTCGCGGCGCTCGCAGGCTGCGTGAGCATGCCCACCGGTCCCAGCGTCATGGCGCTGCCCGGCACCGGCAAGAGCTTCGACCAGTTCCGCGCCGACGACTACGAGTGCCGCCAGTATGCGAGCAGCCAGGTCGGCTCGCCCGACGACGCGGCGGCGAACAGCGGCCTGAAGAGCGCCGCGATCGGCACCGCCGTCGGCGCGGTGGCAGGCGCCGCGATCGGCGGCCGCAGCGGCGCCGCGACCGGTGCGGGCGTCGGCCTGCTCGGCGGAAGCCTCGCCGGAACGAGCGCCGCCGGCGCCTCGCAATACGGCGTGCAGCGGCGCTACGACAACGGCTACCTGCAGTGCATGTACGCCAAGGGCCACAGGATTCCGACCTACGGCGGCTACGGCTATTCCTCGAGGCCCGCGACGCACTACACGTCGCCGCCGCCGCCGCCCGCCAACGCGCCGGCGCCGTCGTCCAGCGCGAACATCCCGCCTCCCCCCGCCGGCACGCCGCCGCCGCCGCCGCCCGGCGCGCGCTGAAGTCCTCGCGCGCAAGGCGTTGTCGCGCGGCGACGCCGAGGCCAACGACGGCGTCGTGACGATCTACGGGACGGTCGAGGGGCCTTCCGACAAGCAGCGCATCGCCCTCGCCGCGATGGGGGTCGAGGGCGTGCGCTCCGTGATGAACAACCTGGTGGTGCTGAGCGGCTCCTAGGACGCCGACACGATCGTCACCCGCACCAGGCGGCGATAGCGGTAGCCGCCCATGGTGCCGTAGCTCGGGGCCGGCCGGGACACTGCTACGGCGGCCGGCGCCGCGGCCTCGTTCGCGGCCAGGTCGGTGCCCGTAGTGGCGCATCCGGAGAGCGCAGCGAGCGCGAGAGCGGCGAGCGCGAGTTTCCTGCTGTTGTTCATGACGGCTCCTTTCCTGAAGTTCGCCATGACTCCCTTGTACGCTTGCGCCGGCGGGCCGGCGTCGCTTTGCGTGCCGAGGCGTGACTTCCTGCCGCCCGGCAAAGCGGCGGTTCGTCACGAAAGCCAGGGCATTCGTGACGCGCTTCCGGAGGCTTCAGACGGACGGTCGGGTTTCGGGATCGAGCGGAAACACGGGCCGGCGCACGCGGCGGAACCGCAGCTGTGAATAATCCGACGTGCAGACGCCCTCGCCCGCGCATTCGACGACCGCGCGCGCGAGCGGCCCCAGGCCCGCGCGCCAGTGCACGCGGCTCTTGAGCATGACGTAGCGCTTTCGCTGCGGCTCGATGCCGAGCGTGCGGAACGCGGCGATGTCGTGAGGCTCGACGTGCCGCGAGATCACCGCGATCTCGGCCTTGCCGGTGTCGAGCACCGCCGCGGCGCCCATGTCGACGAGATCGCCGCGCGCCATGGGCCCCTCGTTGCGGTACAGGCCGTTGACGATGCGCCGCACGCTGCCGGTGACCTCGCGCGGCCGGCCCTTCAGCCCCAGCGCCGGCATGTCGAGCTTGCCGCCGAGCGGCAGCGTGACGCGCGCGCCGACGCCGGCGCGCTTCATCTGCTCCACCGCCGCCGGATCGCAGACGGCGAACGCCGCGACGTCCTCCAGGCCCGCATCGAGGATGCCGCCCAGGACCGCCATCGTGTCCATGGTGCCGCCGGAGGCGCAGTTGTCGTAGTGGTCGAGCAGCACCACCGGGCCGCCCGAGCCGCCGCCCGCGTCGCGCGCGCGCCGCAGCGAGGCATCGAGCGGCTCGACGCGGTAGACGAACTGCTCGCGCGCGCGCCAGGCCATGTCGAGCAGCTCGTCGCAGAGCGCGCGCGCCTTCGCCGCGTCGCCGTCGGTCACCACCACCGCGGATGAGCCCGCGTACGGAATGTCGGCATGCGGGAAGCCGACGAAAAAGCTCGCGCAGAGGGCGCCCTGCTTCTCCATCTCCTTGGCTCGCGCCTGAATCTCCCTGTTCGGCGCGTCGAGGCTCGACTGGCGCATCACGTGCGGCAGCATGGGGCGAAAGCCGTGCGCCATGACCGGTCTCGACTTTCGATTCAAAAGAGAAAATATGGGGGCTGCAGCGCGAACCCCGGTCTCGTACATGTCCACGTGGGGGTAGGTCTGGTAGCCCGCGATCACGGTGGCGCGCTCGCCCATCGCGGGGAAGAGATTCGTGTGCATGTCCAGCGCGACCCCGATCGGCACCTCCGGCGCGACGCGGCGCAGGCGCCCGAGCAGCTCGCCCTCGCCGTCGTCGTGCGCCTGCGTGACCATCGCGCCGTGCAGGTCGAGCAGCACCGCGTCGCAGCCCTGCGCGACCGCGTCGACGATGCGGCCCGCCATCGCCTCGTAGGCGGCGCTGTCCACGGGGCCGCTCGGCGCGGCGCTGCCCGCGACCGGGTACAGCGCCTCGGCGCCCGCCTTTTCCGCGAGCTCGATGAACGCGCCGATCGCCGTGCCCGTGCCCTGGAACGCCTCGCGCACCGCGCGGCCCTCGAGCGGCGCGGGCGTGCCGTGCGCGAAGCGCGCGAGCGGCGTCGGCACCGGGGAAAAGGTGTTGGTCTCGTGCTTCAACTGGGCGATGACGAGGCGCATCGCCCGAGTTTACCGCCCGCCGTCCCCCCCCGGCGCGGGCAGCGGCCCCGCCTCAGGTCGCGGGGCTAGCGGTGGCCGCGGCCGTGCTCGTGCTCGCTGTGCCGCTCGCGCTCCCAGTCGCCCGCGACGTGATGCCAGTGCGAGCCGCGCTGCTCCCAGCGATCCGGACGCCACACGTAGCCGGGCCGGCCGTAGGCGTAGCGACCCCGGATCCAGACGTAGCGCTCCCCGCTCCAGCCCCAGTAGCCGGGGATCCAGACGTAGCCGTAGGCCGGCGCCGGCGGGGGCGGCTCGTAGATCACCGGCGGGGGCGCCACCGGCACGCCGATGCCGATCGAGATGCCCAGGTCGGCCGCGCGCGCGGGCAGCGCCGCGGCGCCGGCGGCGAGCGTCGCCGCGATGAGACAGTATTTGAGCTTCATGGCTTGCCTCCTTTTCGGATTGCGCGGCCATTGGACGCGCCGCGCGCGAGACAAGTTCGTTACCGGGTGTTACGCGATGTGACTAATTTCCGCCCAGGAAATCCGCCTTGCCGAGCTCCACGCCGTTGTGGCGCAGGATGTCGTAGGCGGTGGTGACGTGGAAGTAGAAGTTCGGCCAGGCGAAGCCGAGCAGGAACTGCGCGCCCTTGAAGCTCACATCGCGGCCGCGCAGCTTCAGCACGATCTCGCGCTCCTCGCTGCCGTCGATCTGCGCCGGCGTCACGCCGGCGATGAAGTCGAGCGTCTTCGCGATGCGCGCCTGCAGCTCCTCGAGGCTCTTCTCGGTGTCCTCGTGCTTCGGGATCTCGATGCCGGCCAGGCGCGCCACCGCGCCCTTCGCGCTGTCGCAGGCGATCTGCACCTGGCGCGCGAGCGGGAACATGTCGGGATACAGGCGCGCCGCGGCGAGGACCAGCGGGTCGATCTTGCGCGCCTCGCAGTGCGCCTGCGCCCTGGCGAGGATCGCTGACAGATTCTTGAGCATCTGGGCGAAGCGCGGCGCGCTCGCCTGGGACATCGAAATCGGCATCGGATTGGCTTTCTCGTTGGGGGACCGTATATTCTCGCAGCAGGAGGGGGCAAGCCATGGGCAAGTTCGTCATCGCGCCGCATTTCCGCCTGCAGGAGTGGGTCGCGGAGGAGAAAGGCTATTTCCGCGCCGAGGGCCTGGACTACGAGTTCCGCGACAGCTGGGGCAAGGACGATCCGGGCAAGTCCCACCGCACCGCGGACAGGTTCGGCGCCTACCAGACCTTCGAGCGGGGCCGCGAGGACGGCGTGAGCTGCGCCTGCCACTGGACGGTGAACGCGGCGGCCGCGCACGGGCGCGGCAAGCTCTACGCCGACTGCTACTCGGTGGCGCCGTCGGCGGTGTTCGTGCCCGCCGACTCGCCCGTGAAGTCGCCGCAGGACCTCGCCGACGTGCCGATCTCGGTGGGCTACCAGTCGGGCAGCCACTATTCGACGATCCAGGCGCTCGAGCAGTACCTCGAGCCCGGGCAGATCAAGCTTTCGTTCGCCGACGGCATCCTCTTCGGGCGGCTGCAGAAGCTCGTGGACCGCGAGGTGCCCGCGGCGGCCCTGTTCAGCGGCCCTTACTACTTCGCCGAGCAGCTGGGGTTCCGCAAGGTCATCGACACCACGTTCATGATCGCCACCATGATCTCGGGCGAGGTGGACGCGGAAGACGTGCGCAAGTACTTCCGCGCGCTGCGCCGCGCGCAGCGCGACATCGACCTGCGCCCGGAGCTCTACACGCGCTTCTACCGCAGGGAATTCCCGGCGCGCTTCCTCGAGCAGATGGACACGCGCCGCTGGGGCCCGGGCGAGCGCATCGTGTTCGAGCCGTACACGCGCGAGTCCTTCGAGGACGCGCAACGCTGGATCGCGGCGCACGGCATCTTCGAGGACGGCCAGGTCGGCTCCGGGCGCTACGAGGAGTCCGTCGTGTCGCTGGCGGCCTGACGTGGCCGCCGCCCCGAAGCGCGCCTGGGACGACACCCGCTACCTCCCCGGCGTCGCGCTCGAGTTCTTCAAGGTCGCGGGCAAGCCCGCGAAGGTCCCCGCGGGCCAGGCGTTCTTCGGCGAGAACGAGAAGGCGCGGCCGTATCTCTTCATGCGCGACAAGATGTTCCTGCTGCTCGACGGCGAGGTCGACCTGGTGGCGCGCAAGAAGGTCATCGGCACGCTGAAGAAAGGCCAGATCTTCGGCGAGATGGCCTCGATCACGCACGCGCCGCGCAGCGCCGGCGCCGTGGCGAAGACGCCCTGCCGCGTGATCGCGCTCGACGACCGGCAGTTCCACGCCGGCCTGCAGAAGAAGCCGGACTTCGCGCTCATGCTCATGAGCATCATGATCGGGCGGCTGCGCGAGACGCTCGATCGCCTCGCCGCCGCCGACGCGCTCTCCGAGGACGCCGCGCAGAAGGAACGCGCGGTCTTCGACCCGGCGCGCCTCGCCGAGCTCGCCGAGGGCCTGTCGAGCGACCCGCCCGTGCACTTCGACCGCGGCAAGACCATCCTGCAGGAGGGCCAGTCGGGGCTGCGCATGTACGCGGTGCTCGAGGGCCACGTCGCGGTGAAGATCGGCGCGAGCATCGTCGAGCGGCTGGGTCCGGGCGGCGTGTTCGGCGAGCTCGCGCTCATCGAGCAGGCGCCGCGCATGGCGAGCGCGGTCGCGGTGACCGACTGCGAGCTGCTGCCGGTCAGCCGTACCGCGTTCCTGATGCTCGTGAAGACCCACCCGGACTTCGCCGAGTCGCTGCTCGGCTCGCTCGCCGAGCGGCTGCGCCTGCTCACCGCGAAGCTGAAATAGCTACTCCGGCTTCAGTCCGGCGTCCTTCACCGCCCTGGCGAAGGACTTCTGCTCGGCGGCCACGCGCGCGCGCACGGCCCCGGGGCTGGACGGCAGCGGTTCGTGGCCGACCTTGCCGAAGGCCTCCTTCGCCTCGGCCGAGCCGAGGTAGCGGACCGCCTCCGCGTTCAGCTTCGCGACGATCTCCGGCGGCGTCTTCGCCGGCGCGAACAGGCCGAACCACACGTCGATCTCGTAGCCCGGGTGCCCGAGCTCGGCCACCGACGGCACCTCGGGCAGGAACGACGAGCGCTCGCGCGAGGTCGCGGCGAGCGCGCGCAGCGCGCCCGAGCGCAGGTGCTGCCCGACCGGCGCGAGGTCCGCCATCATCACCGTGACGCGACCCGAGAGCAGGTCCGGCAGCGCCGGACCGAAGCCCTTGTAGGGCACGTGCAGCAGGTCCATGCCGGTCGCCTGCTTGAGCATCTCCATGCCGAGGTGGGCCATCGTGCCGCTGCCGTTGGAGGCGTACGAGAGCTGGCCGGGACGCGCTTTCGCGTAGGCGACGAGCTCGGCGAGCGTGCCCACGCCGATCGACGCGGGCACGACGACGAAGAACGGGAAGTGCGACACCTGCGTCACCGGCGCGAAATCCACGA